>CAJBBZ010000067.1 GCA_903951445.1 uncultured beta proteobacterium
AGTTGGCGCTCCACCACGATTTGGGTGGCAATGCCGGCATGGTCGGTGCCCGGCACCCAGGCGGTGTTATGGCCGCGCATGCGGTGGTAGCGAGTCAGGCTGTCCATGATGGTTTGGTTAAACGCATGGCCCATGTGCAGCGTGCCGGTCACGTTGGGAGGCGGCAACTGAATCGCAAACGAGGGCTGGCTGGCATCGGCCTGGCCGCTGCCGCGTACGCCTGCCAGGCCATAGCCGCGCTTTTCCCATTCCGGGCCCCAGTGCGCCTCCAGGGCGGCGGGTTCAAAAGACTTGGAAAGGGATTGCAATCCGGGCTGGTCAGGGGGCGTAGTGGACATGGGGCTTTAAGTGGGTGGCAGCAACCGGAGTGCGGCGGCGCAGGGGAAAGACCGGTAATTTTACCGAGGTGCCCGCCCGTGGATGCTTAGGCGCGCGCGGGCCTGGCGACTTCACGCGTGGCAGTTACCATCGCGCCCATGGAAAATTTGTCCCCACCAACACCCGGCTTTCGCAAGCTGCCCGCCCGCTACGCGGCCATCGTCCTGCCTTTTTTCTTGTCCTGCATCATGACCTGCCTGATTTCAGGCATCAGCACCTTGCGCGGCGTGGGCTTGGCGCCTGGCGTGCTGCAACTTTGGCTGGGTTCCTGGGGCGTTTCCTGGCTGATCGCTTTTCCGACGCTGATGGCGGTGTTGCCCTTTGTGCGGCGCCTGACCAGCAAAGTGGTCGACATGCCCTAGCTCAGCAGCAGCGCGGCTTGTGCCACGCTACTGTTTACGGGTTGGGGTCGGCTATTTGGCGTCGACCAAGGCCTTGATATTTAGCAGCGTGAGCTCGTTATGGTCCGGATGTCCAATAGTGCGACCCGATGAAAACGGGAAGTTGTTGTCATTGACCACGACGATGTGGTTGCTATCGACCACCGTCAATCCTTCAGGGCCTAGGTGGGGCAGCACAAATACCGCCTCATTGGGGCCGAGTTTGGCCAGGCCTTGCGGGTTGTTGATGCGGGTCAGGTCGATATAGGCCACTTTTTTCACAAAGCCTTCGCTGTCAAGCTGGCTCAGGTCGATTTTGTAAATACGTTTGAACTTGGCCGGGCGGGTAAAGCAATCCACGCGGGCTTCGCCGGGGCAGTTGGGACCGGCGCCTTCGGTGCTGTCATCGCGCTCGATCACCAGACCCGTGTTGGCGTCCAGCATCTGAAAGTCGGCGGCGATATGGCCGGACGCTTCAAACTGGTATTTCCACTGGCGGTCTTTGTATTTTTGGCTGGCCGCGTCCAGCTCCAGGATGCGGGTGTAGGGCTTGCCCATGCGGGATTCTTGGGCTTTGGCTTGCGCATCCCACAGCGGCCACTCAAACATGGGGTAGAGCGTTTTGCCGTCAATAGATTTGGCCATGGGCTCAAAACCACCGGAGCGGCGCGATTCGAACTGTTCGTCACCGGGGTAATTGCCGGGGATGCGGCCATTGAGGTAATGGTCCGGGCTGCGGTAGCTTTTACCGCCGACCACGGTTTCGATGACGCCCAGCACCTTGCCCTGGGGCGTGACGCGCAGCACATAGGGGCCGAACTCGTCGCCTATCCATCATTCATCGCCGACGATCTGGATGGATTCGGGGTCAAAGTCCGAGCCGGTCAGGTAGCGGCTGTCGGTGTTTTCGTTGACGATAAAAAACGGAACTTTTTTATCCGGGTCATGTAAAAACGTGGTGGACTCCAAGGCGACTTGTCCTTTGCTCCAATCGGCCTTCACATGCTGCACCATCAGCAGTGCGTCTTGCGAGTTGATTTTGTTGCCAAAGCCGTTGTCGGTTAAAACCAAAAAGCGGCTTTGCCCAAGCGACACAATGCCCGAAAAGCCTTGCACCGCTTGGCCGGTCACTGGCAGGCTGCCGCCCGATTTGCGCGGGTACTTGGGGTCACCCACAAAGGTGATGCCTTCTACGCTACCCAGCGTGTCTTTGCGCTGGCGGCTGGCGTCGGTAAATTTACCGGCGGTAGCAAACGAGGGGCCGGCCGCTTTGGGCGCCTGCACCGTGGTGGAGGCGGGCAAATAGGCATGTCCCGCCAAAACCGCGCTGACTTCGGTTTGCGCCAAGGCGCTGCCTGAGATGATCAAGGCGCACAGCGCGCGCGTTACCGGATTCAATATGTAATTTTGTTTCATGTTTTCCCTGTGTGAAAAGAGTGCCACGAGGCACGAAGAGCGAATTGCCTTGGCTAGCATATGAATCGGATATGACGTGTCTGTGACCGCCAAATGCGCAACCAAGAATGGGCCAATGGGGCGCAGCGACCGTAGCGGCGCTTGGCTTCAGGCGACAATCGCGCTTTCCCCCCTGCCTGACCATCCACCACCATGCTGTTTGTTCTCTCGCCCGCCAAGTCCCTGGATTACGAAACACCGCTTACGGTGCAGGCGCATTCAGCGCCTTTGTTTGTGAAGCAATCGCAAGCCTTGATCAAAGTGCTGCGTGGCTACACGCCACTGCAAATTTCTGAACTCATGGATTTGAGCGACGCGCTGTCCGGCCTGAACGTGGCGCGCTACCAAGCCTGGTCGCCGCGCGCGACGGTAAAAAATGCGCGCCAAGCGTTGCTGGCCTTTGACGGCGATGTCTATGACGGGCTCAACGCCCGCGCGCTAGATGAGGACGCGCTGGCCTGGGCGCAAGCGCATGTGTGTGTACTCAGCGGTTTGTATGGCGTGCTCCGGCCTTTGGATTGGATGCAGCCCTACCGCCTGGAAATGGGCACGCGCCTACCCACCGAGCAGGGAAGCGATCTGTACCAGTTTTGGGGTAGCCGCATCACCGATTACCTGAACGAGCGCCTGCAAGGCGATGCCGAGCCGGTGCTGGTGAACCTGGCTTCGCAAGAGTATTTCAAGTCCGTCAAGCCCAAGCTGCTTAAAGCGCGGGTGATTGAATGTGTGTTCGAAGACTATAAAAACGGGGTGTACAAAATTATCAGCTTCAATGCCAAACGAGCGCGCGGCGCGATGATGCGTTTTGCGATCGAACAGCGCATGGATAAGGCGGAGCAACTGCGTGATTTCAATGCCGATGGCTATAAGCTGGCTGCTAAGGAGTCCACGCCGGAACGTCTGGTTTTTCGCCGCAAACTGGCAGGCGCTCACCCACACTACAGACACTCACGCGCGCGCGCACGCGCGCGCGCACGCGTGCACACACGCACACACACGCACACACACGCACACACACAC
>CAJBBZ010000068.1 GCA_903951445.1 uncultured beta proteobacterium
GGCAACGCTCTATCACTACGTACTCGGTCTGCAAGCGCCTTACGCCTATACCAGCCTGCCCGTCATTCTGGGCACGGTAGGCGGCATCGGTTTGTTAATTGGGCCCGCAGGGTTGTTGTGGCTCAACCTTAATCGCTCTGCCTTGCACGGTGATGCGGCACAAAAACCAATGGACCGCGGATTCATTGCCTTGCTGTTTTTAACCAGTCTCACTGGCCTGGCACTATTGATTTGGCGCGACACCAGCGCCATGGCGTTACTGCTCGCCATTCACCTTGGTATCGTCATGGCACTCTTCCTGACGTTGCCTTACGGTAAATTTGCACATGGCATTTATCGCAGTGCAGCGCTGCTGAAGTGGTCGATTGAAAAACGCATGCCTAATAAGCTGTCACTCGGATCCGACTAATGAAACAACATGGCCCCCTCACACACGTCAAAGTCCTTGACCTGAGCCGTGTGTTGGCGGGCCCATGGGCAGGTCAAGTTCTCGCAGACCTAGGCGCCACAGTCATCAAAGTAGAACGGCCTGGCGTGGGTGACGACACTCGCGTGTGGGGGCCGCCTTTTCTGAAAGCAGAGAATGGCGAGCAAACCCGCGAAGCCTGTTATTTTTTAGCAGCAAACCGCGGCAAGCAATCAGTCACAATTGATATCAGCACGCCCGAAGGGCAAGAGCTCGTGCGCAAGTTGGCGGCGCAAGCTGATATCGTTCTTGAAAACTACAAGGTCGGCACGCTCACCCGCTATGGCCTCGCTTACGAAGACTTGAAGGCAGTCAATCCTGCCATCATTTACTGCTCTGTGACCGGCTTCGGGCAAGACGGTCCGCTGGCGGATCTGCCCGCCTATGACTTCATGATTCAGGCCATGGGTGGCTTGATGAGCGTGACAGGCGAGCGTGATGGCCAGCCCGGTGGCGGCCCACAAAAAGTCGGCATGCCCATCATGGATTTAATGACAGGGATGTGGGCGGCTGTGGGCGTACTTGCAGCGCTGGCACGTCGCAATGAAAGTGGTGAAGGCGAATTCATCGATCTAGCTATGCTGGATGTCATGGTCGCCACCATTGCCAACCAGGGCATGAACTATCTCGTGTCTGGCAAAACGCCGCAGCGCATGGGCAATAAGCATCCCAACATTCAACCTCAAGATGTTTTTCAATGCACCGACGGTCAAATGGTACTGGCCGTTGGCAACGACGGGCAGTTTGCCAGCTTCTGTCAGGCCATGAATCGCCCTGATCTGGCCAGCGATCCACGATTCACCACGAACAGTTCACGCGTGGTGAACTTAGTCGCGCTGATGGAGATTTTGGTTGAGGAGATTGGTAAGCGCTCACGTGCGGAGTGTATTGAAGCCTTGCGCGCACATGGCGTGCCCTGCGGACCCATCAATACGATCCCAGAAATTTTGGCCGAACCTCAGATTATTCATCGGGAAATGTTGCGATATCTGCCCCATCCGACAGCGGGAAAGGTGCCGCAAATTGTGAGCCCGCTCCGGCTCAAACAAAACCCGCTTGCCTTTAACGATGCCCCGCCATTACTGGGTGCAGACACCCAGGCAGTGCTCAAAGAGATTGGCGTGACGCCTGAGCAGTACGCCGCGCTACTTGCACGCGGCGTGTTGTAGCAACAACC
>CAJBBZ010000069.1 GCA_903951445.1 uncultured beta proteobacterium
CGACGAAAAATGTCTCCTTTTCAGCAGAATTTGCTTGACTGGGAGCACAGTTCATTGCGAGCGCAGCGAAGCAATCTATTTTGGCCTGCCAATCAAGCACTTATGCATCGCCGCGTCGCTGCGCTCCTGGCGATGACCAGTTCCGACAGGCCTTCGCGCACACTACATGCGGCTCGCCCCGACGGCAGCTAATTTATTTTTGTTGGTACACCCCATGACTCCTGAAAACATCGCCAGCACTGGCGCGACGCGCGCCCCCACCGTGGGCTTTGTCAGCCTTGGCTGCCCCAAGGCATTGACCGACTCCGAGCTTATCCTCACGCAGCTAAGCGCCGAGGGCTACCAAACGTCTAAAACCTTTGCGGGGGCCGACCTGGTCATCGTCAACACCTGCGGCTTTATCGACGACGCAGTGAAAGAAAGCTTGGACACGATTGGCGAGGCCCTGGCCGACAACGGACGCGTTATCGTCACCGGTTGCCTGGGCGCGCGCGCCGATGGTGAGGGTAACAATTTGGTGCGTCAAATGCACCCCAAGGTACTGGCCGTGACCGGGCCACACGCCACCCAGGAAGTCATGGACGCGGTACACCTGAACCTGCCCAAGCCGCACGACCCGTTTATTGATCTGGTACCGCAAGGCTTTGGCATTGCCGGCATCAAACTCACGCCGCGCCACTATGCGTATTTAAAAATCAGCGAAGGCTGCAACCACCGCTGCACCTTTTGCATCATCCCGTCCATGCGCGGCGATTTGGTATCGCGCCCGATTGGCGATGTGCTCAATGAAGCGCGCGCACTGTTTGAAGGCGGCGTCAAAGAGCTGCTAGTAATTAGCCAAGACACCTCGGCCTACGGCGTGGACATGCAATACCGCACTGGTTTTTGGGACGGCAAGCCGGTCAAAACCCGCACTTTTGAACTGGTCGAAGCGCTGGGTGAGATCGCCGCACCCTATGGCGCCTGGGTACGTTTGCACTATGTTTATCCCTACCCCACGGTGGACAAGTTGCTGCCGCTGATGGCGCAAGGCAAAGTGCTGCCTTACTTGGACGTACCGCTGCAACACAGCCACCCCGATGTACTTAAACGCATGAAGCGCCCAGCCAGCGGCGAGCGCAATCTGGAGCGCATCGCCGCCTGGCGCGAAGCCTGCCCTGAGTTGGTCGTGCGCAGCACCTTTATCGCCGGATTTCCGGGCGAGACCGAAGCCGAGTTTGAACACCTACTAGGCTTTGTGCGCGAAGCGCAAATCGACCGCGCCGGTTGCTTTGCCTACAGCGCCATCAATGGCGCCACCGCCAACGAATTGCCCGGCATGCTGCCCTTAGAAGTACGCGAGGAGCGCCGCTCCCGCTTTATGGCAGTGGCTGAAGAAGTCTCTGCCGAGCGCCTGCGCCGCCGCATTGGCGCCACCATGCAAGTGCTGGTGGATTCAGCGCCCGGCTTGGGCAAAAAAGGCGGCGTAGGCCGCAGCTACGCCGACGCCCCGGAAATCGACGGCGTGGTGCGCTTGCTGCCCCCGGAAAAAATCAGCAAAACCCTGAAGGTGGGTGAATTCACCCGCGCCCGCGTCGTGGGCACACAGGGACATGATTTGGTGGCCTTGCCTATTTAGGATCTCAAGCAAGCCTTTGTTGATACACGTTGACACCTATGGGGCCGGCGTATAAACTCGTATCAACATTGCAAAGAGGTATCCCAATGACGGCAACCGTTTCAGTTGATCAGACAGTTCAAGAGTGGGGTAACGGCCTGGCCGTGCGCATCACCGCACCGGTGGCCAAGGCAGCACGCTTTAGCCGTGGGCTGCCAATCAAGGTAGAGGTGGTCGATGGCGGCGTGTTCTTACGCACGGCCGGCAAGCCCAAGCTGACGCTGGCCCAAAAGCTCAAAGCATTTGATCCCGCCATTCATGGAGGCGAAGTCATGGCAACAGGGCGCGTCGGCGCTGAAGTATTCTGATGGCTAGCCCTGGCAAGCTCTGGGTGCCAGATCGCCGCGACATGATCTGGCTTAACTTCAATCCGCAGGCCGGTAAAGAGATGAAGGACGAGCATCCGATGTTGGTGTTGTCACCCAAGGCGTTTAACGAGCGGACCAATCTCGTTATTGGATTGCCGATGACCCATGCGCCCAGCAATGAAACTAACCCATTTGCGGTGCGCTTCACATCGCCCAAGGGCGAAGTCTGCTATGTGTTGGCACACCAACCCAAGTCATTTTCCTGGCGCGACCGTGGGGCACGTCCGCATGCATGGAAGCAGGTGCCGCCAACGGTATTTGAGTCCGCCTGCGAAGCGCTGAACGGGATCATTTCGATATCCGCTTGAAAGCCAATTCCGAGCGCAACAGCGGTATCGTGCCCTCAAGCTGATTGCTAAGCGAGTGCCACAGCACTAACCAAAATCTGCCGCCTGCGCCATAGCCCCCATGCGCTTGGAAATGGCTTGGAACTGCTCCACCGTTTGGGTAATGATGTCTTGCACGCTGCTGACCTGGTGAATCAGCCCCGCGGACTGGCCCGCCAGCGCAGGGGCGGCGTTCATGTCGCCGCCGAAATACACTTTTTGAATCCCCATAAAGCTCTCCGGCCCCATCAGGCCCGCTTCATGAATCGTTTGGGTGAACTCGGTTTTAAGCGCGCGAATGCAAGGGCTGGATTTGGTATTGAGCATCCAGGTGCCAGTGGTGCCCGCGCCCACAATCGCTTCTTTGTAATGCGCATGCACCGGGCTCTCCAGGCTGGCGACAAAGCGGGTGCCCATTTGGATGCCTTCGGCGCCCAGCGCAAAGGCGGCGGCCATGCCCCGGCCATCGACGATGCCGCCGGCAGCAATTAAGGGCACATCCACTTTTTCGCGTATCGCCTGCAATAGCACCAGGGTGCTAACTTCTTCGGGGTTTTTAAAGCCACCGCCCTCGCCGCCTTCTACCACCAGACCATCGACGCCCGCCTCCACGCACTTAAGCGCCATATCTACCGTGGGCACGGCGTGATAGACCACGATACCCGCCGCTTTGAGCGGCGCAATGAACTTGGCGGGACTGCCCGCCGAGGTGGTCACAAAACGGATACCAACCTCGCACACAAAGCGCAGCATGGCCTCGTCTTTGAGAAAGCGAATGGGCAAGTTCACGCCAAAAGGCAGGCCGCTGTCGACCATGGTGCGGATTTCACGTTGGCAATTCTCTGTTTCGCCGGAGGAGGTTTCGATGATTCCTAAGCCACCCGCCCGGGAAACGGCGCTGGCCAGAGGGCTGCGGGCAATCCAGCCCATGGGGGCTTGGACGATGGGATAACGGGCGCCGGTATGGGCTAGGACACGGTTCATGCAAATGCCTTTGTTCAATTGGGGCACAGCGCCCATCGGGACGAGGATAAACCAGAGCAGCAACCGCCATGGCACCTAGATGACAGCGGATACGACTGGGCGTTTGAGGACCCCACGCGGGGGTGCAATACCCCATCGTGCCGGTTCACGGGCACCGCTCTCTGCAAGGCAGCGACAATAGAGGGCTATGACGGACCATTACAGCGCCCTGGGCCTGCGCGGCAGCGCCAGCATCGCCGACATCAAAAAGGCGTTTCGCCAACTTGCCGCCACCTACCACCCCGACCGCAATAGCGACCCGGACGCTCCGTCGCGCTTTCGCGCGGTGCAGCAAGCTTACGAAGTGCTCAGCGACGAAACGAAGCGCCAAGCCTACGACGACAACCGCCGCCGCAACCTGCTCGACGATCCGCTGCAAACCGCGCGGGAAATCTGGAACCCCTATTTAGACAAACTGCTGCAAAGCCGCTGACCCACTTTTTATGAAAATATCGTCTTACTTCGCGCTCTTGCGTTCCAGCTACGAAGCGGAAATCAATGACATGGCCTTTGACTCCGAAGGCAAAAACGTGCTGCGCCAGCGCCTGGCCCAGCGCCGCAAAGAGCTGCCTTTTTTGCGCCAGATGATGGCTAGCGCCCCGGAAATGGTGGCTATCGTGTTCCACCAGGGAATGCGCTTTAGCAAACCGGCGCTGATGGATGCGCTGGTGGCCAAAGACTCAAGTCAATTGCCCGACTGGGCTACGCTCTCGGGCCATGTAAGTCTGGAGCCCTGGGCACTGGGCCTGGCCGAGGAACTGTGCAAAGACCCGGCGGGCGACACACTGATGGTGCTGGCAGCGGGTATGGAATATTTGTTCCACCACACGCCAGCCGCTGTAGCTCCTGCCGATGATGATGAGGACGAAGACAAAGACGGCGAGGACCAGGATTCTGAAGAAGAAAAAGAAGCCCGCGCAGCGGAGGAAGCGGGTAATGACTGGATGGCCGAACAAGGCTTTGACCGCAAGGAATCAAACCTTTGCACCGTATTGAAAGAGGAAAAGCCATGAGCCAACATCTCGCATTGATTTCTAAAACCCAAAGCCTGATTGCAGCGGGCGATATTTCGGGCGCCGAATCGGCCTTGGTGGAGTTGGCCGACGCCGAGGGCGACAGCGCCTTGATGGTGGTGCTGGAGCAATTGCCGCCCAAAGACATCCTGGCCGTGATCCGCGAATACGACAACTCTAAAGAATCCGTGGTCAATTTGCTGGTGTCGCCGCAGCAATTCGCGCGTGCCGTGGTGATCGAAAAACAATACAAAGACCTCTCGCGCACCCATCTGCGCGGCATGGTGAACTCAGTCATCTTCCGCGCGGGTGGTGACCCGGTGGAATTCCTGACCGCCATCGGCGACCTAGAAGGCGGCAGCGAAGCGCTGGCTGATTATTTTGCTGAACGCTGGAGCCGGGTAGAAGCCTTTGCGCGCACCGGTTTGTTTGACACCGCCGAAGACGATGGCGACATGATTACCGAAGCTGACCTTTACGCCAACGCCTATGCCAAACCGCGCATAGACGAAGATGAAGTGGCCGACCAGGATTGGATGCAAATGGCCTACACCCTGCGCTACCAATGTGTGGATTTGTTCATCGAAACTCTGCTGGTGCTACGCGCCAAAGCCCGCGCTTTTGAGGCCGGGCGTGGCGAAGAGTTTGAGACAGAAGAGGACGACGGCAAAGTGGAAACCGGCGACACCGACCGTGGCAAGGCTACGCCTGCCGCATTGGACGCGGACGAGGAATCGGCGATTTAATGGCTAGGCACTCTTTTTTGTTGCGCGCACGCATGCACAGCTTGCCGGGCATGGATGGCGAACACCTTGCTTCGGTAATCGGCAGTGCCCCTGTGCCGCGCGAACCTGAAGCGGAGACACCGTCAGCATGACCGAGCCCCAAGACCCGGCAGACGAAGGAGCCAACAGCCCCGCCAGCGGCATGGCGCTGTTTGATGAGCGTCCGTTTTTTGAAAAAGCGCTGGCCTATGGGCTGGCGCATGGCCTGATTGGCGCCGAGCGCATTGAGGCCTTGCGTACCGAGGCGCCCAAAGGCATGGTGCAAATCGCCCGCTATTTCGGCACCGAATTTTTACGCCCCGACCTAGAAAAAGCGCGTGAGCGCATGGTCAATTTGGTCAGCCTGTATTTGCAAGACAGCTGCGAAGGCGACCTGCACCGCGCGGCGCTTGCACTGCGTGATCACTCGCTGCTGTCGCGCTCCAAAGGCGGCTCCGATATGCTAAAAGCCATGATCGCCATGCCGCAAAACACGCACTTCGGCATGCAAGACGGACGCGGCTTTAGCGACGAACAGATAGCGGTGCTGGAACGCTGGAGCCTGCGCAGCCACGCGGACTACCGCGCCGAGCGCGCCAAGCGCGACCAGGTGGCATGCGTGATTGATGCGGCCATTTGGTGCGCACAGCAGTGGGAATTGGACGCCGACCTTTTGCACGAAGAAGCGCCGGACGCCGAGGCCGTGCTGCGCACCGCCCTGCTCTGGTCGCTGGCCAAACGCAGCGTGGTACCGGACTGGCCTGGCTTTGCCCAAACGGTTGCAGTGTTGCGTAAAAAGTTTGCGGCTACGGCGCAGCCGCCTGCTCTGGTCCTGCCCAAAGGTTTGCCCGCCGCTTTAGCGCCTGCGGTGCGCGCCGTCGCGGACAGCTTGGTTGCCGATTGGCCGCGCATCATGGACGCCAACGCGCCACCGCGCAAGCTCTTCGCCCAAACACCGGCCTTCACAGGCCGCTACTTCTGGCTGGAAGACGGGCTAGCGGAAGTGGAAGACTTTGAACGCCAAGTTTCTGCCGCCTGGAACAAAGCCACGGGCGGCCACGACGATGAAGGCTCCCTGCTGACTCTGCTGCTGTGCGTGGCCGCAGGCAGCGCGCACAAAACCATGCTGACCGAAAAAGCCGCCGCCACCTTGATCCGCAAAATCCGCAAGTCTGGAATGGACGCAGACCTGGCCAGTACATTTGTCCGCGAACACGCGCCCACCGCCTACCAAAGCGACTACTTGCGCATGTGGGGCGCGTTCACCGAGGAAGCGCTGCCGGTACTGCGCAGTGACGCCGACTACGCCTTGCACGACGCATTGGCGCTGCTGCGCCGCGAGTGCAACGTGGGCGCCTGAAGCTGCGGGCGCCGCGCGCCTTGGGGGCCACGCCCACGCGCCCCCGCATGCACCCGATGCGGCCTTGGACGCGGCGGCCCCTCACTCCAAATGCTTGAACATCTTGGCCGAAAAACGCTCGGGAATGCTGGCGCGGCGCGGGCCGGGGACTAAGCTGAAGCGCTCGCCCGCTTGCAGCGTGCCGGCTTGGTCCACCGCCAAATAAAAGCCGCACTTAGCGCTCTGCGCCATGCGTTTTGAGGCGGTGTTGAAACCCATGGACGCATTGAACTTAGAGCAAGGCTCGCGCGGCTGGGTGACGCGCAAGCGGCAATTGGCAAAGTGCAATTCATCGCCCACCCAGACCTCGCTTTCCAACAGGCCTTGTAGCGTCAGGTTCTCGCCCAGCGATCCAAACGCCAGGCTGTCGTCTATGCCGCCCACGCCTGCTGCTTGGCGCTCGGCGCGCCAAAAATCATAGTGCTCTGATGGATAGGCGTAGATCGCTTTTTCCAGGCCACCGTGCACCGATAAATCTGCTTGCTCGTCAAGCTCTAAACCCAGTGGGCCCACGGTTAGCGCGCCTGCTTGCGCAGTTTTGTGCATGGCCGAAGGCACTAAGCGCCCGTTGATGAACACTTTGCGCACTTTGGCCGCTTGCAGACCGATGAGGTGGTAAGGCATGGTGGGAATCTAAAGAAAATGTAGGGTGAATAAAAACACGCTTTGGGGCCATACGCTATCGCACTAGCCTGATTGCAAGCCAAACACCTGACTGGCTTAAGGCAGCAAGCGAGGGCATTGACGCTATCGCACAGCCTGTTTGCAGGGCTGACACTTATAGCTGGCGCTGCACCACCCGACCGCTTCGCGATGAATACTTGGCACGGGCGTCGCTTTGCTCGATGGCCACTACCGCATGGCGTCCGCCATACACATCGGTCTTTAGCCATTCGCATTCCGCCTCCAGTGCGGCTTCGTCCGCCAGGCGGCTTGACCAGACTTTTTGCTCGGCATTCCATCGGTAGCCTCGGGCTTTGAGCAAGTCTTTGGAATCAAAAGGCGCGTGCGTAGCGTAAACACGCAAGGCCGGCCTACGGGCGGCAGCCAGCAGCATTCCCAGACCCGTGCGCTCGGGCGATTTGGGCAGCGGCGCACACAGCACGGCCAACAAGGCATGGCAATCCATCTCAGCGCGGTGGGCGTCGTAAAACCAACCTAACTCCAGCGCCAATGCCTCCAACTTGCTGGAGCTACGGCCTTGGGCTTTCCAGTCGATATCTGCAAACGAGCAGGCCCAGGCCAAGTCGCGAAACTGCGGGATGCGCGCTTCGCAAAACGGCCGGTCAAAACCCGCGTTGTGCGCGATCACCACATCCACACCCTCCAGCATGGCCGCGATACGCGCCTCGTCCAAACGTTTGCCTTGCAAGTCGGCATCGGTAATGCCGGTCAATGCCACCACTTCTTTGGGAATAGCACGGCCCGGATCTTCCAATTCATCAAACACCTGCATCAGGCCCAAGGGCTGGCCCGTCGCCGTGTCCACGTCTAGGCGCAGCATGGCCAGTTCGATAATTTTTTCTTTGGACTGGTCCAGACCGGTGGTCTCGGTGTCCAAAATCAAGACGCGCGTGCGGCCCGTAGTGGCCGCGTCGTCCCAATGGAGGCGCACCGGCAGGCGTCGCAACACGCGGTAGTCGGGGTGTGCGTCCAATAGGGCGGCGCAGGCTTCGGGATCGCTTGCAGGGCTTGCGGCTGGTGAAGTCCCCGCGCCTGAAAAAGTCCCGGCTTGGTGTGCTGGTGTCATAGTGGATTTGGGCGCCGCTTTGGCGCTGGCAGGTTTGGGCTTGCGCGGCGGGGGCGGGACAAGCACTTTGGGCAATTCGGGAAACAAGTCCGCACTCAAAAAATCAGACGTCAATCCAGCATCCCCTCAGTTTGGTGGCTAGTCGCTACTAGGCCCATGCTAAGCACCCTATGCATATAAACCAGCATCTCCTCAGATTGGCGGCAAGTCGCCCCGGTGCGAATCACCGGCGCAAGCCTTGGGCGCGATAGGCCGATTATTGCCCCTATCATGCGGGCCTGCTGTTTTTCGCCTTTGCTCGTCTGTATATGCAAATCACCCTGCTGGTGGGCACCGTCTTTGGCAACGCCCGCCAGATTGCCCAAACCCTGGCCTTGGCCGCGCCCGACTACGGCGCCAGCGCACAAGTGCTGGATATGCAAGACCAGACGATCGCCGTATTCGACACCCCCGGCTTCTTGGTGTTGTGCTGCTCCACCACCGGCCAGGGCGACGTGCCTGACAACGCCCAAGGCCTGTACCAGAGCCTGGAGGCGCAAGCGCGCTATCTGGGCCATGTGCGCTACGGCCTGGTGGCGCTGGGCGATAGCAGTTATGGCGATACCTTTTACGGGGGTGCAAAAGCCTTTCAAAATCGCTTGCAAGACCTGGGCGCGCAGTTGGTTGGCGAAGTTTGTATTCTTGACGCGCTGGCTGCCGATGGGCCGGATGCGGTGGCCCTGGCGTGGTTTGCCAGTTGGGCTGAGCAAGCGCGTAGCCTAGACACCAGCGCTTCCAGCCCGACCTAAGTTCAAGGCTTGGCATCGCATCACATCCAGCCCATACCGGTTCATTATTTCTAAGCTCCTTGTACCAAAGAGACCCCTCATGGCAACCAAAACCACCACCCCAAAACCCCTACGACCGCTCAAAGGCGTGCGCATCCTCAGCCTGGCGCTCAACCTGCCTGGCCCTGCCGCCATGATGCGTTTGCAAGCCATGGGTGCCAGGTGCAGCAAGCTCGAACCCCCGGCGCCCGCCGCCCTGCCCGCAGGCACGCCCGGCGACCCCATGGGCATGTACAACATGCCCGCCTACACCACCTTGCACCAGGGCATCCGCGTGATGCAGGCCGACCTCAAAACCGCCAAAGGCCAAGCGGCGCTGCACAAAGCGCTGGCGCGTACCGATGTGCTGCTCACATCCTTTCGCCCTTCAGCTTTAGACAAACTCGGCCTGGGCTGGGTGGGCCTGAAAAAGCGCTACCCCACGCTCAGCATGGTGGCCATCGTCGGCGCACCGGGCCCACGCGCCGAAGAGCCGGGGCATGACCTGACCTATATGGCTGAAGCCGGTTTGGTTACCGGCATGGACACCCCGCCCTCGCTGTACGCAGATATGGGCGGGTCACTGATGGCCAGCGAAGCGGTGCTACAAGTGCAGATGCAGCGCATGGCCAGTGGCAAGGGCGCGCATATGGAAGTAGCCCTGTCCGAAGCCGCGCATTACCTGGCGCTGCCGCGCAACTGGGGCCTGACCACCGCAAAGGGAAGCGTAGGGGGCAGCCACGCCGGCTACCGCGTTTACCCCTGCAAAGATGGCCGCGTCGCCTTCGCCGCCCTAGAGCCGCATTTCGCGCAGCGCCTGATGCAAGCGGCAGGCCAATCGCAAAGCGATGTGCGCAGCATGTCGCGACCCGAGGCGCATTCAGCCGTAGCCGCCTTCGCCAAAGACAAAACCCGCGTGCAACTTGATGCGCTATCGGTAGCGAAAGACATTCCGCTGTTCACCCTTAAGGGATAGCCAGCGGCAGCTAAATCCTAATCCGCCTTCGCGCGTGCAGCCAGATAAGCCATGGGGCGCCTGCGCACGCGCACCCTATCGTTGACATAGCTGAGCAAAGGCAAGCCTTCGCGCTCGCTAGCCAATTCGCTTTGTAACTCGGCCAGCATAAATTCGGTCACGTCAATGATGGGCAGCCGCTCCGGGTTGCGCGCATCGACCCAGCGCAAGTCCAGCAGCTCGCCATCGACGTGCGGGTCTTGCTGCATGCAGGTATGCGGCACGGCAAAAAAGCGCGCATGAAAACGCCGGGGGCTTTGTGCCGGCGTGATGGCGCGGCCCAGGTAGCGTAAGTCGGTGGCATCCAGGTTTGGCGGGCTAGCATCGGCCCAGCGCCAGCCGCTTTCTTCCTGCGCTTCGCGCAAAGCAGCGCGCAGCAAGGCGCTGGCATGCAGCGCATCGCGCGCTGCCATGGCGCGCACCCATGGCGATAGATGCAAATTAGTCTGCCTGCTCGCTGGGTCGCGTCCAGCCGAGCCTGGAGCACCGGCACCGGCACCGGCACCGACACCGGCAGCAACATCCGGTGGTACTCCCGCTTGGGCTTGTGCTTGGTCTTGGACTTCTGCTTCTGATTGAGCAACCGCCAGGCCCAAGGCATCCGCCGCATCCAGCGCACCACCAGGAAAGACATACACATCCGGCAAAAAGCGTGCACCTGGCCTGCGCTTACCCATCAGCACCTGTATTTCGGAACCTGTATGCCGGTAAATCAGCAGGCTGGCCGCGTCGCGTGGGCGCACGGGCGCTGGTGGTGAAGTGGTATGGGGCATGTTGAAATCGATTGGTGGCTCGGGCCAGGGGCAGGCTCATTGCGGCAGTAGTCACGCTCTAGGGAAGCTCTGCATAAGTGCAAATCCGTCATTGCGAGCGCAGCGAAGCAATCCATTTTGGCTTACCAATCAAGCACTTATGGATCGCCGCGTCGCTGCGCTCCTCGCGATGGCGGGGCTGTGCAGACTTTCCTAGCTTAGTCCACATAGCGGCAGTGAGCTCAAATATGCCGTGGGCCGCATAGTAGAGAATACCGCCCTTCATGGTGGCCCAGCGCAACCGGCGCTGGGCAGCTTTATTTTTAAAAAATACATCGAGGACGCCCCTGTGAATCCATACCCCCATTTGCTCAAGCCCCTGGACCTAGGTTTCACCGAACTCAAAAACCGCGTCATCATGGGCTCTATGCATGTGGGCTTGGAGGAAGCCAAAAACGGCTTTGAGCGCATGGCCGCTTTTTATGCCGAACGCGCGCGTGGTGGCGTAGGCCTGATCGTGACCGGCGGCATCGCCCCCAATGACCGGGGCCGCCCCCTGCCTGGCGGCGCGCGCATGGCTACGCAAGAGGAAGCCGACAAACACAAGGTGGTAACGCAAGCCGTACACGACGCGGGCGGCAAGATCGCCATGCAAATTCTGCACTTTGGCCGCTATGCCTACCACCCGCAGTTAGTCGCGCCCAGTGCGCTTAAAGCGCCGATCAACCCCTTTCGCCCGCACCCCTTAAGCGAAGAAGAAATCGAAGAAACCATTTCCGACTACGCGCGCTGCGCAGCACTGGCCCAAAGCGCGGGCTATGACGGCGTGGAGATCATGGGCTCGGAGGGCTATCTGATCAATGAATTTATCGCCCGCCAAACCAACCAGCGCGAAGACGCATGGGGCGGCAGCTACGAAAACCGCATCCGCTTCCCGCTGGAAATCGTGCGCCGCATCCGCCAAGCGGTGGGGCCCCATTTCATTGTGATTTTTAGGCTGTCGATGTTGGACTTGGTGGAAGGCGGCTCCACGTTGCCTGAAGTGGTGCAACTGGCGCAGGCACTGGAGCAGGCCGGGGTGACGATTTTGAACACCGGCATCGGCTGGCACGAAGCGCGCATCCCCACCATCGCCACCAAAGTGCCACGCGCGGCGTTTGCCTGGGTGACGGCGCAGCTCAAAGGCAAAGTGGGTATTCCGCTTGTGGCTACCAACCGCATCAACACGCCCGAAGTGGCCGAGCAAATTTTGGCCGATGGCATGGCCGATATCGTGTCCATGGCGCGGCCGTTTTTGGCCGATGCCGACTTTGTACGCAAAGCCGCCGAAGGCCGGGCCGACGAAATCAACACCTGCATTGGCTGTAACCAAGCCTGCCTGGACCACACCTTTGGCGGCAAGATCACGTCTTGCCTGGTCAACCCGCGCGCTTGCCACGAAACCCTGATGGTCCAAACCCCAGCCCCGGTGCGCGAGCGCATTGCCGTGGTGGGCGCAGGCCCTGCCGGGCTGGCTTTTGCCACCACGGCAGCGCGGCGCGGCTTGGAGGTGACGCTCTTTGACGCCGCCAGCGAGATCGGCGGGCAGTTCAACATCGCCAAGCAAGTGCCGGGCAAAGAAGAGTTCTTTGAGACCTTGCGTTACTTTGCCAAGCAGATCCAATTGACTGGCGTGACCTTGCGCCTGGGCCAGCGCGTGAGCGCGCAAGATTTGCTGGGCGCCGGTTTTACGCAAGTGGTGCTGGCCACCGGCGTGACGCCGCGTACGCCCGCCATCGAAGGCATAGACCACCCCTCGGTGCGCAGCTATTTGGATGTGCTGCGCGACAAATGCAAAGTGGGGCAGCGCGTAGCGCTGATCGGTGCGGGCGGCATCGGCTTTGACACCGCCGAATTTTTGCTGCACGAAGGCAGCAGCTCCAGCCTGGACGCAGCCCAGTTTTTCAAAGAATGGGGCGTGGACACGACCTACGCCAGCGCCGGGGGCTTGGCTGCGGCGCACATCGCCCCCAGCCCGCGCAAGATTTACCTTTTGCAGCGCAAGAAAAGCAAAGTGGGCGACGGCCTAGGCAAAACCACCGGCTGGATACACCGCACCTCGCTCAAAAACCGCGAAGTGGAAATGATGAACCTGGTCAGCTACCAGCGCATTGACGACGAGGGCCTGCACATCATGGCGGGCGAAAAGCCCATGACTTTGGCCGTGGACACCATCGTGGTCTGTGCTGGGCAAGAGCCGCAGCGCGAATTGCAAGCCGACTTGCTGGCGGCGGGTGCGCAGGTGCACTTGATCGGCGGCGCGGACGAAGCCGCGGAGCTAGACGCCAAGCGCGCTATTTTGCAAGGCACGCAACTGGCTTTGCAATGGGGGGCGCCTGTTAGCACCGGAAAAGGTACACCCGTGAACGCTGCCGCTGCCGCCGCTGCACCCGCGCCCGCAACCACACCCAAACCCACAACCACGCCGCCGCCTGCGTTCGAGCTGGAGCCAGCAGCTAACACTTCTGGCGCACGAGCGGTCTGAGCCTGCGACGCCCTACGTTCAAGACCCATGCCTACTCCGCACCATCAGCCCGCCGACGTCTTGGTGCTGCAGCACCTGCCCGATGACGGCCCCGGCTACCTGGGCCAGTGGCTGGACTTTCAAAAAATAAGCTGGCATGTGTTCTGCGCCGACGCGGGCGAGGTTTACCCGGCTTCGGTCAACGCCTACAGTGCCATGGCGGTGCTGGGCGGCGAATGGAGTGCCAATGACGATCGCCCTTCCCTGCGCCATGCCGAAGCGCTGATGCGCGAGGCGGACGCGCTGGGCATACCGATCATCGGCCATTGTCTGGGCGGGCAATTGATGGCGCGCGCCTTTGGTGGCAAGGTGGAACGCGCTACCCAGCCTGAGATTGGCTGGATACCGCTGCAAACCACTGGCAGCGCGGCTGCCCGTTACTGGTTTGGGGCGAACGGCGCACCGAGCGGGTCGGGTACTGCGCTGGGAGCTGGCACTAACCCAAGGTCCGAAAACGCAAGCAAGGAAAGCAGCTTCCACACCCTCTACCAATGGCACCGCGACAGCTTTGTCAGGCTGCCGCCGGGCGCCGAGCTGATCGCGTCCTCCCCCGCCTGCGCGCACCAGGCCTTTGCGCTGGGCCCGCACTTGGGCATGCAGTTCCATATAGAGATCACCGCCGGAAAAATCGCGCTTTGGATGGCCGAGCCCGGCGCCTCCTTCCCGCGCCTGGTAGAACGCTGGCCGGACAGCGTGCAAAGCCTGGCGGCTATGGATGCGGTCAGCGAGCGCCATTTAGCTGACAGCCATGCGCTGGCGGACCAGATTTACGGGGCTTGGCGACTGGGGTGGCGCGCGTGACGCTACAGGATGCGCAGTTTCAAATGAAAAAAGGGCCAAAAGGCCCTTTTTTCATCAATCACTGGCGGAGAAGGCGGGATTCGAACCCGCGGAGGGTTTTACCCCTCGCACGCTTTCCAGGCGTGTGACTTAAACCGCTCATCCACCTCTCCAGAGCCGCCGAGTTTAACCCGAGTCAGCGGCCTTGCCCGCGGAGCGTTGGCGCACATCGTGGTTAACCAGTTCAAAGCCGCGTTGCTTGTAGCTTTTCCAGCGCTCGCGGGCGTCTTGGAGGGCTTGTTCGTCGGCGGACACCAGCTCAATCACGCGCTCGCGGGGGTGCGGGTCGTCCGGTAAGTGGTCGGTCATGTTGATCAGCACCGCCTGCTGCGCCAGTTCCGTGGGCACCTGCGCTGCCAGCAAAACCGGGCTGCGGGCCACAATCGCAGCCGCGGCTTCGACCATGGCGTGGGGCACAAAGCTCGCAGCGTCTTGCGCCCACAGCCCCGCGTCCATGCGCCGCAGCATGGCAGCATCGCCCAGGATAAGTGCTTGCGCACCGCTGGCCAGCACTTTGTGCACCAGGCGGCAGCAATACGCCACCCGGTCGTCTATGCCGACATGAAAAGCGACTTGCGTCACTTGGCTTGCGCAGGCCCCAGCAGGTATTCCACCAGCAAGCCCACCGGCCGGCCGGTAGCGCCTTTTTGCGCCCCGCTCTTCCAGGCGCTGCCTGCAATGTCGAGATGCGCCCAAGGAAACTTTTCGGCAAAGCGCTGCAAAAACTTGGCTGCCGTCACGGCACCGGCTGCGCGCCCGGCCACGTTGGCTACGTCAGCGAAGTTGGTTTTTAGGCCCTCGGCATAGTCTTCGTCCAAAGGCATGCGCCAGCACAGGTCTTGCGCCCGGTCGCCAGCGCTGGCCAGGGCCTGGGCCAGGTCTTCGTGGTCGGAAAACATGCCAGTACGGACCGCGCCCAGCGCGATGACGCAAGCGCCGGTCAGGGTGGCAATGTCCACCACCGCCGTGGGCTTGAAGCGTTCGGCATAGGTCAGGGCGTCGCACAAAATCAGGCGGCCTTCGGCGTCGGTATTGAGGATTTCGATGGTTTGGCCGCTCATGCTGGTGACCACGTCGCCGGGTTTGACGGCTTTGCCATTAATCAGGTTTTCGCAAGAGGGGATGAGGCCGACCACGTTGATAGCGGGTTTGAGCAGCGACAGCGTCTTAAAAGTGCCCAAGACGCTGGCGGCGCCGCACATGTCGTACTTCATTTCGTCCATCTCGGGGGCGGGCTTGATCGAGATGCCGCCGCTATCAAAGGTGATGCCCTTGCCCACGATCACTGCCGGGGCTTTGGATTTGGCGGCGCCCTCATAGCGCAGCACGATAAAGCGCAAGGGCTGGTCCGAGCCCTGGGCCACCGCCATGAACGAGCCCATGCCCAGCTTGGCCACTTCGCGCGGGCCCAGCACGGTGCAGCTGATTTTGGGGTGCTTGGCCAGGGCCTGGGCGGCGCCGGCCAGGTCGGTGGGCGTGGCCAGGTTGGCCGGACGGTTGGCCCACTCTTTGGCCAATTCCATACCGGCGACTACGGCCACTGCGCGGTCAAACTCGGGTTTGACATCGGCCAGATTGGGCACCGCGATCGTGGCTTTTTGGAGGGTACGCGGCTGCGGTTTGGATTTGCTGGTGGTGTAGACATAGGTGCCATCGGTCACCGCCAGCACGGCAGCGCGGACGGCGTCTGGGCTGGCTGCACCGGAAAAACAAATCACCAAGCGCTTGAGGCTGGCCGATTTGCCCAGGCCCAGGGCCGCGTTCAGGGCGTTTTTCACCTGCCGGGCTTTGCCCTCACCCGCGCTGGCCAGCACCACGCGCACGGCGGCGGACTGGCCGGGGCGGTACAGGGCCAGGCATTTGCCCACGCCGGTCTCCAGGTCGCCCGACTTGAGGGCCCCGCCTACGAGTTGGGACAACGCGTCTTTACCTGCCTTAAAGTCTTTGGGTACCAACACCACCAGCAAGTCACATTTCTCCGCAGCGGCGGCGGATAAATCCAAGGCTTTGATTTCAAAGTTCATAATTGACCCTTTCTATGGCATCCATGTTATTCCATTCCTCCATACGCAAGGAACTTGCGCGCACCTTTGGCGCCACCTTGGTGATTCTGATTACCGTAGTGATGACCACGACCGTGATCCGGACATTGGGCGAGGCCACCCGCGGCATGTTTAACCCCACGGATGTGATGATGATCATGGGCTATTCCCTGCTATCCCAGTTACCGGCAATTTTGTCTTTCAGCCTGTTTTTGGCCCTTGTCAGCGTCCTTACCCGAATGTACCGCGACAGCGAAATGGTGATCTGGCTGGGCAGCGGTAGGGGTCTGACGTCGCTGATCCGTCCGCTTTTGGTTTTTGCTTGGCCGGTATTTGTGCTGATCCTGACACTGGCACTGCTGGTATTGCCCTGGGCCTTCACCCAAATTGAAGATTTGCGCGATCAGTACCAAAAACGCAGCGATGTGTCCAGGGTGGAGCCCGGGCAGTTTCAGGAGTCGGCCAACGGCGACAAGGTGTTTTTTATTGATAAAGACAGTTCTAACAAAGAACAAGGCATCAATGTGTTTATGGTGACGCGCGAGCGGGGGGTCGAAACTGTGACCTCCGCCAACCGCGGCACGGTACAAGTGGATGACGGCCAAAAGCGCCTGTTGCTGGAAAGCGGCCAACGGATAGAGATTACGACCGACACGCGAGAGATCAATTTCAGCACTTTCGAACGCTACACCATCAATTTGGGTTTTGACGCGCCCAGCGCCCGTAATTTTGTGCCTGCATCCACTTTGCCAACTGCTGACCTGCTGGCATCGCCGCTGCCTGCGCACCAGGGCGAACTGGTCTGGCGCGTCGGTTTTTTTCTGGCAGCGATCAATGTGATTTTTTTAGGCCTGGCGGTATCGGGCTTTAACCCGCGTGTGGGGCGAGCCAGCAACCTCCTTTTTGCGTTTATGGCCTATCTGGTGTATTTCAATATGCTGGCTCTGGGCAAAAACTGGGTGGAGACCGGGCAGATGCCTGCCGGGCAATTGGTTCTAGTTTTGCATGGTGGGATGTTTGCGGTCAGCCTGTTATGGCTGACCATACGCCAGAACCATTGGACTTTGCGCTTGCCCGCGCGCTGGCGAGCAGGAGCCAAACCGTGAGAACCCTGCGCAAATTGCTTTACGTTGAGGTGTTGGGCGCAGTTGCCCTGGTCCTCTTTGCCTTTAACGCGCTGTTTTTGTATTTTGACCTCAGCGACGAGCTCAATGCTATTGAGAATAACAAGGCCTTGGGCTATACCGTCGCCAAAGCGCTGGCCTATGTCGCGCTGATGATTCCGAGCCACCTCTATGAGTTGATGCCGATTGCGGTGCTGATCGGCACTATTTTTGTCATGGCGCGCTTGGCGCAAAGCTCGGAGTTCACGATTTTGCGGACTAGCGGATTGGGACCCTGGCAGGCGCTGCGGGCGCTGATGCTGCTAGGCCTAGGCTTTGTGACGATCACCTTTGCCTTGGGCGACTACTTGGCGCCACTAGCAGACAAGACCGCGCAAGCCATCAAAGCCCAGGCGCTGGGCCAGATATCTCTAGGACGCACCGGGGCCTGGATCAAAGACAAACAAACCTATAGCAGCTTCTCGGTAAATGTGGGCGCACTGGAGGGTACTACCGGCATGAAAGGCATCCGTATTTTTGAACTGGACAACAAAGGGCACATCGTCTCAGTTATGCAGGCAGCCGGTGGCGAATTCGGGCCCGGCCAGTCCTGGACCTTGCAAGATGTCACACGCACCGAATTTATGAACATGAACACGCCGCAAGCGCAGGCCAGCACCACGCGCCACGCGCAGCTCAGTTGGCTCAACCAGATCAGCGCCGAAATGGTGGCCTCGGCCCTAGTGCGCCCGGAGCGCATGGGCACGCTGGAGTTATTTCAGTATGTGCGCCATCTCAATGCCAACGGGCAGTCGGCGCAAAAGTACGAAATCCAGTTTTGGAAAAAAGTGTTTTACCCCTTAAGCTGCCTGGTCATGGTGATGCTGGCCCTGCCCTTTGCCTATCTGCACTTTCGCAGCAGCGGCACCACACCCATGGTGTTTGTCGGCGTGCTGGCCGGTATCAGCTTTGTGCTGCTCAACAACCTGGTGGGCGATTTGGGCTATTTGCAAGGCTGGCAAGCCTGGTTTACCGCCGCCCTGCCCGGTTTGATTTATTCCTTTATTTCTCTGGCTGCCTTTGGCTGGTTGGTGGCTCGGCAATGAGCACGCCAGCCCAAGGTGCGCAGCGCGCCATCATCTTGTTCGCCCATGGCTCGCGCGATCCGCTATGGCACCGGCCGATTCAGGCGGTGGCCGAAGCCATCGCACTGCGGGCTCCCGCTACGCCCGTGGCCTGCGCCTACCTGGAATTGAGCACACCCGATCTGCACACCACCTGCGCCACGCTGATCGGCCAGGGCGCCAAAGCGCTAACGATAGTGCCCATGTTCCTGGGCGTGGGTAAGCATGCGCGGGAGGACTTGCCGGCGTTGATGACGCAAATGCGCCAACACTGGCCCGAGGTGGACTTCCAATTGCAGACGGCGGTGGGCGAAAACCCGCGCCTGATTGAACTATTGGCCGACATTGCTTTGGGGTGAATCGGCGCAGTAAACCTAAATTAATGCATAATGAATGGATTCTTTAGCTTAATTTAGTTATGAACCTTCACCAATTTCGCTTTGTCCAGGAAGCCGTGCGGCACAACCTGAACCTGACCGAAGCGGCCAAGGCCTTGCACACCTCCCAGCCTGGGGTTTCCAAAGCGATCATCGAGCTGGAACAAGAGCTAGGCATCGAAATCTTTACCCGCCACGGTAAGCGCCTCAAGCGCGTCACCGAGCCGGGGCGCCACGTGGTCAGCAGCATCGACCTGATACTGCGCGAACTGGGCAACCTCAAACGCATCGGCGAGCAATACAGCCAGGAGGACAGCGGCACCCTGTCGATTGCCACCACACACACCCAAGCGCGCTATGTGCTGCCCGAAAAAGTAGCCAGCCTGCGTACCAGCTTTCCCAAAGTCAATATCAGCCTGCACCAGGGCGCGCCGGATCAGGTAGCGCGCATGTTGATCGACGAGGTGGCCGAGATCGGTATCGCCACCGAGTCCCTGGCCTCGTACCCGGAACTGGTAACCCTGCCCTGCTACGAATGGCAGCACATGCTGGTGATGCCGGTGGACCACCCACTGGCCTCGCGCACCCGCATTACGCTAGAAGACGTGGCCGCAGAGCCTTTGATTACCTACCACCCTTCGTTCACAGGCCGCACCAAGATCGACGCCGCCTTTACCGCGCGCAAATTGCAGCCGCGCATTGCCCTAGAGGCTATTGATTCGGATGTCATAACCACCTATGTGCGTCTGGGCCTGGGCCTGGGCATTGCCGCCGAGATGGCGGTGCGCGACTTGCAAAAAGAAGGCGGCAAAAGCGGCCTGGTGGTGCGCCCCGCCGGCCATTTGTTCGGCCAAAATATGACGCGCGTGGCATTTAAACGCAGCGCTTATTTGCGCAACTTTGTATATACCTTTACCGAGTTGCTCAGTGATCGTCTCAGCCGCCAAACCGTGGAGCGAGCCATGGGTGGACACTTCACCGATTCGGATATCTAAGCCGCTGCGCCTTCAACCCCTTAGCCGTTTCCACCATGCCCCACAGCACCCCCGACGCTCCTGTTTTTCCCACCCCGACCTTACGCAGCCGCCTGCCGGAAGTAGGCACTACGATATTTACCGTGATGTCGGCGCTGGCCACCGAACATAAGTCGGTGAACCTGGGCCAGGGCTTTCCGGACTTTGCCTGTGACCCGGCCTTGCTCGACGCCGTCAGCCAGGCCATGCACCAGGGCCATAACCAATACCCGCCCATGGCTGGCGTATTGGCCTTGCGCGAAGCGGTAGCCGACAAAATACAGCGGCTGTACGGACGCAGCTACCGTGCAGCAGACGAAATCACCATCACCGCCGGGGCCACCCAAGCGATTATTTCTATCGTGTTGGCCGTGGTGCATCCTGGCGACGAAGTGATCGTTTTGGAGCCTTGCTACGACAGCTACCTGCCCAATATCGCGCTGGCGGGCGGCGTGGCGGTGCGGGTGCCCTTAACACCCGGCACCTTCCGCCCAGACTTTGACAAGATTGCCGCCGCTATCACGCCGCGCACGCGTTGCATCATCATCAACTCGCCCCATAACCCCAGTGGCACGATCTGGAGCCGCGCGGACATGCTGCGCCTGCAAGAGATTTTGGCGCCCACCGATGTGCTGCTCATCAGCGACGAGGTGTACGAGCACATGGTCTTTGACGGCGCAGCCCACGAAAGCGCGGCCCGCTACCCCGGCCTGGCGGCGCGCAGCTTTATCGTGTCCAGCTTTGGTAAAACCTACCATGTCACTGGCTGGAAAGTGGGTTTTGTGGCGGCCCCGGCATCGCTCACTGCTGAAATGCGCAAAGTGCACCAGTTCAATGTATTTACCGTGAACACGCCGGTGCAATATGGTTTAGCTGAGTTTATGCAAGAGCCCTCGCGCTACCTCGAACTGCCCGGTTTTTACCAGCACAAGCGCGATCTGTTCCGTCAAGGGCTTGAGAAAACAAAGTTCCGTCTGCTACCCAGCGAAGGCACGTTTTTCCAGTGCGCAGAAATTTCTGAAGTCAGTGATATGAGCGAGGCCGAGTTTTGTCGTTGGTTAACCATAGAAATTGGCGTTACCGCCATCCCGATGTCGGCTTTTTACCGTGATGCCTTTGACCAAAAAATTGTGCGTTTTTGCTTTGCGAAAGAAGAAGCCACGCTGCGCAAAGGTCTGGAGCGATTGGCCAAGCTGTAAGTAAGCACTTTGCAAGTTCGTCATCGCAAAGGCCTGGATCGACTGCCCAAACTGTACGTAAGCGCTTTGCAAGTTCGTCATAGCGAGGAGCGACGCGACGCGGCGATCCATGTAAGCATGAAGCCCTGGATTGCCACGGCCTGCGGCCTCGCAAGGACGGGTTTGGATTTAGGCAGGGGATCCCTAAAATTGCGTCACCGTTTGAACTATTTACCGACGTTTTTTTGAAAGTACCCAGAATATGCCCTTGACTATCAGCGCCCACACCGACGGTTTTGCCACCGCACCCCAAATAGCCCCCGAGGACATGGCCGCCATCGCGGCGCACGGCTTTAGCACCGTGGTGAACAACCGCCCCGATGGCGAAGGCGGGCCTGATCAACCCAGCTCCCAAGCCATGGCACAAGCGGCGCAGGCTGCGGGTTTGGACTACCACTATTTGCCAGTGATCAGCGGCCAAATTACGCCTGAGCAAGTCGCCAGTTTTGCGGCGATCGTGGCGGCTTCGACCGGGCCGGTACTGGCCTTTTGCCGCAGCGGCGCACGCTCGACGAATATCTGGCATATGGGCCAATAA
>CAJBBZ010000070.1 GCA_903951445.1 uncultured beta proteobacterium
CTGCATCTAGACCGGTGCCTGCGCCGGTACACAACTCAATGTCTAGCCCTGCCATACGCGCCAGCAGCAAAGACGCCGCCGAGGTATTGCCTATGCCGATCTCGCCCAGCAGCAAAGCGTTGCCGGGCAAGCCGCTCACCAGCTCCATGCCATTGCGCATAGCTTGTTCGCATTGCGCCTGAGACATCGCCACGCCTTGCGATGAATCCGTCGTGCCATTTTCTGCGCCCGCCACTTTGCGCACAACCAAGCCCGGGCGTTGCGCACCCGCAGGCAGACCCACCAGAAAATCGCGGTTAACACCGCAATCGACCACGGTCAAAGCCAGACCGTGTTGACGCGCCAGCACGCTCACCGCTGCGCCACCGGCCAGAAAGTTTTCTACCATCTGCCAGCTCACATCCGCAGGAAATGCTGATATGCCTTGCGCTGTCAATCCATGGTCGGCAGCGAAAACCACCATTTGCGGATGCGCCAGCACTGGTTTGTCAGTGCCAAGTATTTCTCCTATCTGCACTGCCAATGCTTCGAGCCGGCCAAGTGAACCCGGAGGTTTGGTTTTGTTGTCTATGGCGGCCTGCAACACGCTGTGCAGTGCGGGGTCGTGCAGGTTAGCGAGGGTGGGTAAAGCTGTGTTCATAGTCCTGTAGTTTTCCAATAAAGAGCAAGAGATCAACGAACCAGCGCATCGAGCACGCCGGGCTCAAAGTGCGCTTGCACATAGTCTGCCAGACCGTCGAACACGCTGTCCAAGGTGGGCACCGGTTGCGCGCTGCCTGCGCCAAACATTGCTTGCACAGCAGCAGCGTCCTCAAACAAACCGTGCACATACACGCCCAGCACATTGCCCTGTGCGTTATGCCAGCCCAGTCCATTGGGCAAGGCGGCGTGCGCCACCGCACCGGTCTGCGCCATGCCCGCGTGCTGCTGCGTCTGCCCGTGGTGGATTTCATAACCCGTCACGCTAACGCCTGCCAGCGGCGCAAACGGCGACGCTGTGGAAGCGGCCAGCGCGTCTGAAAATTGGGCCTGCGTGTGGCGCACGGTTTTGTCGGTTTCAAACACTGTGACCAAAGGCAGCAGCCCCAAGCCCGGCGCATTGCCGTCTATGCCGTGCGGGTCGATCAAAGCCTCGCCCAGCATTTGCAATCCGCCGCAAATACCCAATACCGCTCCGGCCTGTTGTGCGTGCTGCGCAATCGCAGCATCCAGGCCTTGCGCGCGCAGCCAGGCCAAATCGCCACTGGTGTGTTTAGAGCCAGGCAGGATGATCCAGTCGCTTGGTTTTAAGCCTGCCAAGTCCACCGGGCTGCGCACCCATTGCAAGCGCAAACCCGGAATATTTTTCAAGGGTTGGAATTCGTCCAGGTTGCTGATGCGCGGATAGGCGATGACAGCGATCGTTGTTTGCACTGCACCGCTGGCAATGCTGCGTTCGTCAAACATGCCGTCTTCTTCGGGTAAGCCGTGCTGCCACCACATAGGCAAGGTAGCCACGGTAGGTACACCAGTCAAGTCTTGCAACATCTGCGGCGCGGGCGCCAGCAGCGCCGCATCCCCGCGAAACTTGTTCAGCACAAAGCCGCGCAACAGCGTGCGTTCGTGTGGCGGCAACAAGGCCCAGGTGCCGTACAAGTGCGCAAACGCGCCGCCTTTGTCGATGTCCGTCACCAGCAAACAAGCGGCCTTGGCATGCAAAGCAACGCGCATATTGACGATATCGCTTCCAGACAAATTGATTTCAGCAGGCGAGCCTGCGCCTTCGATGACAACCACATCGTTATCCGCGATCAATTCGTCCAGCGCGGCGGCGATACGCGGCCACACATGCAGGCTGCGCTCGCGCCAGGGCATGCGCGTCAGCGCCTCGTCCACATGGCCTAGCATGACCACCTGGCTGTGCGTGTCACGCTCGGGCTTTAAGAGCAGCGGGTTCATGCGCACATCGGGCAAAGCACGCGCGGCCAGTGCTTGAAAGTATTGCGCGCTGCCTATCTCGCCCTGGCCGTTGCCGGATGCCACCACGCGTGCGTTGTTGCTCATGTTCTGCGCTTTGAAGGGCGCGACCTTCAAGCCCTGGCGCGCGTAATAGCGGCACAAGGCAGTGGTGAGCCAGCTTTTGCCGGCGCCGCTGGTCGTGCCCAGCACCATGACGCAGCGGGCGCTCATCGCTTGCCTGGCGCCAAAGCCTTACCAGGATCTTGCAAATTGCTCAGCGCAGAAGTTGTGGGCATAGAAGTCCTTGCGAGACCTATCGCCGCAAGGAAAGCGGCAAGGCGATGGCCTGCCCGTCCACCATGCGAACTTGGATCCGATGATCAAAGACGGATTCCAACGCGCGGTGCGTATCGGCATCCGTACAGGGCCCTTGGTGCACTATGCGCCCTTGTTGCATCACCAGCATTTCATCGGCCTGCAGTGCCATCGAAATTTCGTGCAATACGCTCACCACAGTGGCGCCTGCGCTCACTAAGTTGCGCATCAAGTCCAACCAATCGGCTTGGTGCGGCGGGTCCAGATTGGCCAGGGGCTCGTCCAGCAACAACACGGGCGCTCGCACCGCCAAGGCACGCGCCAGTAATACGCGTTGGCGCTCACCACCCGACAATGTGCCCACATAGCGGTCCCGCCACTGCCAGGCATGCATGCTGCGCAAGGCTTGCTCGGCGTGTGCGTAGTCGTTTGCATCCCAAGCTGAAAGCCAGCTTTGGTGCGGCAAGCGGCCCAAGAGCGCGACGTCCAGCGCGGTGAGGTCATCGCCCACCGCCTCGCTTTGCCCCATCCATGCCAATTGCTGAGCACGTCGCGCCACAGGCATGGCATGCAGGTCTTCGCCCTCTAGTTCAATACGCCCTTGCGCGGGCAACAAGCCCGCCATAGCAGAAAGCAAAGTTGATTTACCTGCGCCATTGGGTCCGACCATGCTGATCCAGCGACCGCGCGGTATGGACAGATCGACATCGTGCAGCACCTGGGTGCCGGACAAGGCAACATGCAAGCCCGTTACTTGCAATGCGATAGTGCCTGCGGGCTTCACGACACGCCTCCGACTGGTTGATTCCTGCGCATCAACCAAAGCAGATAGGCGCCGCCGATCAAGGCCGTCAGCACACCGACCGGCAATTCGCGCGGCGCAATAACTACACGTGCCAGCAAATCAGCCGCTACCAATAACAGCCCGCCCATGAGCGAGGCCAATAAAACACCATGGCGCGAGCCCCAGCGCACCATGCGCCGGGTGATGTGCGGCGCTGCCAAACCAACAAAGGCGATGAGGCCGGTATGGGCCACCGCTGCACCCGTAGCCAGCGCCAAGGTCATGATCAAGACCCAGCGCATAGGCCGCACCGGCAACCCCAGGCTAGCGGCCGTCTGCTCACCGAGCGCCAAACCATCTAACCAACGCCCCAGCACCATGGCCAACGCTAAGCCGGGCAAGAGCGCGGCCAGCATCAGCGCGCAACTGTCCCAGCCCACAAACGCCGTGCTGCCCAACATAAAGCCTTGCATGCTTTGCAACAAATGCGGGTACATCTGCAAGACCAATGAGGTCGCCGCCCCCAGCACCACCGCGACCACCACACCAGCTAGCAAAAGGCGTAAGGTCTGCGCCATCCCGCTGGCAAGCGCAGCCGTCATCGCCACCGCCAACATGGCGCCAACAAACGCAGCGCCGGTCAGGCCCAGCCTGGCCAGCCAATGCATGTGAGCCAGCGATCCATCCAAAGCAACCAGGGCCAGACAAACACCCAGCGACGCACCCGAGGCGCTGCCCAGCAAATAAGGATCGGCCAGGGGATTACGAAATACCGCTTGGGCCAATGCACCAGCCAACCCCAGCAATGCACCGGCAAGCCAGGCGCCGATGCTGCGCGGCATGCGAATTTGCCAAACGATTTGGGCCATCATGCCGGCGTCCGCGTCGGGTTGGCCAAGCCCTAGCAAAGCCCCAAGCGCATGCCAGTCATCCAGCCCTGTGCTGCCCGCCAACATGCCTGTCAACAATAAGGCGGCGGTGGCAGCGCTTAACAACAGGCCCAAGACCACGGGGCGCTGGTACACATAGTCCCTCATGGCGTTTGTCCTTTGGGATACAGCCGCGCCAAGCAGCGCGCCAGCAGCAGTGCGCCCTGGCCCATACGCGGACCAGCACGGACCAAAAGGTCACCATCTTCTTGCGAAAAAGTACACACTTTGTGCTCTTGTAAAGCACGCACCATGCCCCAGCCGGGACGCTGCAACATGGCGCTAAAACTGCTATCGGCCACTACCACCACATCGGGCTGGGCGCGCACCACTAACTCTGGGTTGATTTTGGGAAAAGGGCCTAATTCAGGTCCCACAATATTGACCAAACCTAAGTGGCTGAGGGTTTGCCCGATAAACGAGGACGCACCCGCGGCATAGGGCGCAGAGCCCACTTCAAAATACACTTTTTTACCCTGCGCGCCCTGCGGCATCAGGGCTTGCGCATGCGTAAATTCCTGGTCTATCTGACGGATCACCGTCTCAGGATCTGCCACGTATAAGGCTTGCGCCACGGTACGGATCACGCGCACCGCGTCGGCCTGGTCTTTAGGTTCTAGTTGCAGCACCGTGAGGCCTAAGGCGGCTAAGCGCTCTGTCCCCGGTGAGGAAGAAGCGGCCAACACCAGATCGGGCTTGAGCGCGAAGATGGCTTCAATTTGCGGGTCCAGTCCGCCGCCCAATTGCGGTAGTTTGCGCACCGCTTCGGGGTAATTGGAATAGCGGTCCACACCAACCAAGTCTTTGCAACGCCCTAGCGCGCATACGGTTTCGGTCAAAGAGGGCAAGAGGCTGACAATGCGCTTGGGTGCCTGTGCGATAGTGACTTTGCGGCCCTTGTCGTCGGTGATGCTCACACCGGCCCAGGCGCAGCAGCACGCCAGCCACAAGCCTAGCAGCAAAAGCCATTTATTCATGGCCTTGCACCCGCGGTGATAGAGGCGCGCATCCAGTCGGCACACACTGCGTGCAAGGCGTCCAGCCCCTCGGTCAACGCCGCCGGGCCGGGTTGCAAAATCAAAGGCGATTTGATCTCATGCAATTGCCCGCTGCGCACCGCAGCCATTGCATCCCACCCCGGACGCTGCGCCGCCAAATGAGGGCGGAATTTTTTTCCACACCAAGAACCGAAGATGATGTCTGGGTTGCGCCGCAACACTTCGGCACTGTCCGCAATGATGCGGTCTTTACCCAGACCCTGCTGCGCCAGTTCGGGAAAAACATCATCGCCACCGGCGATCCCCATCAGTTCGGACACCCAGCGAATCGCGCTGATATGCGGCTCGTCCCATTCTTCAAAATACACACGCGGGCGACGCGCGCCAGCCGCTTGCAAAGCGTTAACCTGGGCACGAATCTGATCAATATGCGCCTGCATGGCTGCTATGCGCTGCAAGCCCTGCGCGGCCTGCCCCACCATGGCCGCCACCTGGTACATCATCGCAAAAATCTCGGCCACACTGCGTTGATTAAACACGGTCACCTGTACGCCATGGCGAATCAGCTGCGCGGCAATGTCGGCCTGCAAGTCCGAAAAGCCAAAAACGCAATCGGGCTGCAAGGCCAATATCTTGTCGATTTTGGCGCTTAAAAACGCACTGACCTTGGGCTTCTCCTGACGCGCTCGCGGCGGGCGCACGGTATAGCCCGAAATACCCGCAATGCGCGCCTCCTCGCCGAGCAGGTACAACCACTCGGTGGTTTCCTCGGTGAGGCAAACGATGCGTTGCGGGTACAGGCCGGTCATGATTTACTTGGGCTGGTATTGCAATGTCACAAACACACCGGCGCCGGGTGTGTTGTAGCCACTGGCCAATTCGTACTTGCGGTCAAACGCGTTTTCAATACGACCGCGTAGCATCCAGCCGGGTTCAATTTCTTTGCTGGCATAGAACGAAGCGATGGCATAGCCCGGCAGTACGGTATCGCTGTAATCACTGTCTTTGCGTTCATCGGCCGCATACACCTTGGCACCCCATTCGACACCGGCTATGACACGTGAAGCGCTCAAAGTTCCGTACGTCCGGGCGCGGCGGGCCAACCGCTTACCGGTTTCGCGGTTTTTCGGGTCCTGCGAGACCATGGTCAGTGCCAGTGCATTTCCCCAAATTTGTGTACGCAAGGCCGCCTCCAGTCCTTTGTTTTCAGTACGACCCACGTTGGCGTAGGTAACGTAGTCCTCCGTGTCAATCGCATCATCGGTGTGCGACTCAAAATACGCAGCACGCGCATAACTGACGCCCTGTGCATACACCACGCCGACTTCACGGCTCTGGTAGGTTTCAGACTTCAGACCCGGTGTGGCCGCTACTTCGTAGGCCGTAGGGGCACGAAAACCGGTGGACATCGTGCCATTTACTTTCCAACCGCCACCCAATTTGTAGCCTACACCCAGCAGGCTTGAGTTGATGTTTTGTTCGTTCTTAGCAGCATCGCCGGCGCTAGGTTCTTCGGTGGTCAATTTGTCATTGCGTACATTGGCCTGCAGGGTAAGCGCTTGCACGGACTGCGTGACACCCAGGTACGAGCCAAGCCCGGATTTACGCATCTCATACGCATTGTCACCCTCACCTGTGTAGCTTGATTGCGCATAATCCACGCCGAAGTGCAGAAGTGTGGCAGGCAGTGCCTGTACGGTATTGGACCAACGCAGTTCACGCTGCGTTCCCGTGGACACTCCGTTTTTCCAGGAGCCGTCGCCCGACGTGTACAACACCCCATTGAGCGAATCTTCGTAGCGCATTTGCGAAACTGCAAAATCCAGGGTGCTAGACCAGTTTGGTGTCCATGCGTGCTTCACAAAAACACCTAAATTCTGTGTGTCGCGCTTCAACTTACTCTTGTCAGTGAGAACACGCTCAACATTCAACGCATCCGACCTAGCGCTGATATCGTAATCATCATTGCTGCTACTGAACTTGTAGCGCAAGCCTAAGGCGGTATCGACATCAAGTTTACGATCTAGATTCAGTGCGAAAAAATCGCTGCTGTAGCCGTCCTTGTCTGGATTCGCCTTTCTCTTATCAGTGCTATCGATTGCCGAAAAGCCATCCGAAGAAGACTGGCCGAGGTTTAGGTTCAAACGAACGCCCTCAAATTCCCCTGCATACCCGGCTTGCACTTGACGCGTGTTCGCAGAGCCTAGGCCTACCGACCCATAAGCCCTCGGCTTGCCCTTGCCAGTCACTGTCGTGATGCTTATGACACCGCCGACTGCCGCATCGCCATACAAAGCGCTGGCATTGCCGCGCAAAATTTCGATACGTTCGATTTGGTGGAGCGGGATATCAATCACCAGCAATGAACCGATTTGATCGACAGATGAACGTACGCCATCGACGACGATCACGCTGTTAATGCTGTTTTGACCCCGTAGAAAAAAAGAAGTCACAGCGCCCGGTCCGCCATTGCGAGCGAACTCGAAGCCCGCTTCGCCTTGTAATAAATCAGCCAGTGACTGCGCTTGCGAGCGCTCAATATCTGCACGCGTAATCACGGAAACAGACGACAGCACATCGGCCAGCGGCTGCTCGACCCGCGTCGCGGTGACCATGACTTGCGGCAAGGCCAGTGCACTGTCATCGGCAAGCGCATACCCAGTTGTAAAAATAAAAGAACATGCCAAAGCAGCGGGCAGCACAGCAGCACGCACGGCAAAAATACCATTTTTCATAAAGATTGAGACCATCAACAAAACCCTCGCCGTCTTCCCCGACAGCGCATGGGCGTTACGGCAGCGCGCAAGCGCACCACCACCTTGTTGGCCGGTATCCGGGCTGGTGGCGCAACTCCCATCGCCTTCCCAAGCGCTTGTTCAAGGCACTCAGTGGCTGTGATGGGAGCGAAATCCTTGCGGATTTGTCCACTTACCGTTGCGGGGGCAGCGCAGGTTAGGTTGGCTTTGCGGGGCCTTCCCTCCTGCTTCCCGTTGAACTGCGCCATGTGAACCACGGCGCGAGCACCAACGGACCGATTGTAGGCCCGGCTCAGCGCAGGCCGAGGCGCTACTACAATCGCCCCCCATGGAGCAGGCATCCCCCATTGACCAAATTGCCGAGCGCGTCGAGCGCTTGCTGTTGCGTTACGAGGAATTGCAACGCACCAACGCCCTGCTAACCCAGCAAGTGGCCACGCTCACCCAAGAGCGCGACTCCTACAAATCCCGCCTAAGCGCCGCCCGCTCCCGCGTCGATGCCTTGCTGGAACGCCTTCCGGCAAACGCCATACCAAGCGCAACAACGGCCACGATCACCCCCACCGATAGCCGCTTTTGACCACCATGAAACAACTGGAAGTGCAAATCATGGGCCAGAGCTATCTGCTCGGCTGCCCCGATGGCGGCGAAGAACAGTTGCTCAAAGCCGTTCAACGTGTGGATGCAGGCATGTGCAAGATTCGCGACGCGGGCAAGGTGCGCGCGCGCGACCGGATCGCCGTGCTGGCGGCCCTGAACCTGGCCTTCGACGTAGTCTCGGTCAACGGTGAGCTTCCTTCCGAGCTGGCTGTGGAGAACAACCAGGCGCTGACCCTCAACCGGCGCCAGAGCGACCGGGTGCTGGAGCCGCTCATCAAACGCATTGACAAAGTGCTGGCCAACGACGGCCTGCTGTTCTAAGTACTACCCGCCTCTGAGAGGCCTTGAGCGGCTTTTCTTTCGCAACATGACCCCTACAATGGTCAGCGTCTGCGGTTCCACCGGGCTTTTAATTTCCTGAACCAATGCTCATTGAGCCAGGGCTTGGAATATCGC
>CAJBBZ010000071.1 GCA_903951445.1 uncultured beta proteobacterium
CAGCGCGCGCAGCGCGCGAGCACACGCGGTATTCGGGCTTCCTGGGCCATTGGCCGTGCTGAGCAACGCAGCGGCGACCGGATCAGGGCGGGCGCTTGTCTGAGCGTAGCGAGTTTGCGCCCGACCCCGGGCGACGCGAGTAGCGCAAGGCACCCCGCAGGGGCACGGCCTTTGGCTCGCCTTTCTTTTGCTTACTTTTCTTTGGCGAAGCAAAGAAAAGTAAGGCCCGCGGCAGGCGCACGCCCTGTGGCAAGAAGAAAAAGCCGACTGCAAGCCAAACACAGAAGGCTATCGGCTCGCCTTTTCTTTGGCTACTTTCTTTCGGAGAAGCAAAAAAAGTAGCTCGCCCAGCAGGCCGAAACCTGCTTTCGCAGCCTACTCTTTCCAGACAAACCCTTCAGTCTCATCCAAAGCCAGCGCCGCCATGATCCCGCTACGCACCGCACCTTCCAAGGTCGCAGGGTAGGGCTTGTAGAGGTAATCGCCGCAGGCCAACAGGCCCGGCGCGACCTGCTGCGGCGGGCGCACCAGGCGGGCCGTGCACGAGAAAGTGGCCTGTTTTTCCATCACGGTACGAATGGCGCTTAGGCGCTGTCCATCGAGCCAGTCTTCCAACTGTTCTTCGGCTTGGGCCAGCACCATGGATTCGAGCTGTTCGTATTCCCCCTGCGGCGCGCTGACCACCAGCGCCAGCAGGCCAGGTGGGCCGCCGAGTTGGCCCCGGTCAAATGCAAACTGCGCCGGTGCCATCGGGCTGCTGCGCAGGGCCAGGAGGGGGCGGGGCAAGACCAGGCCCGGGGCGTGCGCATAGACGGTGGCGATGGATTGGTAACGCATGGCTTTGGCTGGGCGCAGCCAGCGCTGCAAATGCAAGCCCAGATTTTTTGGGGCTAAGGGCAGGTACTCGCTAAAGGCCTGCACCGCGTGCTGCGGGGCGGTGGCCCAGATCACGCGGTCAAAGCCCTCGTCGTCGATCTGCCACTGCCCGCCACTCCATCGGGGGCAGGTCGCGCGCCTTCCTAAGTGCACGTTGGCGCCGTGGTCGCTCAGCCAAGCGGCAGCGGCCTGGGGAAACAAGGCGCCCAAATCTACCGTGGGCACCAGCATGTCTGACCCCGCAGCGCGCCAGGGTTTTCTCTGTTTGTCTGTGCCGGGTAGCTGGCCCATAAGGTTCGAGGCCTCCAACGCGACAGGCTTGGTTTGCTTTTTCTCGCGTGGCTTGTCGAACACGCTGTCATGCAGCACGGTTAAAAAAACCTGGCCGCTGGCCAATTGCGGTGGTGTATTCAAGGCCGAAATGCACAAGGGGGTAATCAGGTCTTCCACCACGGTGCTGTGTATGCCTTGGCACAGTTCGGCGACGCTGGTTTGGGGGCTGCAGCCAAAGCGGTTTTTTCGCCAGAGCCGCAGGGCCTTCACCAAAGACCTTTTATCGCCCATATTCCAGCCGCTGGCCGTTAGCAGTCCGGCCATCAGGTTCCAGGGCTGTGGCCAATCGGGCAGTTGCAAGCCGTCGCCGTCGGCAAAGCGCAGGCCCAGGGGCAGGCGCAGCATAGTTTGCGCCGGGTCTAGGCCCACGGTGCGCATCAGGTCCAGGGTTTCGCGGTAGGCGCCCAGCAAGATGTGTTGGCCGTTATCCAAGGTGGCTGTGCTGCCGTCGGGCATCAGCGCGTCGGCACTGGCCGGTAGAGTGCGCGCGCGTCCGCCCAGCGAGCGGCTGGCTTCCAGGACCGTGACTTGGTGTCCGGCCTGGACTGCATGGATGGCTGCTGCCAGCCCGCTCCAGCCAGCGCCCACCACGCAGATGCGGTAGCGCTTCATAGCTGGCCCAGCGCCTGGACTTTCCAGGCCAGCCAGAATTTGTGGATGGGCGTGAGCCGCACCCGGCGCTCTAGCACCGGAAAGCCCTCGCGCTCGATCTGGCGCAGCAGGCGCCGGTAGATGCTGGCCATCATCAGGCCAGGCTTTTGGTTACGCCGCTCCCCCGCGGGCAGAAGGGCCAAGGCCTGCTCGTACAAACCGTGCGCGCGCTGTGCCTGAAAGGCCATTAAGGCGCTGAAACGGGCCGAGGGCACGCACTTTAATATTTCGTGTGCTTTTACATCAAAACGCTGCAACTCATTGACGGGTATATATATTCTTCCGCGTTGTGCATCTTCGCCAACGTCGCGGATGATGTTGGTCAGTTGCAGCGCCTGGCCCAGGGTGTGGGCATAGACCGTGGTTTGGGCTTCGTTTTGGCCGAAGATTAGGGCGGCCACTTCGCCCACCACACCGGCGACCAAATGGCAGTAGCGCTGCAGGTTCGGGAAGTCCAGGTAACGGGTTTGCTCCAAGTCCATCTGGCAACCTCGGATCACGCTGTGCAGATGCTCTTGGGTGATGCCATAGGTAGGCGCCAGCGGCAACAAGGCTTTCATGACCGGATGCGAGGGCTGGCCGGCATAGGCCTTGGACACTTCGCTCAGCCACCAGGCCAGTTTGGTGGCGGCGACGCCCGGGTCTACAGCATCATCGACCACGTCATCGACTTCGCGGCAAAACGCATAAAAGGCGGTGATGGCCGCGCGCCGTGGCGGCGGCAAAAACAAAAAGGCGTAATAAAAGCTGCTGCCCGAGGCGGCCGCCTTTTCCTGTACATACTGGGCGGGAGTCATACCCTATTGTCGCCTGACAGCGTCGCCACGGTGCTTACTAGTGGGCGCAAAGCGGCACCGTTTAGGGCAATCGCCTTTTCACAGGCTCGGCGCTGCGCTTGGCACTGATGCGCAGCGGCGCTCACATCAGGAGCGCACGCCAGACGATGCAAGGCGCATCCCACCAGTGCAAGCGTGGTCGTGTGTGCAAAACAGCCCCGCCCAAGACCTCTAGCTTGTCCAGCACCCGCAGGCCCCCTTGCACAACCAAGCGCAATTCCCATCCGGCGCGCCCTGGCAGGCGGTGCACCAAGGCTTGGCCCTGTTCCATGCGCGCTCTGGCATCCGCTGCGCACAGGCGCACCATGGCGTCTGCGCTTGCGGCGGCCGTGGCGCTGGGCTGCCGCATAAAAGGCACGGGGTCAAAGCCGGTGTTGGCACACCAATCAAGCGGGAAATAATTGCGGCCTCGGGGCAGGTCGCGACTAGGGTCCTGCCAGAAGTTGATTAGTTGCAGGGCCGTGCAAATCGCATCGCTGCGCGCCAGCGCGGGCGCGTCCTGCACATCGTACAAATGCAACAGTAAGCGCCCCACCGGGTTGGCCGAGTTGGCGCAATAAGCCAGCAAGGTGCCCATGTCAGGGTAGGCCCCGCCATCGCGCGTCATGCGCACATCGTGTTCAAAAGCGTCTAGCAGGGCGTGCAATAAATGCGGTGGCAGGGCAAAGTCGGCAATTGCGCGGGCCAAAGGGCCAAACACCTGCGGCCAGCTTGCGCTAGTTGGCGCGGGTGTGCTAAGCGAGATTGCACACGCGTCCTTCAATGCCTGCCGGTAAGCCGCCAGATCGGCTAGGCGCTGTTCGGCGCTGGCCTGGCCTTCGTCGGCCAGGTCGTCTGCGGTGCGGGCAAAGTGGTAGATGGCGGCAATCGGCGCACGCAAATGCGGCGGGCAGAGCCAGGATGCAACCGGAAAGTTCTCGTAGTGCTCAATAGGCGCGGCGCGCGCTGCGGCGGGGGGTGGCATAGACGGGCATTGTGCCTTGGCAGGGGCTGAACGTTTCGGCAAAATTAGAACTAGATAAGAAGTGCTAGCGGTGATGCCAGCCGGTCGCAGACGGGCTGATAGGGGAAGACTTCGCAGGCAAGTCGCAGAAAACTCAATCGACCGCCACCGACACCGCTAACGTGACCGTGAGCGCCGGTGCCAGACCGCAGGGGACGGGCCCCGCCTGTCAATGCCCCGTGTGCGGTCAAGCATATGGCTTGACAGAAAGATGAAATCGAGCTAAATTACTAACCAGTCAGTCAGTAATAATCTGCCAAAGGCACTCCAGCATGCGTACTACGCGTCCCGGATTGGCGTTTCCTCATCCCACTTTTTTACCCACCTCACTATGTACCTGCGCTTTTCCTGGCCTACCCGCCTTGTTCTTTTGGCTTGTCTTTTTCTGCAAGCCTGTACCAAACCCGTACCCGCCGAGGAGCCGGTGCGCGCGGTCAAGGTGGTTACTGTGGGCTTGGACGCCATGCAGTCGGGCGCCGAATACGCTGGTGAGGTGCGCTCGCGCGTGGAGTCGCGCCTGGGTTTTCGCGTGAGCGGTAAATTGCTGCGTCGCAATGTAGAACTGGGACAGCATGTGAAAGCCGGTGAACTGCTAGCGCAGTTGGACCCGCAGGACTTCAAACTCGCCGCCGATGGCGCGCGCGCGCAGCTGGCCGCTGCCGCCACCAACCGGGATTTGGCACTGGCCGACTACAAGCGCTACAAAGACTTGCGCGAGCAAAATTTCATCAGCGCAGCCGAATTGGAGCGGCGCGATACCGCCCTCAAGGCCGCGCAGGCCCAGGTGGACCAGGCGCAGGCACAGCTTGCTGGATTGGGCAACCAGACCGGCTATGCCAATTTGGTGGCCGATGTGGCCGGTGTGGTCACCTCGGTCGATGCCGAGCCGGGCCAGGTGCTGGCCGCCGGCACGCCGGTTTTGCGCATTGCCCAGGACGGGGGGCGCGATGTGGTGTTCGCCGTGCCCGAGGACAAGGTAGGCAAGCTCAAAGTCGGCTCCCAAGTGCAAGTGCAGGCCTGGGCGGAGCAAAAAAGCGCGACGGCCACCGTGCGCGAAGTGGCTGCCAGCGCGGACCCGGTGACGCGGACATTTACCGTGAAAGTGGGTTTAAGCGGTCCCGACACCTGGCCGCTGGGCTCTACCGTGACCGTGCTGCCCAAAGCCCTGGACCGCTCAGGCCCGTCGGTGATCAAACTGCCTACCAGCGCGCTTCAGCATGACGGCGAAAAAGCAGCCGTGTGGGTGCTGGAAAAAGCGACGATGACGGTGCGCCTGCAGCCCATCGCCATAGCCACGGCTGACGGCAATGAAGTGGTGGTGGCCCAGGGCCTGGAGCCGGGCATGCAGGTGGTGAGCGTGGGCGCCCATGTGCTCAATCCGGGCCAAAAGGTCACGATTTACCAGCCTAAGCAAGCTGCGTCTGCCGCAGCCAATGCCCCGGCTGCTGCCAAGTGAGCGGCCCTATGCAACAGGACATCCCCAAGCCCGGTTTCAATCTGTCCCGCTGGGCGCTGGACCATGCGGCGTTGACGCGCTATTTGATGCTGGTGTTGATGATCTTGGGCGCAGCCGCCTACTTCCAGCTGGGTCAGGACGAAGACCCGCCGTTTACCTTTCGGGTGATGGTGATCCGTGCCTTTTGGCCTGGCGCCACCGCCACCCAAATGGCCGAGCAAGTGACCGACAAAATAGAGCGCACTTTGCAAGAGGTGCCTGGTGCCGACAAGATCCGCAGCTTTTCCAAACCCGGTGAAACCACCATCTTTTTTCAGTTGAAAGACTCCAGCCGCCCCGGCGAGGTGCCTGACCTGTGGTACACGGTGCGCAAAAAAGTGGGCGATATGCGCTACACCTTGCCCGGCGGTGTCAACGGGCCGTTTTTCAATGATGAATTTGGCGATGTCTATGGCGTGATTTACGCACTGCAAGCCGAAGGCTTTTCGCCTGCCGAAGTCAAAGAGCAGGCCGATTCGGTACGCCAGCAATTACTGCGCGTGCCCGACGTAAACAAGGTGGAATTATTCGGTGTGCAGGACGAAAAGC
>CAJBBZ010000072.1 GCA_903951445.1 uncultured beta proteobacterium
AGCCATGAAGTATCCACAAGGCTACCTATTTCTTGACGAAACCACTAAGTTACCGGTGCTGTCGATCATCAAAGCTTGGTTCACGGCCAAAACCGATATCTATGTGCCGGGTCTATACCCCAGGTCAAAGTTGCTCGATGACCGAATTGAATTACTCACTGAAATTCACAATCACATTTCGAAGCGGCGAGATTATCAAATGAAATGTATTGTTTTTAACGATACCAGAGTCAGTCGCACTTTCATGCTGGCTAACGGCACCGATATCAAAAAAATTTATTGGATTGACTCTGCACAGAAAGCAAAAGACATCAGACGGCTTGCTGTCGTAATACGCCAATCGCAGATGCTGAGCTCCTATATCGAACAAAGCGCAGATACTTATCAAAAGCTGTCGGAATACATTTTGAATAAAACTGGTCAAACTTTGGTAGGTGATCCAGACATTCATAGGTTTGTCAGTGGTAGGTTCTGGGGGACAAAATCTGAAGCTGAGATCCACATCCGCCAAATTGCCAAAAATGAAACCCGTGCCGGTGTGTTGGTCCGGCTTGATCTAGACGCAGAATTGAAGGAGTCAGATCATGCCAAGGTATAGGGTCGCAGTTACTCTGCAAGGTCGCTGTGAAATAGATCTCTTCGCCAAAGATGCTCGCAGTGCCGAAGATGAAATTTATCGCATGAGCATTGATAGGCTGACCAATAAATGCGAATTCGGTCAAGGTGTCTTGGTTGATGGTGTGGAAGAAATTCCGGCAAACCATGGTCACCCTTTGCCCATGGAATGGGACTTAGATTAAAACCCCAGTGGCCGAGATCTCCAGGTCTACTGAAAATTGCAGCGCAGTTTTTTGCAGTGCGCTATAGACCGACGAGCAATGGCAGGATTGTTCCAATTTTCCAGGCAATTCACGGACAATGCCTACGTTTTACAAACCAGGTGTGTGACTTTGGCAGAGTCACACGCTTATAGTAATTGAAGGATCAAGAAGTCATGGTTACTACTGAGTCGCCGATAGATTCCCAGGTGCCTGGGTGATTGCCATTGGTGTTGCCCAATTCAAGCAAGTCCTTCTATTGGTACCTGGCGCCTGAACGCCTGACCGGATCTCCGACATATCAAGCCAACCGCTCAGCGGCCATGGTCGCAGTGATTTTGCTGTAGTGCTGCTCGAGCATGCCCACTGAGGTACCCATCTGTCGGGCCAAGGTGTGCATGTCCATCTGCCCATCCATCAGGCTCATGGTGGCGTAGCTGTGGCGCAATGAGTAAAGACTGCGGTTCTTGCCCGACATGGGATCCACACGCATGCCACTGTCAGCCAGCAACTTCTCAAATGCGGTGTGCATGCTCGCGGGCTTTTGACCACTGCTGAGGCTAAACACATAGGCTTCACTGTCGGCCGCTATGGCGGTATCTAGATCTCTGCCTATGCCCTGTCTAATGGCCAAGCGCTCGAATACCGAGGCTGCCCCATGTTTGGCAATCAGCCACCTGCCACCTGTTTTGCCCGAAACCCAGATGCGCAGATAGCGCACGTTGGTCTTGGTATCCACGTACCACTGCACATGTCGCCACAGCATGTTCATACTTTCCCGCCCACTGCGCATACCCGTGGCCAGGAGGATTTCCACATAGTCCCGAAGCAGCAAGCGGGTATCACGGTGGTTCTTGCGCTCACCCCCCAGGCTCCAGGCGGCAAGGAATTCCAGTAGTTTGACCAGTTCCTCTCGACTAAATCCCGGACGGGCCACTCCCTTCTTGCCACGCCGGTTGAGTCTGGGTATGGCCGTTTTGTCACTGAGCCAACCTTGCTCAATGGCAAATTCCAGCACCTTGCTGTAGGCCGAGGCGTGGGTGGCCAAGGTACTGGATATGGGCACCTTGCCCATTTTTTCATTACGCCACTGCTCATACTGCCTGACCATCTCAGATGTGATGTTCAGCAACTGGTAGCGGCCAAAGTACGGGATCAGGTAATTGTTCATGGCTCTGACGTAGTCCCGGTTGGTTTCCCTACGGATGCCCTGCTCTATTTCCCGCTCTAGGCTCGTGATACACAGTCGGGCAATGGCATCAAAACGTTTGGTCTGCTGGGGCAATCCCTCCTCTTCACGAAAGCGGGCCCTGTCGTAGATCTCACCTGCGGCTCGTTTGGCCCATTCCAGGCGGTAGTGCCCCGTGGATCGGCAGCGCCAGTGGCGGTCGTAGAGTCGGTAGCGCACCTGCCAAACACTACTTGTGGGACGCTGGTACAGAACCAGTTCGCCGTCGCGCAGGTGGTGGGTCGTTGGCTTACGGGTTGTCAGGCGCAGTGCGGCCAGTGTGGGAGGGTTAGCCGCAGGGGACTGGGAATCCCTGCCGCACACCTGCGCCAACTGAGAAAAGTCGATCTGCTTCAAGCTCAAGGGTCCAAAACCACAGCTTAATTTCACAAGGTAAAAAGGACAACCAAAAAAAACCGCAACAACATGAATGCTGTTACGGCAAATTTTGAAGTTCTAGGCTGGAATCAAACCATGGTCTGAAACGGCTTTGTTGCTAATTGGACGCTTGGAGTGTCCATCTAAAAATTAAATAGGCAACTGTCGAACCAAATTGCTTCTTACCCAAGTGCTGAGTCCACTTGCAACACCTTTTTGGCTCCATGCTTGGTACGCTGGATCAGCATAAACGGCATCCACGCATTTGCCGTAGGCTTCATAACTTTCATAACGTGTGGTGAAAACCATGTTGCCCATTTCACCGGTGGAAACTGCCCAAACAGAGACTTCGGCCCCGTGCTTGCGAAAAATGGCAGCACTTTCAGCAACCAGCGCCATGAGCTTGGTCATGTCCGCCCCAGGGTTGGGACGGAATACAACTTGAGAAACAACTGCTTGTGACATAGTTTGCCTTTCGATTGGGTTTCGTGAGCTCAAAATTGAACCCATTTCACTTATAGCAACTAACAATCAATTTTGTGCGGCAATTTGCCGCCAACAAGGGTAAACACCGTGGAACACCGTGACTTGACCCTCAAAGCACAATGCTCGGCAGGTTCTGAAAGGTTGAGCAAGTTCGTAGGCGCGCCAAAACCGCCGCAGCTATCTGAAAAGCCCCCGCCGCGCTGTGCCATAATCCGGAGCTTCGCTGCACACTGCCCGGGTGGTGAAATTGGTAGACGCAGGGGACTCAAAATCCCCCGCCGCAAGGCGTGCCGGTTCGATTCCGGCCCCGGGCACCACCCCTCAAAACACGCCTCAGCGCCCTTCTTCGGGCTCTGGGGCGTTTCTACGATTCCCGCTTTTTTCAGTTACCGGTGCTCGCATGCGCGTGTTCACTTCAACACTTTTTGAAGCTGGACACCGCTAAATTCCAAAGCGAGGGGCGGGAATACACACAACATTAGCGCTAGCGAAAAATAATTTCATCGCCCCGCAACCAGCTTTCATGCGCCTGGGCGCTTGCGGGCTTTACCATCGACGCACCTTTATTTTGAATTGCGATTTGCCATGCCTGTAATCACCAACATCGAAGACCTGCGCGTTCTGGCCCAAAAGCGCGTGCCGCGCATGTTTTATGACTACGCCGACTCCGGCAGCTGGACCGAGGGCACTTACCGCGCCAATAGCGAGGATTTTCAGAAAATAAAACTGCGCCAGCGTGTGGCGGTGAACATGGAAAACCGCAGCACCGCCACCCGTATGGTGGGGGTGGACGTGAAGATGCCGGTGGCGATTGCCCCGGTGGGCCTGACCGGCATGCAATGCGCCGATGGCGAAATCAAAGCCGCGCGCGCAGCCGAAAAGTTTGGCATCCCATTTATGCTTTCGACCATGAGCATTTGCTCCATAGAAGACGTAGCGGCCAACACCACCCGCCCCTTTTGGTTTCAGCTCTACATGATGCGCGACCGCCAGGCCATGGTGAACATGATCGAGCGCACGCGCAAAGCCGGTTGCGACGCGCTGGTGCTGACCCTGGATCTGCAAGTGATAGGTCAGCGCCACAAAGACCTGAAAAATGGCCTCACTGCTCCGCCCAAACCCACGCTGTCCACCATCGTCAACCTCTTGACCAAGCCACGCTGGTGCCTTGGCATGGCTGGCACGCGCCGCCACAGCTTTGGCAACCTGGTGGGCCATGTCAAAGCGGTGAGCGATATGAAGTCCTTGGCCGCCTGGACCAATGAACAATTTGACCCCCGCCTGTCCTGGGCGGATGTGGCCTGGGTGAAAGAGCAATGGGGCGGCAAGCTCATCCTCAAAGGCATACAAGATGTGGAAGACGCCAAGCTGGCCGTCCAAAGTGGCGCAGATGCCATCGTGGTCAGCAACCACGGCGGGCGCCAACTCGACGGCGCGCAGTCCAGCATCGAGGCGCTCCCGGCTATCGTGGCGGCGGTGGGCGACCAGATTGAAGTCTGGATGGACGGCGGTATCCGCAGCGGGCAAGACGTGCTCAAGGCCTGGGCCCTGGGCGCGCGCGGCACCCTCATTGGCCGCGCCATGGTCTATGGCCTAGGCGCCATGGGCGAAGCAGGCGTGGCCAAAGCCTTGCAAATATTGCACAAAGAGCTAGACATCACTATGGCCTTTTGCGGCCACACCGATTTGCAAAACGTGGATAAGGCGATTTTGTTGCCGGGTACTTTTCCTACCGTTTGATGCAAAAACATCTGATGAAATTACATCAGATACAATACGGCCATGCGTACGACTTTTGATCTGGACGACGACGTGCTGGCCGCTGCCAAGGCGTTGGCCAAAGCGCGCCAAACCACGGCGGGACGGCTTATTTCTGACACCCTGCGCCGGGCCATTCAGATGGGCTTGGCCGATGACCCTGCCCTCGTACCGGCAGGCGCCGCGGCCACTGGCGTCTATGGTTTTCGACCATTGACCCCGGCGGGCCACAACATCGTGACCAGCGCCACCGTACGCAGCTTGCGCGAAGAAACCGGCGACTAAGCATGCGCGCCCTGCTCGACACCAGCGTGCTCATTGCGCTGTTGGACGCCAACCATTTGCAACACCCGCTGTGCCACCGCTGGCTTGCCACCCAGCAAGACGGCTGGGCCAGTTGCCCGATCACGCTCAATGGCTGCATCCGCATCCTGTCGCAGCCCCAATACCCCAACCGCCTGCCTATGCAAACCGTGGTGCGCGGCCTGCAAGAAGCCATGGCCCACCCCATGCATAGCTTTTGGCCGGACGCGGTCAACCCCTTGGCCGCCCACGCACTGGACTGGCAACGCTTGATGCGGCCCGCCGAAATTACCGATGCCTATTTGCTGGCGCTGGCGGTACAGCACCAGGCTTGTCTGATTACCCTGGACCAAGGTATTTCGCTGGCCTGGGTGCAAGGCGCCACTGCCGCGCATTTACAGGTTTTGGTATGAGCCTTGCGCCTTGGGTAGCCCGCAGTCTGTTGCCCGAAGTAGGTGCCAGGCCGATCACCTAGATTGGCATAGACCTGTGACGCTGCGCCGCATTGCCCATTTGGACATGGACGCGTTTTATGCGTCGGTGGAGTTGTTGCGCTACCCGCAGCTCAAAGGCCTGCCGGTGGTTATCGGTGGCGGGCGGCGCAAAATCGATGAAGACTTGATGCTGGGCGACACAAGCCGCGCTTTGCATGACATCCCGGTGTCCGAATTTCCACTGCTGCGCGACTACACCGGGCGCGGCGTCATCACTACCGCCACCTATGCCGCGCGCCAGTTTGGCGTGGGCTCGGCCATGGGCTTGATGAAGGCGGCCAAACTCTGCCCGCAAGCGGTTTTGCTGCCGGTAGATTTTGCGCAATACCGGCATTATTCGCAGCGCTTTAAATCCATCATCACCGACATCGCGCCGCTCATGGAGAACAGGGGTGTCGATGAGGTCTATATCGACTTTACGGACGTACCCGGCGGCCAGCGCGAAGCCGGGCGCGTGCTGGCGCGCTTGATACAAAAAGCGATTTTTGAAGACACCGGCCTGACCTGCTCAGTAGGCGTCGCGCCCAACAAGCTGCTGGCCAAGATGGCTAGCGAATTCAACAAACCCAATGGCATTTCCATCGTCCTGGAAGAAGACTTGCAGCCCATGGTCTGGCCGCTGGCCTGCCGCAAAATCAATGGCATCGGGCCCAAAGCAGACGCCAAACTCAAAAGCCATGGCATTGAGACCATCGGCCAATTGGCAGCGCGCGAACCGGCCTGGCTGGTACAAACCTTTGGCAACAAAACCGGCGCCTGGCTGCATGACGCCGCTTGGGGCCGCGACAACCGTCCGGTGGTCACCGAAAGTGAACCCGTCAGCATGAGCCGCGAAACCACCTTCGACCGCGATCTGGACGCAGTGCGCGACCGCGCCGAGTTAGGCGCCGTGTTCACGCGTTTGTGCGAACAAGTCGCTTCCGATTTGCAACGCAAAGGCTATGTCGGCCGCACGATTGGCATCAAGCTGCGCTATGCGGATTTTCAGATTGCCACACGCGACCACAGCCTTGCCTCTTACACCGCAGACGCCCTCGCCATCCGCCGCGCAGCGGGCCTTTCCCTGAAACGCGCACCGCTGCAAAAACGCTTGCGTCTCCTCGGTGTCAGGGTGGGCTCGCTGCTGCGCGCCGAGGACGCTAAGCTATTACCCACCGAACCGGAGACCGCCCATGACCGCAATGCATTGCTTTTCCCTGACGATTGAAAACCACATCGCCCATTTGGTACTAAACCGCCCGCAGGCCCTCAACACCATGGGGCCACGCTTCTGGGGCGAGTTGGATACCGTACTGACCGACGTGCACAAAAACAAAGCTGCCCGCGCACTGGTCATCAGCAGCACCGGCAAACATTTCAGCGCCGGCATGGCGCTAGACGCCTTTGCCGGCTCGGTCCAAATGGACGACCAATCGCCCGAAGGCCGCGCCGCTATTTTTGATAACTTGACCGCCATGCAGGCCACCTTCACCAAACTGGAGACGCTGCGCATTCCGGTGATTGCGGCTTTGCACGGCGGCGTCATCGGCGGCGCGGTGGACATGGTGACGGCCTGCTGCATTCGCTACGGCAGCAAAGACACGTTTTTCTGCATCCAGGAAATCAATATCGGCATGGTGGCCGACGTCGGCACCTTGCAGCGCCTTCCCAAGTTGGTGCCGCTGGCCGTGGTCAAAGAACTCGCCTACACAGGCAGGCGCATGGGCGCTGAAAAGGCCTTGGGCTATGGCCTGCTCAACGAAGTGTTTGACACGCAGGAACAAACCTTGGAAGCAGCCCTGCAATGCGCAGCCGAGATCGCCAGTAAGCCGCCCGTCGCCATCTGGGGCACCAAGCAAGCCGTGCACTACGCGCGCGACCATACGGTGGATGAAGCGCTCAAGCAAATGGGCTGGTTGCAAGCGGCGATCTGGAGCAACCGCCATGTAGGCGAAGCGGTGACGGCGTTTCAGGGCAAACGCACCGGAAAATACCCGGACCTGGCGGAACTCAAGTCTTTTACCGATTTAGCCTAAGCGCCCTCACTGGCGCGCAGTGCGCGTATTGGCCGGCGGCTTTTGCGGATGGCTGGTGCGAAAGGGGTTGATGTCCAAGCCACCGCGCCGGGTGTAGCGGGCATAGACCGATAGCTTGATCGGTTTGCAGCGCGTCCAAATGTCCATAAAGATGCGCTCCACGCATTGCTCATGAAATTCGTTGTGGTTGCGAAAGCTCACCAGGTATTGGAGCAAGCCTTCCTGGTCTATCGCGTCGCCGGTATAGCTGATCTGCACACTGCCCCAATCGGGCTGACCGGTGACCAGGCAATTGCTTTTGAGCAGATTACTCACTAAGACTTCGCTGACCGGCGCCTCGCCTGCCGTGACGCGCAGCAAATCTGGCGCGGGGGTGTAGCGGCTGCATTCGATGTCCAGCCGGTCCAGGCTTAAGCCGTCTAATTCGTAAATCGGTTCGCGGTCAAACAGTTCGGGTGCTATCAGGCGCAGGCCTACGCTGCCTTGCACCGATGCGCCACGCCATAGCGCTTCGGACACGTCTTTGCGCATACAGGCCAGCACCGCCTCGCTGTCGGCAAACACGGTGTTGTTAAAGCTATTGAGGTAGAGCTTGAAAGACTTGCTCTCGACGATATTGGGGCTTTCGCAGGGCACCATGAAATGCGCCAGCGCCAATTGCGGCTTGCCGCGCGGGTTGAGCCAGCTCAGCTCAAACGC
>CAJBBZ010000073.1 GCA_903951445.1 uncultured beta proteobacterium
CCAGATCTAGGCCGATTGTTGTAACCTTCATGGTGGACGCTCCTTCTCGGTTTAAGTGGTATGGAAAAAAACACTTCCACTTTGGCACATCGATGCCGGTTAGAGGTGGGAGCGTCCATCCCATTGAGGAGCGCAGCGACGCGGCGATCCATAAGTGCAAGATTGGCAAGCCAAATTGGATTGCTTCGCTGCGCTCGCAACGAGTTTGAGCTACGCAGATGTTCTCTAGCCTGCCGGAGAGGCGTTTTTTCTCTGGTGCGGCTGCACCAAAAAAAGCCCCACCAGCATCACCGCCATCGCCGCCCAGACCCAGGCGCTGAATTGTTCATCGAGCAGCAACATGGCCCACAGCACGCCGGAGAGCGTCACCACATAACTGGTTTGCGTGGCAAATACCGCACCGGCTTTGGCGGCCAGCCACACATAGGCAGCGTACATCAGCGCGTGGATGGTGGACGAGGCAATGAGCGCTAGTTCAGGGGTGCCATAAGGCGGGCGCGGGTCAATCCACTGGCCCATGCCCAGCGCCAAAGGCAAGGCCATCAGTGCGGCTAGCAAGGAGGCCCAGAACATGGCCTGTACCGCGTCCAGATCACCCATGCCCCACTTGGCGACGTAATTGCCTTCCATGGCGTAAAACACCGGGCCCACCATGGCCAGGGGCAACCAGGCGGCCATCTCGGGCGTGGGCAAACTGGTTTGCGGAATGGCGATCAGCGCTACGCCGACAAAGCCACACAACAAGCCCAGCAAGCGCAGCGGATGCAAGCGGTCCATGCCCAAAGCCAAGGCCATGGGAAGCGAGAGCATGGGGATGGTGGAGATCAGGATGGACATTACCCCGCTGGGCAAATGCGCCACCGAGATATAAAACGTGGAGTTGGGAATCAGCGTGCCAATGCACGCAATGATGAACGCAAAGCGCAGCCCGGCTTGATTAAGTGCAAAGTGCCCGCGCCGCGCGATGTTGAGCGCACCCAACACGAAGACGCCAATCGTCGCTTGCCAAAAAATAAGGCCAAAGTGTTGGTGGCCGGAAGACACCGCCATTTTGCCCAGTGCCTGGGTGCTACCCCAGCCGACCCCTAGCACGATAAGCACGCCGATCAGGCGCAAACGGATTTGCAGTGAGGTTTCAATAGTGTCCGGTGCGAATTGAAACCCCATGCACGCAATGTACTACACGGCCATGGCAATGCAGCTTGTGTTGAGCGGCGTGATCTAAGCGCTCAACACAAGCCGGTGCGAGGCGCTGCCTTGCGGCAGTCCTCACACGGCTTGCGTAGCCTGATTAGGCGAACCAGCCTTTTTCAGCCAAACGGCCATCACCCAGGTCAAAACGGCCCGAAGGTGTCAGACCTTGCAGCTTGTTGGTGTGCGCGTCTAGGTAGTCCTGCACCGCATAGTTCACCATACCGGCGTTTTGCGAGACCAGTTCCTGGCAGCGTGAGTACAACTCTTGGCGCTTCTTGGGGTCCATTTCAACGCGAGCGGCTTCCAGGGCTTTGGTGAAGTCGGCGTTTTCAAAATGGCTGTCGTTCCAAGGATTGCTCTTGCCGCCATAAAAGGTGGAAGTGAACTGGTTGTCGATGGTCGGACGGTTGCCCCAATACACCGCGCAGAAAGGCTGCTTGAGCCAGACGTTGTCCCAGTAGCCGTCGCCAGAGACGCGCTTGAGATCCATATTGATACCGGCCTTGGACAACGACTCTTGGAAGATCTGACCCGCGTCGGTAGCACCCGAGAAAGCGCCTTCGGATACTTGCAATTCAATCGCGCCGCTGTGGCCCGATTTCTTGTAGTGGAACTTGGCTTTGTCAATGTCAAAGCGGTTCATCGGCTGGTTGGGGTTGTAGAACTTCATCTTCGGCCCGATGCAGTTGTCGTTACCAATAGAGGCGTAGCCGCTGTAGACGTTATCGACAATCTTTTGGCGGTCGATGCCGTACTTGAGCGCCAGCATCACATCGCGGTTAGCGAAGGGCTCTTTGTCGGTCATCGCCACAAAGCAGAAGCGGTTGCCCATGCCAGGGGTGCGTGCGACTTTGAGGGCCGGGTTTTTGGCCAGCAGTGCAGCCGTCTTGGGGTTCACGCGGTTGATAACGTCCACCGTGCCGGTTTGCAGTGCAGTGGTGCGCTGGTTGGCATCGCCAATGTAGATCAACTCGACGCGGTCAAAGTTGCCACGGTTGGGCTTCCAGTAGTTGCCAGGCTTGCGCTTAAAAGTAGCGCGAACACCAGGTTGGAATTCCTCCAGCGTGAAGGCACCGGTTCCGTCTGGTTTGCTGAAATCCTTGAAGCCGTTGGGCAACACCATCAGGTGGTAATCAGCCAAGTTGAAAGGCAAGTCCACATTGCCTTTGCTCATCGACACCTGGATTTGGTGCGAGGACAGTTTCTTGATGTCCTTGATGTCAGCCAGCAATGCTTTAGCCGGCGACTTGGTTTCGCCGCGATGCAGATTAAGCGAGTAAATAATGTCATCGGCATCCAGGGTTTTGCCCGAGGTAAAGGTAATGCCTTTGCGGACATTGAAAATCCACTCGGCCGCGCCGGGCTTGGCTTCCCAGCTCTCCAGCAACTCGCCGGTGGCATCGCCGTTGTCAGCTATTTCGACTAAGCCGTTGAACAGCATCATGCTGAGGGTGATCGGGATGGAGTCCGCGTAGGTCAGGGGATCCAAGCTGTCGGAGGGCGAGCCGCCTTCCATACCCATGCGCAACGTGCCGCCTTTTTTGGGCGCGCCTTGGGCCATGGCCGGCAAGGCACCAAAAGTGGAAGACAGGCCCAGAGCCGCAGCGCCAGTGAGGATGTGACGGCGATCCAGGATGATGCCCGATTCGGTAGTGCTTTCGAAATTGTCCAAGGTGAAGTCTCCAGAGGTTTGACGGGCAGGCGTTTGCACAAAACAAACACCCGTTTTCGCGTGGGCCACATGCGGCACAGCGACCCGCATCATAAGAAGGGCCAAGGGCCTTCTACATCAAGGTAAACCCTTAGGCTTTCGCCTTGGCGACTGGGCAGACACACTGGGCCGATACGCCCGCCCAAGGCATAGCAGAGCTTGAGCGATTTAGGCCAGGTGTTATGCCCCTTGCAGAACTGATCGTTGATGCCAGCTAGGTTTGCTAGGTTTGCTAGGTCGCGGCCCTCTGGGCGATCAGCCGCGTTTAGACACCGGCGGCGGCGCGTAGCCGCCCACGCGCGAGGTACGCAGGCCCAGGCGCACCATGCTCTCTACCAGGCCCACAGCGCAGGCTAGTCCGTCCAGCACCGGCACGCCAAAGCGCTCGGACATGGCGCCGGCCAGATCGGCCATGCCCGCGCAGCCCAGCACAATCGCTTCGGCGCGGTCTTGCGCAATAGCGCGGCCAATTTCTTCTTCTATTTTTTTATACGCGGCGGGGTTGGCGTGTTCGAGTTCGAGCACCGCTACTTCGGATGAGCGCACGCGCTGGCATTGGCGGTCCATGCCGTAGCGCATGAGGTTGTGCTCCAGCGCGGGTACCGAGCGGGCCAGCGTAGTGACCACCGAAAATTTATTGCTCAACATCGCGGCCATGCGGTAGCCCGCTTCACCAATGCCCACGACCGGCTTGTCGGTCAGGCAGCGCAGCGCGTCCAGGCCAGTGTCGTCAAAGCAGGCGATGATGACGGCGTCATAGTCCTCTGCCTCGCGTACCGCTTGCAGCAAGCCTGCCAGGCTCATGGCCTCGTCGTAATAGCCTTCGATGGACGCTGGGCCTTGGGGCGAAGTCAGCGCCACGATTTCGGTCCCTGGCGTGGCCACGCGTCGCGCCGCGGCAGCAATATTGGCCGTCATGCCGGCGGTGGTATTGGGGTTGACAAGCAGGATGCGCATAGGGCTTTAAATTTCCCCGCCCAAATAGGCGGCTTTAATACGTTCATCGGTCATCAAGGCGCGGGATTCGCCTTCGACCACCACACTGCCGGTCGCCAGCGCATACGCACGCTGCGATATGGACAGGGCCATGCGGCTGTTTTGTTCCACCAGCAAGACGCTGACTTTTTCGTCGCGCGAGATCGCCACGATGGCGCGCGCAATGTCTTGCACCAGCTTGGGCGCAATGCCCAGGCTGGGTTCGTCCAGCAGCAACATGCGCGGCTTGGCCATCAGGGCGCGGCCAATCACCATCATTTGCTGCTCGCCACCGGACAAGGTGCCCGCTTGCTGCGAAAAGCGCTCACGCAAACGCGGAAAGCGTTCCAGCACGCTGTCCAAGCTGCGCGCAATACCGGCTTTGTCGTCGCGGGTAAAAGCGCCCATCAGCAAGTTGTCTTTTACCGACATAAACGGAAATACGCGCCGCCCTTCGGGCACCATGGAAATGCCTTTTTTGACAATCTCGGCGGTGGGTGTGCCGTCCAGACGCTCGCCCATGAAATGGATTTGCCCCGAGTGCAAAGGCGCCAGGCCGGTGATGGCGCGCAAGATGGAAGACTTACCCGCGCCGTTGGCACCGATCAGCGCGACCGTCTCCCCTTCTTGCAGCGTGATGGAGACGCCTTTGAGTGCATAAATTTGGTCGTAATAAAGTTCGACATTGTCGAAAGTGAGCATCGCTGTCATGGCTTACATCCCGATGGCAGCGTCTTCGGCGCCTAAATAGGCTTCGATGACTTTGGGGTTGTTCTGAATCTCGCCGGGCGAACCTTCGGCGATTTTTTCGCCGAAGTTCAGCACCACGATGCGGTCTGAAATTTTCATCACCGCAGGCATATCGTGTTCGACCAGCAGCACGGTGACGCCACGTTCGTCGCGCAAACGACGCACCAGCGCGACCATGTGCATGGTCTCGTCGTGGTTCATACCGGCGAAGGGCTCGTCCAGCAGCAGCACTGCGGGCTGGGTCGCCAAGCCAATCGCCATGCCCAGCGCGCGCAAATGGCCTTGGGGCAGGTTGGAGGCCAGTTCATCGCGGATGCTTTGCAGGCCCAAAAAATCGATGATGCCATCGGCCGATTCGGCGAACAAAGCTTCGTCGGCTTTAGCCAAACCGGTGCCTAAAAAGAAACCAAGCAGAGATGCGCGCGAGCGCAAATGGTGCGCCACGATGATGTTCTCGCGCACCGTCATCGACTTGAAGATGG
>CAJBBZ010000074.1 GCA_903951445.1 uncultured beta proteobacterium
AAAGACATTGAGGCCTATGAAGAAGCCTGTCTGATCCGGAAGGTGTTCTAGGAGCGCACCCAAAGAGGCCCCGAACAGGTTGTAAATTGTTCGAACGACTTGGAATCAGTTCGAAATAGTCTTGGCGGGGCAGAACATACTTCATCACAAACCGCCTAAGTTTTTGATGGGCAAGCAAATCAAGCACTTGGGTTCCAAACCATCACTCTAGCTGTTGAGACAGTCCGCTAGCGAAGTCAAAAGGGTCGAGCCGATTTACTTCACTTTAGTGGGGGAGGCTTGAGAAAAATTGCCAGATTACATCGGTAGCGTTCACGCGGGTAATGTTGGGACCCATCACAGATTCAGGTAGGCCGGAATCTTGCCCGCCAGGCCAGGCATGGCCCTGACCTTTGAGATACCAAATTGTGTAACTGGCACCATCGCGGCATTGGTTGAAACGTTCTATGGTTACCTGGTCATCGTCACGCTCTTGGACCGCTGGTGATTTGCAATTCAAACTTTGAGACCACGCTTGAATGCCATGTGAAATGGGTGGCACCGTGCTTTTGCCCCAAGGGAGTTGGCGCTCACCGCCCTCTATCGGATTGAGCGGATCGTGTGTCCCGATCAGCATCAAGGTTGGCAAAGCTTTAGTTGGTTGCGCACCTTCACTGGTATTCAACCCCATGACAGTTGCGATTCCGGCAAAAAGGCTGGAGAGTTCTGCGCCAACCTTGAACGTCATACCAGCACCATTTGAATGTCCGGTGGCATAGATGCGACTTTTGTCAACTGCTGTCCGCTGAACAATGTCGTCAAGGAGAGCTTTCACAAAGGACAAGTCATTGACCTTCGCTCGCGGCATATTGGGATTGAGTTGGCCACTATTCCACAGGCGTGGATTCATGCGAAAGCTGGCTGGCAAACGAGGCAAGGCCGGTAGCCCGTCGGGTGCCGCAACGACAAATCCTTCCTTTTCACTGAGGGCTACCCAACCGTTTTTAATGAGATAGTCCTTTCCATTGCCGCCTGCTCCATGAAAAACCACGACCAGCGGTGCACCACCTGAGCGTGCTTGCAGTGGGACATGCAGGTGGTAGGTCCAAGTCTGGCCGTCTGCTTTGATCTCCAAGTCCTGAACGGTAGCGCTCCATGCAAAGCTACTACACACGACAAGGGCACAGCTTAAGAAAATAGGCTTGAAGATAACTTTCATTGTCCAATTATGCGAGCTCAATTTACTTCAGACAAGAAACAACGATCACCTAGCCACTATCTTTACTTCTAATTCACGTGTGGCCTATGAAGAAGCTGTCTGATCCGGATAGTGTTCTAGGCTCGCACCCAAGGAGGCCCCGAACGGGTTGTAAATTGTTCGAACGACTTGGAATCAGTTCGAAATAGTCTTGGCGGGGCAGAAGATACCTCAGTACAAACTGCCTGCGTTTCCGATCAGAACGTCTTTGAGCACCTGGTGTCCAGTTTCAATTTCTAAATCTTGAGCCAGCGAAGTTAGTTGGCTTGGGGCATTGCCTCAAAAATGGCGCAAGTTGTGGTGGCATGCGCGTACAGTTTCCCGTCGGGGCCCACAATGCGCGCTTCGGATGTGCCGATCTGGCGACCCACGTGAATGGCGTTGCCGATACAGCGCAGCGGACCCGTCTTGACGTTGGCGGCGCGCACGATGTTGAGATTGATCTGGCTGGTTGTGTAGCCCAGTCCTGCTGGCAGTTTGGTTTGCACGGCACACCCCAATGCGAAATCCAACAAGGTCGCGTACCAGCCGCCGTGCACCGAACCCAATGGGTTGTAGTGCTTGAGCTGCGGCGTCGCTTGAAAGATGGCCAGACCCTCACCCACTTCGATCAACTCGCAGTCGAATGTGTCGGCCATGTAGGGATGGGGCAATTCGCCCTCCAGCAAGGCCGTCATCACTTGCAGCCCCGTTTTACCAAGCACTTGTTGCGGTTTGGCCAGTCCGGCTTTCCCACCCCCGCGTTCGACTCGGCGACGCCGAACATCTTCCAATTGTGCTTGCCAGGCGTTCAAAGTAGCTTGGACCGTGTTTTCAGTAGTCATAGTTGGCTCTTCATGTTAGTTTGGATTTTGTGAAGCTGCCAGGCTGGCTGGCAAGCGTGATCAAAGTGAACGGATTAATGCATTAATACCTACTCATGGCTGTGTAGTCTGAGGCTTGGTATTGACCGGCAGGCAAAGGAGACCCGTGAGCAATGCCAGTGCGCCATGCAACAGGTACATGGCATTGAAGTCTGAGCGCTGTAGGGTTGCATGCCCCAGGAGTGCCACTGTGAGTGCCACGCCGAGCACCGAGCCAATTTGGCGTGTGGCATGGTTGACAGCACTGCCCACCGCGTAGTGGGCCATGGGTAAGCGACTCACGGCCGCAGCGGACAAGGACGGCAGCACCAAGCCCACGGCAATTCCGCTCATCATGAGGCCGGGCAGCCAGTGCTGAAGGTAGTTCGGCTCGTTGCCAGGCACCAGAAAGAACCACAAGCTGCTGAGAGCGTACAGCAGCGATCCACCCACCAGGAAGCGTCGATGACCCAAGCGCGAGGCCAGTCGCCCGGTGACGATGGCTGTTGGCATGACCAGCAAAGGGCCGGGTGTCACGGCAAGTCCAGCCTGTGGCAGGGTGTAATGCCAGACACCAATCATGAAGAAAAAGAACCCCAAAAACATCATCGAAAAAGCCGTCCCGAACACCAGCGTGGCAGCGTTCACAAACCGATAGGTGCGATGTTGAAACAGGGATAAATCGATCAATGCGTGGGGACGAATTCGAGCCCAAAACACAAAGCAGGCCACCGCCATCAGACCACCCGTACCTACAAGCACAATCTGTTGCGTGGGCCACCTAGACTCACCAGTTTCCACAATGGCCAGAGCGATCGCGCCTACGGCAAACATCAGTAACAGCAGACCGATGACATCCACGCTTCTGAGTTGCTCAGGCTTGACGGCTTCTTCCACGTGGGAGGCGCTACGCCAGAGTGCCCAAAGACCGACAGGCAGGTTGATGTAAAAGGCCCAGGGCCAGCCTGCGCTGGCCGTCACCCAACTGCCTAAGCTCGGCCCAACTGCTGCGGCCAGTCCACCCACTGCACCCCACAAACTTACAGCCACGGCGCGCTTTTCACTGGGAAATGCAGCTAACACAATGGACATGGAAGCTGGTGTCAACAATGCAGCCCCAAGGGCTTGCAAGACCCGTGCGGCGATGAGCCATTCGACTGAGTTTGCCGCACCGCAAGCCACCGATGCGGCAAGGAACAGGGTCAGACCAAAGCGGAATATGCGGCGACGTCCGTAGGCATCGGCCAAACCGCCTGCAGGAATCAACATGGCAGCGTACACGACGGTGTAGCCATTGATCACCCAAGACAGCTCGGCGGCCGAAGTGCCCGCAAAGCTCTGTCTCAGCGCATCGAAGGCTGCAAACAACATGGTGGTGTCAAGCGACACCAAAAAGGTGGCACTGCACGCGATCCAAAACGCAGGCCAAGGGGATTTGACAGGCATCGATGCAGACGCATCCAGCGGTGTGGGTTGTACTTTGGCAGTCGTCATTTCAGCGCGCCGCCAAATAAACTGCCTGCTCAGCCGACAAGCCGGCCTTGACCTGCTGGGTCATTTCATCGGCCAGGACCTCATGCGCACCCGCTTCGAGCGCTTGAAGTGCACGCTCGACGATGGCCTCTGGGGTTGCCTTGGGCATATCCAGACCTTTGGTCAGGTCGGTATCGACAAAACCCATGTGCAAGGTCAGCACCTGGGTGCCCTGCCCGCGCAAATCGTTGCGCAAACCATTGCTCAAGCTCCACAAGGCCGATTTGGAAACGGCATAACTGGCCAGCAGAGGGCTGGTGATCCAACTGGCAATCGAGGCGACATTGAGCAGCGCGCCACCACCATTGCGGGCCAGCACAGGTGCAAAAGCGCGGCTCACGCGAAGCGGTCCCAGCACATTGGTTTCAAGGTGGTTGCGCAGCGCAGCCTCTGCATCATCGGCCATGAAACTGCCCAGATTGGCGATGCCCGCGTTGTTCACCACGATCGTGACATCCTGCGCCATTTCCGCTGCTGCTTGCACATCAGCGATGGAATTGACGTCGAGCTGGATGGGCGTCACACCCGCAAGGCTGAGCTTGGAGGGGTCACGCGCACCTGCATAAACTTTTTGTGCACCTCGCGCAAGAAAAGCTTTGGCAAACGCGAGTCCAATACCGCGATTGGAGCCCGTGATGAGAACGGTAGATTTTTCAATTTGCATGGCACACTCCTTTTATGATGATCATCATATTTATGGATGAATAGAAATTTCTCATTGGGTGATACAGACATAACTCAGTGATGGGTGGCGTGCTTGTGACGCTCGATCAAAGTCTGACGTGTTTGAGCCAAGAGTGAGCGACCGGCTTTGCCGCCGAGCGTGCGGGCTAATTGCAAGGCCCCGACCATCGTGGCGGTGACAACGGCTGCTTCGCCTTCATTGGCTGCCCCGGGCAGGGCGGCTTGCACCATGCTCACCATGGCATCGACGCGGCGGCGAGCCTCATCACGCACCACATCCTCTTGGCGTGTCATTTCAGACGACAGCGCAGCAATGATGCAACCGTCCTCGGTGCGCTCCATGTGGGTCTCATGCAAGTAGGTTTCCACCAAGGCTTGAAAGCGCGTACCCCCCTGGATCAGGCGGCGCTCGACCACTTTAGTCAAAGAAGCAATATTGTCTTGACCTGCTTTTGCCATGGCTTCGACGACCAGGGCGTCGCGCGAGTCAAAGTGCGCATAAAAGCCACCATGCGTCAGACCAGCCTCCTTCATGATGTCGGCAACGCCCACGCCACGGTAGCCCGCGCGACGGATCGCTCTGGAGGCCACATCGACGATGCGGGCATGGCTGAGTTCTTTTCGGCTCGGGGATACAGACATCGGAGAATAATATGACAACCATCATATATTGTCAAACACCACAGAATTCAAGTCACGAAGGCATTGACAGCGCTCATTTTGCAGAGACCCTACAGCGGTGCTGTCGGTCCACCTGACACCAACAATCAGTCTGATGGGTAGGGTTAATAGCGGGTCGCAATGTAAAACGCTCCAGAAGGCGCGTCTTTACAGGTGCTTGGCGGTTCAAACTCACATAAAACCGCTTGCAATCGGTTCGGCGCAAATTCGATTTTTGCCACATCCAACTTGATGGAGCGATTTCCCCCAGTGAGATCTCACTGAGAAAAAATGCCCGGCCAACCGGTATGAACCTACATGAAACCACTGCATATAGGCATCAAGGAGCAAGGCCATGGCTACTAACAACAACTCATCCTCGAACCCACGGGCTGAAAAAATGGGCGACGTGCTGGACGCCCTGTCCAGTGGCATCGCCAAAACCGCAGCCAACGAACCCAAGTTCGAGCCCAAACTGTTGGTTCCAGAGGTCCCGGCCGAACCTGCCCGCGAGCTCCTGACCGAAATAATGCTCGCCGATCGCTGGGTGTGTTCAGTCGCGCGACTTCAGCGCTGGCGCAGCGTCGGCGAGGGCCCGCAGTACTTGAAGATCGTGGGGAAGGTCTTGTACCGGCTCAAAGACATTGAGGCCTATGAAGAAGCCTGTCTGATCCGGAAGGTGTTCTAGGAGCGCACCCATGGAGGCCCCGAACGGGTTGGAAATTGTTCGAACGACTTGGAATCAGTTCGAAATAGTCTTGGCGGGGCAAAAAGGATTCAAACTCTCGGTGTAAAAAACCAAAGGAAATCAGCATTTCCTGTGGTTTTTATGTAAGTCATTGATTTCATTGAACATTGCTTTAGATAAATTCCGGTTGCCCAGACCAAACCAACGAAATTAAAATACATGCGTGGTTTTAATTGATTTCTAAAGGTGTAAGCAATGGGCAAAGCAAAGACGTTTTCAGCGCAGGAATTGCGCAGAGTGCAGGACTACATAGCTACCCGCGCCCACGCGCAGCGCAACAGAGCCGCCCTACTGCTGACCCACCTAGCGGGCATGCGGGTTGGTGAAGTGGCCGCGCTGACCTGGGGGGATGTTGTCAACGCTGAAGGGCAGGTTAAAGAGGAAATTCGCCTGAACGCCGATCAAACCAAGGGCGGACACCCGCGAACAGTGTTTATCAGTCCAAAACTGCATAAAGAACTACAGGCTTATGCGCAAAGCACTACAAAGCGTCCGCCGGAATGGGCCTTCTTTGCCACCCAAAAGGAGCCCCGTAGAGGATTCACCGCCAATACGCTGGCCCAATATTTCCACAGCCTGTACCGGGGTGCGGGCATTGACGGCGCCAGCAGCCACAGTGGCCGCCGTAGTTTTGCCACGGCCCTGGCCTCCCGAGGAGTGGGTGTTCGGGTGCTGATGCGCGCCATGGGGCACCGCAACATTAGCACCACGATCGGTTACATTGACGCATCCGATGACATGCTGCGCCGGGCTGTTAGTTTGGTTTGAATGCTGAGAAACATGCCTCCGGCAGTTTTAGGCGCACAAAAATTCACCCCCTGACTGGCAAGTGTCGGGTTAACCCGACACTTCATCATCGACCCCTGACGCGCAATTACCCCTGATGTTCAGCGGGCAAAGGTAAAAGCAGGCCTACATTGGTGAGAGATAGGATGGACGTCAGGTGCAAAGTGCGCGGCTGGGCGGCAGGTATGTGCCAAGACCGGACATTGGTTAATGACCGGTAACTAGGAGTTTGTTGATAAGCGCCCTTTAGGGCTTTGTTCAGGGCAAAAGAACTGTCGAGCCGGTGGTTAACCTACTTTCCAAGGCACTGTGAGCCAGAGCTGCTTCTTCCAGTGGATAGCTATGCGATGGGGTGCATTGAATATTCCCGCTCAGCACCATGCCAAAAAGCTCGTCGGCCATGGCCAGCATATGGGCACGGGGCATGATGTAGTGCATCATCGCCGGGCGCGTGAGCCACAAAGATCCTTTCATGGCCAGTTGCATCGTGTCAATGACCACCGGGCCCGAGGAAGTGCCGTTGCTCACCAGCGTACCGCGTGGACGCAGGCAATTGAGCGAGTCCTGCAAAGTGTCTTTGCCCACCGAGTCAAAGACGACGGCAACGCCCTGGCCACCGGTTAGTTCCTTGACCCGCTCCACGGTGTTTTCCCGGCGGGTCACGATGGTATGGGTGCAGCCGTGAGCTTGGGCGATGGCGGCTTTTTCGTCGGTGCTGACGGTGCCGATCATGGTGACCCCCAAAGCGCGAGCCCATTGGCAGGCGATCAGGCCCACACCACCGGCGGCCGCGTGATACAAAATAGTTTCGCCCCCTTGCAGCGGAAACACTTGGCGGAAAAGGTATTGTGCCGTCATGCCCTTCATCATCAGGCAAGCGGCACTGAGGTCGCTGATGCCCTCGGGCAGTGGGATGAGGAACTGCGCCGGCATCAGGCGCACATCGCTGTAGGCCCCCTGGGGGCCGATCAGGTAGCCCACCCGGTCACCTACAGCCAGGTCGTGCACACCTTCGCCGATGGCCTCGACCACGCCCACTGCGTCCGAGCCTAGCCCGCTTGGCAGCGGCGTGGGGTACAGGCCGGTACGAAAGTAAATGTCGATGAAATTGACGGCAATGGCGCTGTGCCGCACCCGCACCTGGCCCGGGCCAGGTGCACCAATGTCGGTGTGTTCCAGGCCCAGGACTTCGGGCCCGCCCACGCGGTCAAAAACGATGGCTTTGGCCATAGCGTACGCCGCTTTAAGCGGCCTTGCGCAGGTAACCCTGGCGGCCGGCAATGGGGTTGGGCGCAAAACCGTTTTTTGCCAGCGTCTCTTCTACGCTATCGTAAAAAACGCCGATTTTGCAAATCGCTTTGGCCTCTTTGCCATCGGCGACCGGACGGCCAAATTCTTTGGCAATGCGCACCAGTTGCTCGACCTGGCGCACCGTGCTCATTTTGGCCTTGCGGTCTTGCGTCCACAGGTTGTCTTCGATGCCGGTGCGCACATGCAAGCCCATGGCAATGCCCATCATATTGATAGGCAGCACATTGCGCATCGAGCTTTCCACCGTCAGCATGGCGCCGTCGGGCGTGGCGCGTAAAAAATTAGCCAGGTTGTAGATGTTGGGTGCATCCATGCCGCCGCTAATGGCCACCCAGTTCATGACCAAGGGCCCTTGATAGACGCCGCGCCGGATCATTCGTTCGACCGTCTCAAAGCTGTTGATGTTGTAAAACTGAAAAGCGCTTTGGATGCCTGCCGCGCTCAGGCGGCGAATATGTTCTTCGGCCCAGGTCGGGCCCGCAGGAACGATCATTTCTTTGTAGGCCATGTTGATTTGCGGATCTTGCATGGAGGTGCCGGCGTAGTCGTCCAGGTCCATGTGCTCGAGCACATTCATTTGCGAGGTGTTGACGGTCACTGTCACCTGGTCGGGCTTGGGGTCGAGTTCGGCCAGCATGTGGCGGGTATCGTCAGACAGCCATTTGGCAGCAGCACCCTCGGTCTCGGGTGCAAAGGAAATCGAGCCGCCTACCTGGATCAGCATATCGGGCACAGCCGCGCGCACACCTGCTATCAGCTCGTTGAACTTGGACAGGCGCTTGCTGCCTTTGCCGTCGAGTTCGCGCACATGCAGATGCAGCACGCTGGCCCCGGCGTTGTAGCAATCCACGGCCTTTTGGACCTGCTCCTGCATGGTGACCGGGATGTCTTCGGGAAAGTCTGAGGGAATCCATTCCGGGCCATAGGGGGCGGCGGTAATGACCAATTTTTGCTGGTTTTCGGGGAACAAAGATCCGTCAAGGAAGTTCATAAAAAAAGTCTTTCAGGTGGGGCGCCCAGCGCCAAAAAGGAGGGTGAGCCAATCCGTGGCCGCTTAAAAAGGGGCGTCACCTTGGATGCCTGCGCGCTCCATCTTGCGGTGGCAGGGCGGATAGTCCATGACGGCGTAATGCTGCGTGCTGCGGTTGTCCCAAATAGCGACGCTGTTGGGATGCCAGCGCCAGCGCACCTGGTACTCTGGTACATAGGCTTGCATCACCAGATAGCGCAGCAGATCGGCGCCGCCAGGGTTGTAGTCTTGGCCAAAGCGGATGTTGGCTGGCGTATGAAAGTTGGTGAAGTGGGTGGTAAAGCCGTTGACATACAGGATTTTTTCGCCTGTTTGGGGGTGTGTGCGCACGACCGGATGCTCAGCGTCAGGAAACTGCGCGTGCAAAGCCAGGCGTTTTTCGATGGGCATGGCCGCACCAAAGGTGGACTCAATACTGTGCCGCGCCCGCAAAGACGCAATTTGCTCTTTCACATGGGCGGGCAATTTGTCATAGGCCAGCGCCATATTGGCCCACATGGTGTCACCGCCCACCGGCGGGCATTCGACGCAGCGAAGCACGCAGCCCATGGGCGGTTTTTCGCGCCAACTGGCGTCGCTGTGCCAGGCGTTTTCGTAGCGGTCGGCGGGCTGGTCCGGCGATTTGTAAATACGTACCAGGCCAGGGTGCTGCGGGTCGCTGCCAGCCACCGGATGGTCCTCCAGGCTGCCAAAGCGGCTGGCAAAGGCCACATGCTCGGCGCGCGTGAGCGCCTGGTCGCGCAAAAACAGCACTTTGTGTTCCAGCAGCATGGCATGCAGCTCGTCAAACAGGCCGCCATCCTGGGCCGCTTGTGACAGTTGAACGCCGCTGATTTGCGCCCCCAGAGCGCAGGTCAGGGGGCGCACCTGCAAAGCCTGGGCGTTGCGGACGTTGGTCAGTGGCATGGCGTGCCTCTTTCTTAGTCGAGCTTGATATTAAAGGCCTTGACCAAGGCGGCGTTACGGTCAAACTCCGCGCGCACCGATTGCGATAACTGCGCTGCGCTCAGACTGGTATTGGGTTCAAAACCGGCCATGGTAAAGCGCTCCTGTACCTTGGGCGAGGCGGCCGCTTTGAGTATCGCGGCATTAATTTTGTCGGCCATAGCGTCGGGCATTTTGGCGCTGCCCACTATGCCTAGCCAGTTGCTAAAGTCAAACTCAGGCAGGCCCATTTCGCTGAGCGTAGGCACTTGCGGTAGGTGGGCCGAACGGTTCTTGGTGGCCACGGCAAAAATCTTGAGCTTGCCCGCTTTATGGAAGGGCAAAGAGGTCACGATGCCGTCAAACATGATGGTGATATTGCCCCCCATCAATTGTGTGAGCGCCGGCGGCGAGCCCGCAAAGGGCGCGTGCGTTAGGTCTAGGCCGAACTTCTGGTTCAGGATCATGCCTGCATAGTGCGAACTGGTGCCCGTGCTGTAGGAGGCAAAGCTCAGTTTGCCCGGATTGGCTTTAAGGTAGGCGGTCAGTTCGGAAAAATCTTTCGCTGGCAGATTCGGCGCGCCTACCAGCACCATGCTGGCGCGGGCGACGGTGGCGATAGGGCGAACGTCTTTAAGCGGGTCAAAGCTGGTTTTCATGACATGCGGAATTTCCGTCAGCACATTGCTGGCGGTAACCATCAGGGTCTGGCCATCGGCCGGCACGGCCAACATGGCCTGCACTGCAATGGCGCCACCGGCACCCGGTTTGTTCTCGACGATGACAGCTTGTCCGATGTCGGCGGCAATCTGGTCGGCCAGGATGCGTGCCACGACGTCCATGGTGCCACCTGCCGGGGCCGGAACAATCAACTTGACCGGCTTGTCGGTCCAAGCCAATGCCCAAGTGCAGGCAGTGAGGGCAAGGGCGGTCAGTGCCAGGCGGGCTGCGCCCACGGGGGAAATATGCATCGTCATGGAGTCTCCTCTTTATGGTGTGGACCACGCCTAGCTGATTGCAGCGCTTGGCATGTAGCTGCAGAGAATACTGATTGGCATGGCAGTTTGATTTATATTCTGGGACATTCCATATCTATTTCGGGACATTTATGCCGCGCCCCCTTGCCGTGATACGCAGCGCCAGCCTAAGCGGCTATGTCGAGTTGGCCGGCGCGCTGGGGCTGGACGCGGCCCGCATGATGGGCGCTGCCGGTCTGAGTGTGCGCTGCCTGGAGAACCCGGAAACGCCCATCAGTGTCAATGCCGTGCGCCAATTGCTGGAAGACAGCGCTTTGGCCGCTGGTGTGGAAGATTTTGGTTTGCAATTGGCCCGGGGCCGGCGCCTGTCTAATTTGGGGCCTATCGCCCTGGTCCTGCGCGATGAACCGACGGCCCGCCAGGCGCTCGATACCCTAAGCCGCTATCTGCGCCTGCTCAATACTTCTTTGCTCACCCATATTGAAGACAGTGGCGATACGGTGATCATTCGCGAGCAAATCCTGCTCGAAGGTGTGGGCAGCGTGCGCCAGTCCATGGAACTGGCCGTGGGCGTGATGTACCGGATTTTGGTCGAGTTGCTCGGGCCGCATTGGCGCCCGCGCAAAGTGTGCTTTGCCCACCGCCAGCCGCATCAGATGGCCTCGCACAGAGCGGTGTTTGGCGCGGCGCTGGAATTTAACAGCGACTTCAATGGCATCGTGTGCGCCGCCGCCGATTTACAAAAGGCCTTGCCACAAGAGACCTCGGGCATTTCCTCTTTCGCGCGCCAATTTTTGGACCAGGCCTTGTCCCGTTCGCAGCGCCAGACGCTGGCCAGTACCCGCCAGCTGATCAGTGCCCTGCTGCCGGGCGGGCGCTGCACTGCCGAGCAGGTGGCGCAACATTTGGGCATTGACCGGCGCACATTGCACCGCCATTTGCAGGCCGATGGCGAGACTTTCTCATCGCTGGTGGCCAGCATTCGGGCCGAATTTGCGCTGCGCCAGATCCTCGACAGCGACCGCTCCCTGGCCGAGTTGGCGCAATTGCTGGGCTTCTCGGGCGCCAGCGCCCTGGCATTCTGGTTTCGCCGCCGCTTTGGTTGCACCATTTTGCAGATGCGAATTGAACAGACCGCGCCGACAAAGTTGGACTAAATCCGCCTTCCCACCGATTATGAAATACCGCTAAATGAATGGCCCAATTGGATGCCACAAGTCCAATCAATATTCGGCTCGCGCGGCATTGCCAATCCCAAAAGTGCCTACTTTGCTTTTAATTAAAGCTCGCTAAGAGCGCTGAAGCCGCTATTGGCTAAGGCTGCTATGGGTCGGAAGCGGGCTCCAATTTACCTCCGCTGACCCTCATGCCATTCCCTAAAAATTGCAATTAGGCTAAGGCCTAAATGCATTTCACCGCTCTTATTTGCCCGTAATGGTGCATCCATCTACCAAAAGTCACCCCCTGACTCGCAAGTGTCGGGTTGACCCGACACTTCATCCTCGACCCCCAACCACCAACTCCCCCCACCCTGCCCTAGCCCGTGGCGCCTAGCACCCTGGCGCTGGCAAACTCCATTTCCCCCTGCCCCAAGGCAAAAAGACGCTGGGTGTAGCTGCTGTCCTCAAAGTCAAAACGTGCCTGGCGCCAAGCCTCAGGTCCGGCTAACTCTCCTTTGTCACTGGGAAACAAGCCACAGGCGGCATTGGCGGCAATGACCGCCCCACGATCCAACCAGCGGCGCACCATCAAGTTCATGTGCCGTCGCATCTGATCAACGCCCCGTTTACTTCTGGCTCCCCAGGGGTCAAGTTCGTGGGCAAACTCCTTGACCAGTTTGACCAAGGCGCCAACGCGCCACTGCTCAATATCGGGGTGCATGGCACGGGTATAGACCAATTGAAGAATCTTCCAAAGGCTAATGGACCTAATTCGAGTCTTTTCAGCAACGGCAATTAATGCCTGCTTGGCCCGATGCGCTGCCAGCAGGTCTTGTATTTGCCTAGCGGTGGGCAATGCAGCATCAAAGGGCAAGTGGACAAAAGCATCTTGATCCTGGATAAGGGTGCGCTCTTGCCCGCTATACAAACCTACCGCGTTACGCCGTGGCAGTTGCCAATAGCGTGCATTTTTCTGCTCCCACAGATCAAATCCTTGGTTGTAGACATCCCCATAGCGCCGGTAGCAGCTAATCGCAGCACGTTGATCAGGGTGCATTTTTTTATATAGACGAATGTGACCTGCCTGCTGAGCCACCAACCAGTAATTGGGACTGACGCGCAGAAAGTTAAACAGCAGCCGGGTGAAGTCCTGTAGGCACACGACCGCAGAGGCCAGGAGTTGATTTGGATGGCAAGTCATATCGACGGGCTCCGGGCGCAAATATGTGTGTACTTTTTCTAATCTCCCTGAAAAGTAGGTATCCGCAATCCACTCTAAAGGATGAAATCAACTCGTGGTCAGGTTTTTGGCCACTTTGTTTGAAACCATTACTAGGAGTAACCCTATGAAAGAAGCCACCGTACTGGAGAGCGGCCTGACGCCTCCGGAATTTGCACCAAATCAGGGCGATAACTATGCTGTGAGCATGGTTACCTTGCTGACCCGGAGCAACCCCGAAAAGGCCATTGCCGAAGCCATTGACCACTTGGTTGAGAAGCGAGAGCACTGGGAGCGCAATGAATTGCAGCGCTCCAATGAAGTGCTCTACGGCATGCTGCAACACTGCTACATGCTCAACAACGCCATGCTGGGCAGTGACAGTATGGCCAAGAACCTACGCAAAGGTTTGGGCAACTACGTTGACATCAAAGGCTACAAATTCACCGAAGCAACGCCATTGATCACCAAGGTCATTCGCTGCGTATTTGGTGTGGACCGCCGCCGTGTCAATGCCTACGCTAGTGCCCTACGGGTTGCCATCTTGGAAAAAGTCTCCGTTATGGAATTGCCCAAGTTCCTGCGCGAGTCTGGCGGAATTGAGGAAGTTCGCCGTAAGGCTGGCAAGCCCACCAAGACCCTCAAAGACAAGGTGCAACTGGGCCGAGCAGTTCTGTCCACCGATGCCATTGCCAGTGTGCGCAGCGATAGCCTCAATGCCGCCTACTCCAATACCAGCACCGAAGAAGGCGTGGTACTTCTAGCGACTCGGGAAGATGACGGCAGTTTTGCCATCCGCCAAGTGGTTCAAAGTGGAACTGCGGTTAAGACTGCATTGGCAGCTTGCGCCAGTGTGGGTGCTGAAAAGGAAAAAGCCCGTCAGGTCGAAAAAGATTTTCAGGCCATTGAGGACGAGCGGGCTGCTGCCCAGGCTGCTCTCAAGGCGGCTTGAGCACTTACCCACAGCAAAGGGAGTGATTGCCTGGTCGGCGGTCACTCCTGAACCTAAATTCAAATCTCAATCATTACTTTGGAGATTCTCATGGCAACACTATCCAACGCAGTGGCTGCGCCCACTCCCCAGTGCCTAAACGACTTTGCCTTATTGCCCACCAGCCGGTTCAAACTGGCCAGCATGCTGGACCAGACCATGGCCTTCCCGTCCACGGGAGTCAATGGCATTGTGCTGTTTGGCCTCTATGGCACGGGCAAGACCACCCTGGCTAACCTACTGCCAGGCTTGCTGGAATCTTCAAAGGCACACGCAGATCCAGCAAATCTAGATCCTGACACCCTCGTAGACGATCAATCTCCTAGCTCGCCGTACTACGCCTGCATGCAGGGCCAAAACGGGCTGACTTTGATTCAAGGTATTCAGTCCTCCACCGGCTTTGTGGCATGGAACGCCAGTGGTTTGCACTATGTGATTTTGGACGAAGTGGACTTGCTGACAGAATCTGCCATGACATCTTTCAAGAGCGTGATGAACCGCAAGAACGTGGTCTTCATCATGACCACCAACCATTTAGACAAGATCGATCCTGGCATCCAAAACCGGAGCGTGCTGGTGGACATGAATCAGCCACCACTGGCCAATTGGCGTCCCTTGCTGCGGCGCATCTATACACAGGCCAACCTGACTCCCCCCAGCGATGCCACCTTAGATCAGGTGGTTCAGGCAGGTAGAGGGTCAGCCAGAACCATATTCAATGACGTGGTCATGAGTGCCAATCAAGCTCGCCGCCAGGGTCAGCAGCAGGTA
>CAJBBZ010000075.1 GCA_903951445.1 uncultured beta proteobacterium
GGTGAATATGGCGGTGGCCCACCAACCAGGCCAGCACGCAGGCATGGCGGTGCAATACATCGGTCAGGGCCTGGGCGTGTACGCGCTCCGGGTCATGGCCGCGCTGGTTCACCAAGGAGGCGCAGCCATGGTGGCTGGCGATGATGGCCCAGCGCCCCGGCGTGCGGGCCACCTCGCGCAAACAATCGTCCAGCCAGGCCAATTGCCGCTTGCCCACGCTGCCCTGGTAATCGCCCCAGGGGTGGTTGGTATCGAGCAGGATGATGCGCACATGCTCGGTGTCCACAAAGGTGTCGCACTGGCCGGGCGGCAGCTGCGCATAGCCCAGGGCGCCCGCCTGGGCATGGGCATCGACAAATTCTTGGGCGCTGATGATGCGCCGCCCGGCATCGGGCGCAATAGCGCGCGTGCCCGCGTCTGCGCTGGTTTGCGAAAAAGCGTCGGGCGCATCCAAAAAAGTGGCTAGCGGGTCTACAGGCGCAAAGCCGGGCGGACGCGCCAAGCTTTTGCGCGCGCCGGTGGCAATGGCTTCTAGCGCCGCATTGCTCAGGGCGGTGCCCTGGCGCAGCACATCGTGGTTACCCGCCACGCTGGTCCAGGCAAAGCCCAGGCCCCGGCTGTTGACCACGGCGCTGGCGCGCGCCACAAACTCTTCAATCACCGGTAAACCCATGGCCTTACCGGCGCAGGGTACGGCGGCTTGCGGGCACCAATAGGGCCAGAGGCCACCGGGCTGTGTAGCGAGCCAGGTTTGCGCACCCTCGACATCGTGCACGCCGCCATAGGCCGACAAAGACGCTTGCCCGCCGCCCACCAGCGCCAGAAAGGCCTGCAACTCATTGGCCTGGGCGTTGTCGATGTTGTCGCCGGTAAACAGTGCCAAGTCATAGGGCTGGCCGCTGGCCGGAGCCAGGGGGTTGGCGCCCAGCGCGTCGATGTGCGCGGCCAGCGCAAAGTGCGTCAGCGCTTCATAGGGTCTGTGCATGTGCAAGAGCGGCTGCCATAGCGGATCGTGCGCCAACAGCTCTACCCATTCGCAGCGCGCTGGCGAAGCGCTGTCCATCACATGCGCGTCAGTGATGTGTACCAGGCTAAGCAGGGTTTGGCCATTTCCTTCGGGGCTGTGGCCGCCCAGGTCGCTGCGCACGATGTAGTCTTGCAAAGCCGGATTTGCCCCTGCGGGCATTTGAGGTAATTGGCTGGCCATACGTTTATCGGGGGTGGCGTGGTCACAATACGGGGTTTGGCTGGGCGGCCTGCGCCGCTCTGTGCCACATCTTCCCTTATTTGCATGAAGCGTTCATGAATCCAGTTCCCCCCCAGTACCTGATTGGCGTTGACACCGGCGGCACCTATACCGATGCCGCGATTATTGAAGCCGCCAGCCAGCGCGTCATTGCCACTGCCAAGTCCATCACCACCAAAGGCGATTTATCCCTGGGCGTGGCCGATGCGATTACCCAGGCCATTGCCGCCTTGCCCCAGGGCCTGCGGGCGCAAGACATTGCGCTGGTCTCGGTGTCCACCACCTTGGCCACCAATGCCGTGGTGGAGGGCCATGGCAGCGCGGTAGGGGTTTTGCTGGTGGGTTTTGATGCCAGCATGGCCGAGCGCACCGGCATTACCAAGGCCTTTCCTGGTATGGCCATAGAGCGCATCGGCGGTGGGCATGACCACAACGGCGAGCAGGCCGCCGCCCTGGACCTGGACGCCCTGGACGAAGCCATCGAGCGCATGGCGCCGCAAGTCGATGCGTTTGCGGTAGCCGCCGCATTTGCAGTGCGCAACCCCGCGCATGAGCAATTGGTGCGCACCCGCATTGTGGAGAAAACCGGCAAGCCGGTGACCTTGTCTACCGAGTTGTCCTCCAGCCTGGACGCGCCACGCCGCGCGCTGACCGCCACGCTCAATGCCCGCCTGATTTCCCGCGTGACGCATTTGATCGACGCAGTGCAAAGTGCGATGGCGCACTTAAAGATTCAGTGTCCACTCATGATCGTAAAAGGCGACGGCACGCTGGCGCTGGCGCATAGCGTGGCCAAGCGGCCTATAGAAACCGTGCTCTCCGGCCCGGCAGCCAGCCTGGTTGGGGCACGTTGGTTGAGTGGCCTGGACAATTTCATTTTGTCGGACATGGGCGGCACCACCACCGATGTGGGCGCGCTGATTGACGGCCTGCCGCGCGTCAACCTGGACGGTGCCGAAGTAGGCGGCTGGCGCACCATGGTGCGGGCGATTGATGTGCGCACGATTGGTTTGGGCGGCGACAGCGAAGTGGCGCTGGCCGGCAATGGCCGCCTGGAAGTGCGGCCACAGCGCATCGTGCCGGTGTCGTTGTTGGCGGCGCGCTATCCGCAAACCATTGCCATGCTGCAAGCAGACCTGGCCGATGTCGATGGTGGCAATTCGCTGCAAGGGCGTTTTGTGCTGCTGCCCTTTGGCGCCAAAGGGCCGCGCTTGTCGGACGAACTCTCGGCGCGCGAGAGCGAATTGCTAGCGCAAGTGCGCCCCGGCCCCACGCCCATGCGCACCTTGGCCACGTCCATGAACGCGCAGCGCGCGATAACCGCGCTACAGCGCAAAGGCCTGATTCAGGTGGCCGGATTTACCCCTTCGGACGCTGCCCATGTGCTGGACATGCAAGCCAACTGGTCGCGCGAGGGCGCCTACTTGGCAGCGCAACTGGGCTGCCGCTTGCGCGAGATGAAGATGCCCACCGAAGAGCGCACCCGCGCTTACGCGCACGCCGTGTGGAGCGAAACCGTGCGCCTGAGCGCCCGCGTGATTTTGGACACCGCGCTGGGCTTTAGCCTGCCCGATGACCGCATCAGCCAGGCCATTTGCAATGGTGATTCGCTGGTGGGGCTGGCGCAGGTCAGCATCAAACCTTCGGTGCCGGTGGTGGCGGTGGGTGGGCCGGTAAAAGTGTTTTACGGTGAGTTGGCGCGCCGCCTGGGCTGCGAAGTGGTGTTTCCGCCTAATTGCGATGTAGCCAATGCCGTGGGCGCCGCCACGGGTGTGGTGGCGTATACCGCCGTGGTGGAAGTGCATGGCGACGGCAGCGGCGTATTCCGCCTTACCGGGGTCGCGGACACGCAAAGTTTTGGTAATGCGCACGCGGCTTTGCAAGCGGCCCATCGCGCGGCCGCGCAGGCCGCGCTGGCAGCAGTCAAGGCTATGGGCGCTGCGCAGCCTGAGGTGGAAGTGTCTGAGCACAAAAGCTATTACCCCAATGCGGTGGACGACCGGGGGTTGATGCAAGCCGTGGTGACTGCGCGGGCGGTGGGGCGGCCCTAGGCAAGGCCTGCACGCCTTCGTCATTGCGTTGGGGGCTAGCCGTGGGTGGTCTTGCATTGCCGGGGCAATGGCTTACGGTCTGGCAATGGGGGTTGGCGTGTGGGCAGCGCTTACCTTACCGGTGCGCCCAATAAACCGGCATAAGAAAAGCGCTCTGCTACATTAGTTCTCAGGGCATTGAACGGGTACGCCTTGGGGTCTTGGTGGACTATCGCTTTTTAGCCCGGCCACATTTTTTGCATGCTGTCTGTTTCCAATCTTTCTTGTGTTCGCGCAGACCACACTCTGTTTAGCGGGGTGGGTTTTGACTTGGCGCCCGGCGAGTGCATGCACCTGGAAGGCGGCAACGGCGTGGGCAAGACCAGCTTGTTGCGCATCCTGGCCGGTTTCTCACCGGCTGCGCAGGGCGAGGTGCGCTGGCAGGGCAAATTACTGGGCAGCAGCGCGTGCCGCCTGAGCCAAGATGTGCTCTACCTGGGCCACCAACTGGCCCTTAAAGAAGAACTCAATGCCGTAGAGAACCTGCAAGCGGGCGCCGCCATTGCCGGCACGCCGGTCAGCCGCGAAGCAGCGGTAGCGGCTTTGCAACTTTTGGGGCTGGGCAGTCGCGCAGCACTGCCGGTGCGGGTGCTGTCGCAGGGGCAAAAGCGGCGCGTGGCACTGGCCCGACTGGTGATACAGACGCAGCCGCTGTGGTTGCTGGACGAGCCCTTTGTGGCGCTGGATGGTCCGGCACAGCAATGGGTCGTAAGTTTCATCGAAGCCCATCTGGCGCGCGGCGGCATGGTCTTGTTTACCAGCCACCAGCCGGTGGATATCGGAGGGCGGAGCCGCAGCTACCGCCTGGGCGCATGAGCGCGTTTATGGCTGTCTTGCAGCGTGACCTGCAGTTGGCACTGCGGCGCAAAAGCGAGGTGCTGACGGCGGTGTTCTTTTTTGTGGTGGTCGCCACCTTGTTTCCGCTGGCTATTGGGCCCGAGCCGGAGACCCTGCGCAAGATCGCGCCGGGCATATTGTGGGTAGGGGCAATGCTGGCCAGTTTATTGTCGCTAGGTCGCTTGTTCGCACCCGATTACCAAGATGGCTCGCTGGAACAAATGGCTTTGTCGCAAGCGCCGCTGCCGGTGCTGGTGGCGGCTAAGGTGGCGGCGCACTGGCTGCTGTCGGGGCTGCCGCTGACGCTGCTCTCGCCGCTGTTGGCGCTGCAATTTGGCTTGGATGCGCCGACCATGGGCGTCTTGCTGCTGTCCCTGCTGGTGGGCACGCCTTTGCTTTCGTTTATCGGGGCCGTGGGTGCCGCCCTCACGCTGGGGGTCCGCGGTGGTGAGGTCTTGTTGTCGCTGCTGGTGCTGCCTCTGTATATTCCGGCATTGGTGTTTGGTTCAGGCGCGGTAGAGGCCCAGCTCAGCGGACTGGAGTATGGTGCGCAGATGTCGATATTGATGGCCATGCTGTTGCTGGCCGGTTTTTTCGGGCCCTGGGCCTGTGCCCTGGCTTTGCGCATAGCGCTTGAGTAAATGGAACAATTAAGAATTCGCTGGTTTCAATGGGCTGCACCGCAGGCCTTTTATCCGCTTGCCGGCAGGCTCTGGCCTTGGTTTGCCGCCTTGGCGTCTGTATTGGCGCTGGTGGGCCTTTACATGGGCTTTTTTGTCGCGCCCACGGACTTTCAGCAGGGCGAGGGCTACCGCATTATTTTTGTCCATGTGCCCGCGTCCTGGATGTCCATGATCATTTACCTGGCCATGGCGTTTTGGGCTTTTCTAGGCTTTACTTTCAATACACGTATCTCGGGCATGATGACCCAGGCACTGGCGCCTACCGGCGCCATGTTCACCTTTTTGTCTTTATGGACCGGCGCCCTCTGGGGTAAACCAATGTGGGGCACCTGGTGGGTGTGGGACGCGCGCTTGACCTCGGAATTGATTTTGTTCTTTTTGTATATGGGCTACATCGCCCTGACCAGCGCGATAGACGACCCGCGCCGCGCCGACCGCGCCGGTGGCCTGCTGGCTTTGGTGGGTGCGGTGAACGTGCCGATTATTTATTTCTCGGTGAAGTGGTGGAACACTTTGCACCAGGGCGCTTCGATTTCGGTGACCAAGGGCTCTAGCATGGCGCAGACCATGTTGTGGGCCATGTTGCTGATGGCCTTGGCCTTTTGGGCCTATAGCATCGCCATGGCTTTGTACCGGGTGCGCGGAATTATTTTGCAACGCGAGCGCCACACGCGCTGGGTGCAGGAGGTGGTCGCATGATTTGGGAAAGTTGGGATGCGTTTTGGGCCATGGGCGGTTATGGCCTGTATGTTTGGGGCTCGTATGCCGTGGTGCTGATATGCTTGTTGCTCGAAATCGTGCTCGCGCGTTCCGGGCAGCGCACCAGTATGCAAGCCGTACGTGAATTATCGGAACAGGAAACCGCGCATGACGCCACGCCGTAAACGCTTTGCTATCGCCTTGGGCATTCTTGCCGTGGTCGGTGGCGCCACCGCATTGGTGCTCAATGCTTTCCAGAGTAATTTGGTTTTTTTCTTTTCGCCTTCGCAAATCGTGGCCAAAGAAGCACCTTTGGGCCGTACCTTTCGCCTCGGTGGCTTAGTCGTTGAGGGTAGCGTGCAGCGAGAAGGCGTGGCAGTGCGCTTTGAAGTGACCGATACCGCCACCACGGTGCCGGTGCAGTTCTCGGGCATCCTGCCCGATTTGTTCAAAGAAGGAAAAGGCGTGGTGGCCCAGGGCAAGCTGGAAAATGGCGTGTTCCAAGCCAAGGAAGTGCTGGCCAAGCATGACGAAAACTATATGCCGCCCGAAGCCGCTGAGGCTTTGAAAAACGCCGCCAAGAGCAACGCAAAAACCGCCACCTCGGTGGTTACGAGCCCCTAAATATGATTCCTGAAATCGGACACTTTTCTCTTTGGCTCGCGCTGGGCGTGGCGCTCGTTCTGGGTACCGTCCCCTTGCTGGGAGCGCAGACCGGGCGTGCTGACTTGATGGCGCTAGCGCGCCCGCTGTCTTTTCTGCTGTTTTTCTTTGTAGCCTTGGCTTATGTCTGCCTGACAGTCTCTTTTGTGGGGCATGATTTTTCGGTGCGCTATGTGGCTGCTCTATCCAATACCGCCTTGCCTTTAGAGTACCGTATCGCCGGTGTCTGGGGCGGGCACGAAGGCTCTTTGCTTTTGTGGGTGCAGATGCTGGTGCTCTGGACCGTGGCCGTCGCCCTGTTTAGCCGCCATTTGCCTAAGGAGGTGACAGCACGCATACTGTCGGTCATGGGGCTGGTGGCGGTGGGCTTTTTGTTATTCATGCTGCTCACCTCCAACCCTTTTGATCGTTTGTTCCCGGCGCCGCTCGAGGGCCGCGACCTCAACCCCTTGTTGCAAGACCCGGGCATGGTGCTCCATCCGCCCATGCTCTATATGGGCTATGTCGGGTTTTCGGTGGCCTTTGCTTTTGCTATTGCAGCCTTGATCGGCGGCACCCTGGACGCGACCTGGGCGCGCTGGACCCGGCCTTGGACCACGGTGGCTTGGATGTTCTTGACCATCGGCATTGCGCTGGGTAGCGCTTGGGCCTATTACGAATTGGGTTGGGGCGGTTGGTGGTTTTGGGACCCAGTGGAAAACGCCTCGCTCATGCCCTGGCTTTTGGGAACGGCTTTGATCCATTCGTTGGCGGTCACGGAAAAGCGCAATAGCTTTAAGTCCTGGACGGTGTTGTTGGCCATTTTGGCGTTTGCGTTTTCGCTGCTCGGAACTTTCTTGGTGCGCTCGGGCGTGCTGTCTTCAGTGCATGCTTTCGCTACCGATCCGGCCCGCGGCCAGTTCATTTTGGCCTTTTTGGCGGTGGTGATGGGTGGCTCTTTTTCGCTGTATGCATGGCGCGCGCCCGAGGTCGGCATCGGTAAGCGCTTTGGCTTGTGGTCTAAAGAGTCGGCCTTGCTGGGTAATAACGTTTTGTTGGTCGTGGCAGCCTTGGCGGTGATGCTGGGTACCTTGTACCCGCTGGTGATCGACGCCTTGGGCATGGGCAAGATTTCGGTGGGCCCGCCCTATTTCGATGCGGTGTTTATGCCGCTGATGGCGCCGGCCGTGTTTCTTATGGGCATAGGCCCGCTGGCGCGCTGGAAAAACGCGGAATTACCGGCCCTGGCTATGCGCTTGCGCTGGGCTGCGGCCGTGGCCATTGCCGGTGCCCTTATCACCGGCGCGCTGGCCGGTGAAGTGCGCCTGGTCACCACTTTGGGGCTGGTCATGGCGTATTGGATAGTGGGCTCGGTAGCTACCGACTTGTGGGGACGCGTTCATCCCCAGGGGATGGATTGGGCGAATGCGCCCGCCCGCTTGCGCCAGATTCCGCGCGCGCTGGCGGGCATGATGTTGGCGCATCTGGGTATCGCGGTGTTTTGCATCGGCGTGGCGATGGTCAAAACCTACGAGGTGGAGAGTGATGTCAAGATGCTCATTGGCGACAGCACTACGGTGCGCGGCTATACCTTCACATTAGACGGCATCAAGGAACTTCAAGGCCCCAACTATGTGGCGGCGCAAGGCCAGATGCGCGTCTCGCGTGATGGCCATGCAGTCGCGGACTTGCGCCCGGAAAAACGCGTCTACCGGGTGCAGCAAAACCCCATGACCGAGGCGGCGATTGATTCCGGCTTGACGCGAGATTTATATGTATCGCTGGGCGAGCAGGTCGAAGGGGGCGCCTGGATTGTGCGGGTCTATGTCAAGCCTTTTATCGACTGGATTTGGTACGGTTGTCTGATGATGGCCCTAGGGGGTTTGCTGGCGGTCAGTGACAGGCGCTACCGCCGTGCCGTGGAGGCGCCATGATGAAACATGCACGCTATTTGGTGCCCATGGGCATCTTGCTGGTTTTGTTGTATTTCTTGCGGGCTGGTCTGAGCCTCAATCCCAAAGAAGTGCCCTCGCCCTTGATCGGTAAACCGGCGCCTGCGTTTTCCTTGCCGCGCCTGGACCAGCCCGAGCAGCGCATCAGCCGCGATGAACTGCGCGGCCAGGTGTGGATGCTCAATGTCTGGGCATCCTGGTGCGTAGCCTGTCGCCAGGAGCATCCGCTGCTGGTGCAATACGCCAAACAATCCAAAGTGCCGATCTATGGCCTCAATTACAAAGACGAGCGCGCCGCGGGCATGAAATGGCTGGCCGATTTCGGCAATCCCTACACCGCTTCTATTTCTGACCGTGACGGGCGCGTGGGCATTGACTTTGGTGTTTATGGCGTACCGGAAACCTTTGTCATCGACCGCGAAGGCATCATCCGCTACAAGCAAATCGGCCCGCTTACGCCCGAGGTGCTGCGTGACACGATTGAGCCCTTGCTCAAACAACTCAATAGCTGATATGCGCACACTGCTTAGCCGCTTTGGCATCCACTTCGCATTGGCGCTGGCTTGCGGCGGCGCCTTGGCTGCCGAGGCTTTGCCCGCCAGCGACAACCCGGCGCTGGAAGCGCGGGTCATGAAAATTTCCAGCGAGTTGCGTTGCCTGGTCTGCCAAAACGAAACAATTGCTGCCTCGCATGCCGACCTGGCCGTGGACTTGCGCCGCCAAGTGCGCGAGATGCTGCAAAACGGACAGAATGAACAGCAGGTCATCGACTACATGACGGCACGCTACGGCGACTTTGTGCTTTACCGGCCGCCCTTCAAAGCGCTGACCGCACTGCTCTGGATCGGGCCGGCGGCCATGGTCGTGGTGGGCCTCGGTACGCTGTTTGTGGTCTTGCGCAGGCGCAGCCGATTGGCCGACGAGGCTTTTGAGCCCGACGACAAGGACGCGCCGCACGACCCCCATCTTTCTTGAGACCTGCTATGACCGACGCGCTGCACACTTTGCTGGCCCCTTTCAAACGCCAATTGGCCGATCTGGAGCAAGCGCATGCGGCCGGCACACTTAGCCAGGCCCAGCGCGATGCCGAGCGCGCCAGCCTGGAGCGGCGGCTACTGGACATGCTCTTGCATGACAACGCGGTTGCGGCGCCTACAGCGGCTAAGCCATCTTGGTCTTTGTTGTTGGGCTTGCTGGTCCTAGTGCTGGCAGTGGCTATCGGCGGCTATGTTTACAAGCGCAGCGCCAATCCGCCGCAAGGCGAAGAAGAGGGCGCCGATGGCGGTGCCAACCAAGCCCAGGTGGTGGCCATGGTGGAGCAACTGGCCGAGCGCATGAAGCAAAACCCCAACGACGCCGATGGCTGGGCCATGCTGGCACGCTCCTACAGCGTGATGGAGCGCAACGAGGACGCACTGGCGGCTTACCAAAAAGCGGTGGCTTTGCGCCAAGACGACGCCGGTTTGCTGGTGGATTACGCCGATGCCTTGGCCGTGAAAAATCAGCACAGCCTGCAAGGCGAACCCATGGCCTTGATTACGCGCGCGCTCAAGCTCAACCCGGACCACATCAAAGGCCTGGCGCTGGCGGGCAGCGACGCGTTTGTGCGCAAAGATTTTGCGCTGGCCGTCAAATACTGGAGCCGCATTGAGCAAGTCGGCCCGCCGGACAATATGTTGGTGCAGCGCGTGTCCGCTAGCTTGCAAGAGGCGCGCGAACTGGCCGGTCTGCCGCCGCAGTCCACGCCTCTGGCCGCTCAAACCAAACCACAGGCCCCAGCCGATGCCAGTCCTGTCACCGCGGGCGGGCCTTCGGTGCGCGGTACCGTGAGCTTGTCGCCCGAATTGCGCGCCCAGGCCAGCCCCGAAGACACGGTGTTTATTTTTGCCAAAGCCGCTCCCAATGGCCGCATGCCTTTGGCCGCTGAGCGCAAACAGGTCAAAGACTTGCCCTACCAGTTCACGCTCGATGACAGCAAATCGATGTCGCCGCAAGCGCGTTTATCTAGCGCCACGCAAGTCGTCATCAGTGCGCGCATCAGCAAAAGTGGTAATGCCATCGCCCAGCCTGGCGATCTGCAAGGCCAGTCTGTGCCTGTAGCGCTAGGCGCCAAAGACTTGCGCATTGATATCCGAGAGGTCGTGAAGCCTTAAGGCTTTTGTGCAGTACGCTCCTTAGCGCATCACAGCATCCACTTGACGCCTTCAAAAAACGCCGCCGTCATTAGCACATAGCGCAAGAATTTGCCGATCAAGATATAGATCAGGCAAGGCCAGAAGGGGAGCTTGAGCCAACCTGCCAAGGTACACAAGGGGTCGCCGATGATAGGCAGCCAACCCAAAAGGCAGGCCTTCGGGCCTAATTTTTCCAGCCAAAGGAGCGCGCGGTTTTCTGTGTTGCTGTGCAGGCCTTGATTGGCCAGGCGGCGGGCGCCGCGCCCCATGGCGTAGTCCAAGGCCCCACCGAGGGTATTGCCCACGGTGGCCACGGCAATTACCGGCCAGTATTGCGCCGGGTTCAGGTGGATCACGCCCAGCACCACCGGCTCTGAACCCATGGGAAGCAGGGTCGCCGAAATAAAGGACACCACAAAGACCGTGGACAGGCCGTAGGTCGGTAGGGCCAACATGTCCAAGAGCGATTGCATCCATATTTCCATTGCGCGGTCAGTATAGGTAAGGTGCCCATGTGGCCTGACAGTGTGCTGAAATTTTAGGCATATAGAATGGCCGCCCGCCCAGCGCCAAACCCCTGGTGCAAGCGGCCTTGAAGCCTTTAACCACCACTTATTTCCCGCATGCAAATCGGCCCTTACGTATTGGCAAATCCGGTCTTCGTCGCGCCCATGGCCGGCGTGACCGATCGCCCGTTTCGGCAGTTATGCAAGCGCCTGGGTGCGGGCTACGCGGTCAGTGAAATGGTCACCTCGCGGCGCGATTTGTGGGATTCGCTCAAGACCTCCCGCCGTGCCAACCACGAGGGTGAGCCCGGCCCTATCGCAGTCCAAATCGCGGGCACCGATGCCGCCATGATGGCTGATGCGGCGCGCTACAACATCGACCGTGGCGCGCAAATCATCGATATCAATATGGGCTGCCCGGCCAAAAAAGTGTGCAACAAATGGGCGGGCTCTGCGCTGATGCAGGACGAGACTTTGGCGTTGGAAATCATCGACGCAGTCGTGCAGGCCAGCGCGGCGCACGGTGTGCCGGTCACGCTCAAGATGCGCACCGGCTGGTGCCAGAGCGATAAAAATGCCTTGTCGATTGCGTTGGCCGCGCAAAGCGCTGGCATAGCCATGGTCACCGTCCATGGCCGCACCCGCGAACAAGGCTACCGCGGCCAGGCTGAATACGAGACCATCGCCGCAGTGAAAGCCGCGCTGCGCATTCCGGTGGTGGCCAATGGCGACATCAACAGCCCGCACCAGGCGCGCCAGGTGCTAAGCCTTACCGGCGCAGACGCGGTGATGATTGGCCGCGCGGCGCAAGGACGCCCCTGGATATTTCGGGAGATCACACATTTTCTGGAGACCGGCAATGTGCTGGCACCACCCTTGGTGCAAGAAGTGCGCCGCTGGCTGATCGCGCATTTGCAAGACCATTACAGCCTGTATGGCGAGTACACCGGCGTGCGCAGTGCGCGCAAACACATTGCCTGGTATCTGCGCAGCCTGCCTGGCGGGGAAGACTTCCGCCGCCGCCTCAACTTATTGAACGACAGCGCCGCACAAGTGCAAGCTGTCGATGATTTTCTAGACCAGTTAAACCAAAGCATAGACCGCATTCCTGCGGTCTATGACGCCAGCGGACGGCTCTTGCCCGAAGCGGCATCCCATGACCATGAAAGCGACCCTATGTGCCACTCCACCATGAGCCTGCACCATGAGCAATAACAAACTGGACGAATGCGTGCGCGCCAGCTTAGAAGCTTACTTGCGCGATTTAGATGGCCTGGAGCCGCACGGCATGCACGAGATGCTGGTGCGCGCGGTAGAAAAACCTTTGCTCGAAGTGGTGATGGTCGCTGCTGCCAACAACCAGTCCAAAGCCGCGCAATGGCTGGGCCTAAACCGCAACACCTTGCGCAAAAAACTTCTGGAACACCATCTTGTATGAATGCATTACTTTCCGTATCGGACAAAACCGGTGTGCTCGATCTGGCGCGCGCGCTGCACGCCCTGGGCATACGCCTGCTCTCCACCGGCGGCACGGCCAAGCTGCTGGCTGAGCATGGCCTGCCGGTGACCGAAGTGGCCGAGATGACCGGCTTTCCGGAAATGCTCGATGGCCGGGTAAAAACCCTGCACCCCAAAGTACACGGCGGTCTATTGGCGCGGCGCGATGTACCGGCGCACATGCAGGCGCTGGCGGCGCACGGCATAGACACCATCGATTTGCTGGTAGTAAATTTATATCCTTTCGAGGCCACGGTGGCGCGGGCTGGATGCACGCTGGAAGAGGCAATTGAAAACATCGATATCGGCGGGCCCGCTATGGTGCGCAGCGCCGCCAAAAACTGGAAAGACGTAGCCGTGCTCACCGATGCCAGCCAATACGACACCGTCATCGCCGAACTGCAAGCCCATGGCGCGGTAAGCAGCAGCACCAAGTTTGCGCTTTCAGTGGCCGCCTTCAACCGCATCAGCCAGTACGACGGCGCGATCAGCGACTATTTGTCGTCTGTGCAGCCCGATGGCACGATGGCAGTGTTTGCGGGGCAGGCCAATGGCCGCTTTGTGAAATTGCAGGACCTGCGCTACGGCGAAAACCCGCACCAGTACTCCGCGTTTTTCCGCGACTTGTACCCCGCCCCCGGGTCACTGGTGACCGCACAGCAATTGCAAGGCAAGGAACTGAGCTACAACAACATCGCCGACGCCGATGCTGCCTGGGAATGCGTCAAAAGCTTTGAAACCCCAGCCTGCGTCATCGTCAAACACGCCAACCCCTGCGGCGTAGCCATTGCGGCTGATGCGTCCACTGCCTATGCCAAGGCTTTCAGCGCCGACCCTACCTCCGCATTTGGCGGCATCATCGCCTTCAATTGCGAAGTCGATGGCGATACCGCGCGCCATGTCAGCGCCCAGTTTGTAGAAGTGCTGATCGCCCCCGCTTTCAGTACCGAGGCGCTCAGCGTTCTGTCCGCCAAAACCAATGTGCGTGTCCTGCAAATCACATTGCCTTATGCCCTCGGCCAACGCCCCGAAAAAGCCAGTGCTTGGACGCTGGGGCGCAACGCGGTCGATGTCAAACGCGTGGGCTCTGGCATGCTGATGCAAACCGCCGACAACCACGAGTTGACCCTGGCCGATATGCGCGTGGTCAGCAAAGTGCAGCCTAGTGCGGCACAAATGCAAGATATGTTGTTCGCCTGGAAAGTAGCCAAATACGTCAAGTCCAATGCCATTGTTTTTTGCAAAGACGGCATGACCATGGGCGTGGGCGCCGGCCAAATGAGCCGCTTGGACTCGGCCCGTATCGCGTCTATCAAAGCCGGGCACGCCAGCTTGTCATTGAGTGGCACGGTAGTCGCCAGCGACGCCTTCTTTCCGTTTCGCGATGGCCTGGACGTCGTGGTCGATGCGGGCGCCACCTGCATCATCCAGCCAGGCGGCAGCATGCGCGACGATGAAGTAGTGCGCGCCGCCGATGAGCGTGGCGTGGCCATGGTGTATACCGGGGTGCGGCACTTTAGGCATTAAGCGAACTGGCTTTGCTCAAGAAAAAAACGGCCTGCCAAGGCCGTTTTTTTATGCTGATTGGTTTACGCGTATGCAGGCCTGCCGCAGCAGTTGCAAGCCTTACAAGCTGGCAAACACTTCTTTCGCCGCCGCCACCGTCTCCGCAATATCAGCCTCGGTGTGCGCCGCACTGATGAAGCCAGCCTCGTAGAGCGCCGGTGCGAAATACACGCCCCGGTCCAGCATCCCATGGAACAAGGTGTTAAAGCGCTTGTTGTCGGTGCTAATGACTTTGGCGTAGTTTTGCGGCAGTTCGGGGAACAGGAAAAAGCCAAACATGCCGCCTTCGCTGTCGGTGCTAAAGGGCACGCCCGCCGCATCGGCAGCGCCTTGCAGGCCGCGCATCAGCGATTGGGTTTTGGCGGCCAGGGCATCGAAAAAGCCGGGCTTGCTGATTTCGCGCAGCGTGGCCAGGCCGCAGGCGGTGGCAATTGGGTTGCCCGACAAAGTACCGGCCTGGTACACCGGCCCTAGGGGCGCCATTTGCTCCATCACCGCGCGCTTGCCGCCAAACGCGGCCAAGGGCATACCGCCGCCGATCACCTTGCCCAGCACCGTGATGTCCGGCGCAAAACCCGGCAGGGCTTTGGCATACACGCTTTGCGCGCTGCCCAGGGCCACGCGCAGCCCGCTCATCACTTCGTCAAACACCAGCAGCGCGCCGTATTGGGTACACAGCTCGCGGGCGCGTTTCACGAAGGGCACCGAGGCGCGTACAAAATTCATATTCCCGGCAATCGGCTCGATCATCAGGCAGGCCAGGTCTTTGCCGTGCAGGGCAAAAGCTTCTTCCAGTTGCTGCAAATTGTTGTATTCCAGTACCAGCGTGTGCTGTACCACTTCGGGCGGCACACCGGCGCTGGTCGGGTTGCCCAGTGTGGCCAGGCCCGAGCCGGCTTTGACCAGCAAAGGATCGGCGTGGCCGTGGTAGCAGCCCTCAAACTTGATAAATTTGCTTCGCCCGGTAGCGCCGCGCGCCAGGCGGATGGCGGTCATGGCCGCTTCGGTGCCCGAGCTGACCAGGCGCACCATGTCCATGCTGGGCACATGGCGCAATATTTCTTCGGCCAGTTCCACCTCGCGCTCGGTGGGCGCGCCAAAGGAAAAGCCCTCGAGCAGTGCTTTTTGCACCGCCTCGACCACGGCAGGATGCCCGTGGCCCAAAATCATCGGCCCCCAAGAGCCGATGTAGTCGATATAGCGCTGGCCGTTGGCGTCCCAAAAATACGCGCCCTGGGCGCGGGTCACAAAGCGGGGCGTACCACCCACGGCTTTGAAAGCGCGCACCGGTGAGTTGACGCCTCCGGGGATGACGGCGGCGGCGCGTTGAAAGAGTTCGAGGTTGCGGTCAGTGGCGGGTTTCATTGGGTGGGAAGTCAAAAAGAAAAGGTTGGTCGGAATCTTCGGCATCGAGCAAGAGCTCACCGTCGGGCACATCATGTGCCCAAAACAGGCGGTCGGGCTGCACGTGGCCCATGCCCGGGCGAAGGCCAGCTTCCAGGCTGCGGTCCAGGTAACTCAGGGCCTCGGTGACCGCCTCGGCCAGCTCGGTGCCCACGGCGATTAACGCGGCTAGGGCGGCTGATAAGGTGTCGCCGGTGCCTACAAACGTGGCTTCCAAGCGCTCAAATTTTTCGCTGCACATGAGCGCGCTGGCGCTGCACAAGGTGTTGTCGATAAATTGCTCGGGCAAAGGGATGCCGGTGACCAGGGTGTAGGGCACGCCCAGCTCTTGTGCGGCTTTGGCAATGTCGCGCGCATCGGGGGCGCGCGGCGCGTCCCAGTCGGGAAGCAGCCAGCGCGCCAGCGTGCCGTAGCTGCCGACCAAGACCGTAGTTTGCGGCAGCAGCATGTCGGCGCAGGCGTCCAGGTACTGGTCAATTTGGTCTTCCTGCCACCAGGACAGGTCGGGCATATAGGTCACGACCGGTACATCGGCGTAGTCGGATACCAGGGCGGCAACCGCGCTCAGGTTTTCCGGGCTGCCGACAAAGCCGACTTTGAACACATCGGGCGCCACATCTTCCAAGATGGTGCGGGCCTGCGCCAGCACGGCGTCGTCATCAAAGGGGAAGTGGTCAGCGATCTCGCTGGTGTCACGGGCGTATGCGCCGGTCACCACCGGCATGGGGTGGACGCCTACCGAGGCCATCGCCAGGCAGTCGGCCGTCAGGCCACCAGCGCCGCTGGGGTCATTGGCATTGAAGACCATCACGCTGGCCACGGGGCCGTCGGCTGGCCCGTCATCGTCCAGCACCGTAATGGGGGCGGGGCCTGCCGTGTCTTTTTTGGGGTGCTTCATGGTCGCAACAAGTAGATAAGGTGCCGCAATCAAGGAGTCAAACCAGTGCCTGGCGGCCCGCCGCAAGGCACTATTTACAATCGCCTCATTCTATTCTCAAGGTAAATACGCTGTGACCGATACCAAAACCTGGATGTGCCTGATTTGCGGCTGGATTTATGACGAAGTTCTGGGCGCCCCGGATGACGGTATTGCGGCAGGCACCCTGTGGGCTGACGTGCCCATGAACTGGACCTGTCCCGAGTGCGGCGCGCGTAAAGAGGACTTTGAGATGGTGCAAATTTAAGCCTGTTCGGTCGATCTGCGCATGGGTGCGCTTCTCCGCGCTAAAGCGCCCGTGAAGCTAGCTAGCCCCCAAACCATTCCCCTCAGGCTGGTTTCTCCCGGCATTTAACCACCGCATAGCGCGCCAGCGTAGCAGCACGGGCGGCGGCGTGGTCCACCACCGGATGCGGGTAGTGCACGCCCAGTTGCACTTCCGCTGCCTCCAGCACCAGGGGTGGCGCCTGCCAGGGGGCGTGGATGTATTTGGCGTCTAAACCAGCCAGCGCCGGGACATAGCGGCGTATGAATTTGCCCGCCGCGTCGAATTTTTCGCTCTGGCTGACCGGGTTGAAGATACGGAAATAGGGCTGGGCGTCGCAGCCGCTGGAGCTGACCCACTGCCAGCCGCCGTTGTTGGCCGAGAGGTCAAAGTCGTTGAGCTGCTGCGCAAAATAACGCTCGCCCCAGCGCCAGTCGATGCCCAGGTGTTTGACCAAAAAGCTACCGGCCACCATGCGCAAGCGGTTGTGCATATAGCCGCTCTGGTTGAGCTGGGCCATGGCCGCGTCCACAAGCGGGTAGCCAGTGCGCGCTTCGCACCAGGCGGCAAAGCGGTCTTGGGCCAGCGCGCCTTGCTCCCACACAATGGCGTCGTAATCGGGCTTAAAGCTGTTAGCCGCCACATGCGGAAAGTTGGACACCACCTGAAAATAAAAATCGCGCCAGACCAACTCGGCCAGCCAGACGCGCGCGCCTGCGTCACCTGCCAGCTGCGGCCCCAGCGCCAGATTGACCAATTGGCGGATCGACACCGTGCCAAAACGCAAATGCACGCTCAGGTAACTGGGCCCTTTAACGGCGGGGAAGTTGCGCGTGTCCTCGTACGCGCCCATGCGTGGCGCAAAGTCGGCCAGCAGCGCTTGGGCGCCTGCCTCGCCCGTAGCGATTCCTAGGGCGGATAAATTGGTCGGCGTAAACCCAATGTCGGCCAGCGTGGGCACGCCCTGCCGGTAGGCTGCTGGGCGGCTGGCCAGCTTCTGGCCCAAAGCGCTGCAATCCTGGGTGGGCACCGTTCTGCCGCCCAGGCGCGCCAGCCAAGCGCGCAAATAAGGGGTGAACACGCCATAGGGCTTGCCGGTTTGGGTCAGGATCTCGCGCTGTTCAAACACCACATGGTCTTTCACGCTGATCCAGGCCTTGCGCATTCGCGCCAGCGCGCTTTGCACTTGCGCATCCCGGGCAATCGCCTGGGGTTCGTAGTCCCGGGCGCAAAACACCGCATCCACTCCCAGCGCCTGTACCAGCGCCGGGATTTCCTCCTCGGCCCAGCCATGGCGCACGATCAGGCCGGTGTGCGCCGCTTGGCCCAGCGCGCGCAATTGCGTGTCGATCGCGGCCAGCGATTCGCGGATGAAATCCACCCGGCGGTCGGTGCGCGGCAGCGGGTCCAAAATGGCGCGGTCCAGCACAAACACGCAGTGCACGTGCGCGCAGGATTGCAGGGCTGCTGCCAGGGCGGCGTTGTCGCTCAGGCGTAAATCGCGGCGCAGCCAGACCAGGCCAGAGGAATAAGTGCTTTGCATGCCTGTCGCTAAAATAGTTTTATGTCCGGCGATTTTGCATCCACCAACCTCACGCACCATTTTTTGATCGCGATGCCGGGTTTGGAAGACGGGCTTTTCTCCAAAAGCGTGGTCTATTTATGCGACCACAGCCCGCGCGGCGCGTTGGGGCTCATTATCAATAAGCCTTCCGAAATCAGTTTGTCCGACTTGTTTGACAAGGTCGATTTACCTTTGCAGCGCGCCGACCTGGCCGGACAGTCGGTGCTGCATGGCGGCCCCCTGCACGAAGAGCGCGGTTTTGTGCTCCACGAGGCGCTGTCTGGCACCACCGACAGCGCGCCCGCCGCCCCCTATGCCTCCAGCATGGTCATCCCTGGCGGTTTGGCGATGACTACCTCGCGCGATGTGCTCGAAGCCCTGGCCGGAGGGCAGGGGCCGAGCAAAGTGCTGGTCTCGCTGGGCTATGCGTCATGGGGCGAAGGGCAGTTAGAGAGCGAGCTGATGCGTAATAGCTGGCTCACGGTGGACGCTGAAAAAAGCATTATTTTTGACACTCCCATCGGCCAGCGCTACGAGCGCGCGCTAGACCTGTTGGGTTTGAAGGCCTGGACCATCGCCCCGCAGGCGGGCCACGCATGAACGCGTTGGCCATGCCCGCGCTCACCGCAGCCCTGCCACCGAAGCAAGCCAAGTCAGTTCCCGCCGATTTGCAGCGTTTTATGGCTTTTGATTTCGGCGCCCGGCGCACCGGCGTGGCAGTAGGCAGCCGCCTCTTGGGCGGAGCGCAGCCGCAGGCCACTATTCAAGCGGCTGGCGACGCGCGTTTTGCCCAGATTGCGCTGCGCCTCAAGGAATGGGAGCCCCAAGCCCTGGTGGTCGGCGTGCCCTACCACCCCGATGGCGCGCCCCACGACAATACGCTGCGCGCGCAAAAGTTTGGACGCCAGTTGCAAGGCCGTTTTGGCCTGCCGGTGTTTGAGGTGGACGAGCGCTACAGCACCACCGAAGCACTCGCAGGTGGCGCCAAAGATGCCGATGCGGCTTCGGCCTGCATCATCCTGGAGCAGTTTTTGCGGAGCTTGTCGCCATGACCTTGGTTCTCAATGCCGAAGCCCTGTACCTGGAGCTGCTGCGTGGCGTGCGCCTGTTGTGCCAGGCCGACAGCCGTTTGGTGGGCATCACTTCGGGCGGCGCCTGGTTGGCCGAGCGTTTGCACAAAGACCTGGGTTTGCCAGGTGCCTTTGGCACGATTTCTTCGGCCATGCACCGCGACGACTTTGCCAAGCGCGGCTTAGCCGCCAGCGGCAAGACACATTTGCCCTTTGAAATCAAAGACGCGCATTTGGTGGTGCTGGACGATGTGCTCTACACCGGGCGCACCATACGCGCGATTACCAATGAATTGTTTGACTATGGCCGCCCGGCCAGCGTGCGCTTGGCGGTGCTGGTCGATAGGGGCGGGCGCGAGCTGCCGATCCAGGCCGACTTTGCCGCCGCGCGGGTCTCGCTCGATGCCGGGCAGTCGCTGGCCCTGGCGCGCGATGCGGCTGGTGCCTTCAGCTTTGATGTGAAAGAAAAATAAGCCATGCTGCAACGGCGCAACCCGCAACTTAACCAGCACGGCGAGCTTATCCATTTGCTTTCGACGGAAGGGCTATCGCGCGAAATACTGACGCACATCTTGGACACAGCGGCGCAGTTTGTCTCGGTCAGCGACCGCGAGGTGAAAAAAGTGCCGCTGCTGCGCGGCAAAAGCGTGTTTAATTTGTTTTTTGAAAATAGCACGCGCACCCGCACCACCTTTGAGATTGCGGCCACGCGCTTGTCCGCCGATGTGATTAATTTGGACATCGCCCGTTCGTCCGCTTCCAAAGGCGAATCGCTGCTGGACACGATTGCCAACCTCAGCGCTATGGCGGCGGATATTTTTGTGGTGCGGCATAGCGAATCGGGCGCGCCGTATTTGATAGCGCAGCATGTGGCGCCGCATGTGCATGTAGTCAATGCGGGTGATGGCCGCCATGCGCATCCGACGCAAGGCCTGCTGGATATGTACACCATCCGGCACTACAAAAAAGACTTCACGAATTTGACGGTAGCCATCGTCGGCGATGTCTTGCATTCGCGGGTGGCGCGTTCGGACATCCATGCTTTAACGACGCTGGGCTGCGCCGAGGTGCGCGTGGTGGGCCCGCGCACCCTGGTGCCCAGCGATATGGCGAACATGGGCGTGCGCGTGTTCAACACCTTGGAAGAAGGTATCAAGGGTTGCGATGTCATCATCATGTTGCGCTTGCAAAACGAACGGATGAACGGTGCTTTGCTGCCTTCGAGCCACGAGTATTTCAAGAGCTTTGGCCTGACGGCAGACAAATTGGCCTTGGCCAAGCCTGACGCCATCGTGATGCATCCGGGGCCGATCAACCGGGGCGTGGAAATCGACTCGACAGTGGCCGATGGCGCTCAAAGCGTGATATTGCCGCAAGTGACTTTCGGTATCGCTGTGCGTATGGCGGTGATGGGCATTGTTGCGGGCAATGAAGCATGAGGGCCGCGCCATGAACTTACTGATTCAAAACGGCCACTTGCTCGATCCCGCCAGTGGCTTGGATGCGCTGGGCGATGTAGCGATTGCCGACGGACGCGTGCTGGCCCTGGGCCAGATACCCGCCGATTTTGTGGCTAGCCAAACCTTGGACGCCCAAGGCTGCATCGTTATGCCCGGCTTGGTAGACCTGGCCGCCCGCTTGCGCGAGCCTGGCCATGAGCACGAAGGCATGCTGGCTTCTGAATTGGCCGCAGCCGTCGCTGGAGGCGTAACCACCTTGGTTTGCCCGCCCGATACCGACCCCGTGCTCGATGAGCCAGGCCTGGTAGAAATGCTGCGCTTTCGGGCGCAAAGCCTGCACCAGGCGCGCGTGCTGCCGCTGGGAGCTTTAACGCGTGGCCTCAAGGGCGAAGTGCTCACCGAAATGCTGCAACTGTTTGAGGCCGGATGCGTAGGCTTTAGCCAGGCCGAAGTCGGCATCGCAAACACCCAGGTGCTGATGCGCGCCATGCAATACGCCCGCTCTTTTGGTTACACCGTTTGGCTGCGCCCGCAGGATTTGCATTTGGGTAAAGGCGTCGCCGCCAGCGGCCCGTTGGCTACGCGCATGGGCCTGAGCGGCGTGCCGGTAGCTGCCGAGACGATTGCCTTGCACACGATTTTTGAGCTGGTACGCGCCACCGGCGCGCGGGTACATATTTGCCGCTTGAGCAGCGCCGCCGGGGCCCAGTTGCTGCGCCAGGCCAAGGCCGAGGGATTGCCGGTGACGGGCGATGTCAGCGTCAATTCTTTGCACCTGACGGATATGGATGTGGGCTACTTCGACAGCCGCACCCGCTTGAACCCGCCGCTGCGCCAACAGCGCGACCGCGAGGCCCTGCGCCAGGCGCTGCAAGACGGCACCATCGACGCGCTGGTGTCTGACCATATGCCCGTGGGCGCTGACGAAAAAGAACTGCCTTTTGCAGAGGCCGAGCCTGGCGCCACCGGGCTGGAATTGCTGCTGAGCCTGGCGCTCAAGTGGGCACAGGACAGCAAGCTGCCGCTGGTGCACGCCTTGGCCTGCGTGACGCATCGCAGCGCTGCCGTACTGGCGGCCAGCCAGGGCGCCGCGCAGGGCGGCATGGGCCGCTTGGCGGTGGGTGCCAAGGCCGATATCTGTGTTTTCGACCCGCAAGCGGCGTGGACGGTGCAGGCATCGGCGCTGCGCAGCCAAAGCAAGCACACACCATTCGGTGGCTATGAGTTGCCAGGCCAAGTACGCGCCACATTGGTAGCCGGTCGGCTGGCCTTTCAGGCGCCGGGCACCAGCCCGCACTAAACCCTACGGCCCCGCGCTGTGCCTAAGCCTTCCAAGCTGCGCGGTGCCTGGCGCCTTGTGCGTCTGTTGGTGCATGTGCTGCGTGGCTGGTTGACGATTCGTTTGCGTTTCCCCGCTTGGTCGCAAGCGCGGCGTAATCAGGCGGTGCAGCAGTGGTCGCAAGCCATGCTCGATATTCTGGGTTTGCAATTGCGCATCGAAGGCCAGTTACTCCGCCAAGGGCCCTTGATGCTGGTGTGCAACCATATTTCCTGGTTGGATATTGCCGTCTTGCATGCGGCGGTACATTGCCGCTTTATCTCCAAAGACGATATACGCGACTGGCCGGTGCTGGGCACGCTGGCCAGCGGCGGCGGTACTTTGTACATCAGCCGTGCCTCGCGCCGCGACGCTTTGCGCGTGGTGCACCAAATGGCCCAAGCCTTGCAACAGGGCGATGTGCTGGCTTTTTTCCCTGAAGGCACGACCGGCGACGGCAGCACGGTCTTACCGTTCCATGCCAATTTATTACAAGCCGCGATTACGGCGGATGCGCCGGTACAGGCGCTGGGTTTGCGTTTTGAAGACGCGGCCAGCGGCGCGCCCAGTTTTGCACCTTGCTATGTGGGCGATGAGAGCTTGCTAGATTCCGCCTGGCGCACGGTGTGTGCGCCGCCGCTGCGCGCGGTACTGCGCTGTGCCCCGGTGGAAAACGCCCAAGGCCGGGACCGGCGCGCATTTGCCAGCGACTTGCGCGAGACCGTGATAGGCCTGCGCGCAGGAAGCCTGTAGCTAGCCGCCGGCGCTGGCAGCGCGGACCTTGAGGCGAATCGCGGTAATATCGTGGCCCTCGCGCGCAAGGCGCTCCAGCAGCAAGGGCTGTAACTGGCGTAATTTGGCAGCGATGGCGGTGGAGTCCACTAGCAGGCACCATACTTGGCCTTCGAGGGGCCCGGCCTGTACACCAGGGCGCAAACCCGGGGGTAGCAAACTCGTGATGCAGCGCAAGCAGGCGCAAGATTGGGCACTTAAGTCCACCAAGCGGGCCAACGTGGGTGAATCCAGACTGGCCTGAAGCACCGAGACCGAGGTGTTGGAGCGGCGCATCGAAACAAATAAGGGGATAGCGTATGCAATTGATTATCACGGATCCCAGGCTCTCGCGCAGTTATGTGCTGCAGACCAGTCCGGGCGGCGTGGCCCTGGCCATGGTGGGCTTTTTTATCGCCGTGACCCTGGTCTCGGCCGGTATTTACCACTGGATTTTGCTCAAGGGTGCACGTGAAGGCTGGCCGGTCATTAGCCAGGTGATGCGCTTGGTGGTGAAGGACGAGTTTGACCAGCGCGATCGGTATTTGCGCGAAAACATTGAGGTGCTGGCCAAGCGCATGGGCGAGATGCAGGCCAAGTTAATGCAAATGGAGTCGCTGGCCGAGCGGGTATCGGGGCTGGCGGGCCTCGACCCGGCGCAAGTGCGCACCGCGCCTGGCCGCGGTGGCACGCTGGTGGCCGGGCGCACCATGAACCTGCAAGAGCTGCAGACCGTTATGGGTCATATCGAGGTCGATACCAGCGCCCGCAACGACTTGATGACCGCCATCGAGTCGCGCCTGTTTGAGCAAAAGATCAAGAAACTCATGATTCCCACGCAAATGCCTGTGCCTGAGGTTAGTACCGGCTCGGGCTTTGGCTGGCGTATCGACCCGTTCACCGGCATGAGCGCCCTACACCAGGGCCTGGATTTCCCCGCGCCGGTGGGTACCACCGTGCTGTCCGCAGCGGGCGGCGTGGTGGTGACGCAGGAGGTGCAGCCTCATTACGGCCTGGTGATTGAGGTGGACCACGGCAACGAGGTGTTGACGCGCTACGCCCATCTGTCCCGCGCCTTTGTAAAAAAAGGCGATTTGATCAAGCGCGGCCAAAAAATGGCGGAGGTGGGCAATACCGGTCGCTCCACCGGGCCGCATTTGCATTTTGAGGTCTTGGTGCGCGGGGTGGCGCAGGATCCGCAGAAATTCCTGGCCCTAGGCCGCAGTGAGGCGGACAAGACGGCGAAACGCTAAAATCGGCGATTCAGCCAGGGCGGGTGTGCGGCGCATTTTTGCGCTGCCTTAACTCTTTCAAATCATCCACAACGGACTACCACTGCGCTGTTCTGTGAGCACTTCGGTCTCACAGGGCGGACTTTCTACCGATGCCACTCTCCTTTCTCACCAAGTTATTTGGAAGCCGCAATGACCGTCTGCTCAAGCAGTACCGGACTTCCGTTGTGCGTATCAACGCGCTGGAGCCGCAGTACGAGGGCTTGAGTGATGAGGCCTTGCGGGGCAAAACGGCCGAGTTCAAGGCCCGCGTGGCCGGTGGCGAGAGTTTGGATGCCATCTTGCCCGAGGCGTTTGCCGTCGTACGCGAAGGCGCCAAGCGCGTTATGAAAATGCGCCACTTTGACGTGCAGCTCATGGGTGGCATGGCGCTGCACCAGGGCAAGATTGCAGAAATGGGTACCGGCGAAGGTAAGACCTTGACGGCAACGCTTGCGGTGTACCTCAACGCCCTGACCGGTAAAGGCGTGCATGTGGTCACCGTGAACGACTACCTGGCCGGACGCGACGCGCGCTGGATGGGCCAGCTCTACGGCTTTTTAGGCTTGAGTGTGGGTATCAATACGTCACAAGCACCGCGTGCGGATAAGCAAGCCGCCTATGGATCGGACATCACCTACGGCACCAACAATGAATACGGCTTTGACTACCTGCGCGACAACATGGTCTACGAGGTCACCGACCGGGTTCAGCGCGGGCTGAACTTCGCCATCGTCGATGAGGTTGATTCGATTTTGATCGACGAGGCGCGCACGCCGCTGATCATCAGCGGCCAGGCTGAAGACCACACCGCGATGTACGTGGCCATCAATACCGTGATTCCCGCGCTCAAGCGCCAGGAAGGTGAGTTGGACTTGCGCACCGGCGAGGGCGTGATTACCCCGGGCGACTTCACGCTGGACGAAAAATCGCAGCAAGTGTTTTTGACCGAGCAAGGCCATGAAAGCGCCGAGCGGCTGTTGGCAGGCCTGAACCTGATTCCGGCAGGCTCTTCCCTTTACGACCCGGCCAATATCAGCCTGATGCACCATGTGTATGCCGCCTTGCGCGCCAACCATTTGTACCACCGCGACCAGCACTACGTGGTGCAAGAGGACGAGATCATCATCGTGGACGAATTCACTGGCCGCTTAATGACTGGACGGCGCTGGAGCGATGGCCTGCACCAGGCGGTGGAGGCCAAAGAAGGTGTGGCGATCCAGGCCGAAAACCAGACGCTGGCCTCTATCACTTTCCAGAATTATTTCCGCCTATACAGCAAGCTCTCCGGGATGACTGGTACGGCCGACACCGAGGCCTATGAGTTCCAGGAAATATATGGCTTGGAGACGACGGTGATTCCCCCGAACCGCCCCAGCCGCCGTGACGACCAGTTGGACCGGGTGTACAAAACCACTGCCGAAAAATACAAGGCAGCGATTGACGATATCCGCGAATGCTATGGACGCGGACAGCCGGTGTTGGTGGGAACCACGTCTATCGAGAACTCGGAAATTATTTCGAACTTACTGACCGCAGAAAAGCTGCCGCACCAGGTACTGAACGCCAAGCAGCACGCCCGCGAGGCCGACATTGTGGCCCAGGCTGGTCGTGCACAAATGATCACGATTGCCACCAATATGGCCGGACGCGGCACCGACATTGTGCTGGGCGGCAATGTAGAAAAAGCCATTGAGGCCATGCGCGCCGACGAGTCGCTGGACGACGCGACGCGGGTCACGCGCGAAGCCGAACTGCGCGCGCAATGGGACATCGACCACAAAAACATCACCAGCCTGGGCGGCTTGCGCATCATCGCCACCGAGCGCCATGAGTCGCGCCGCATCGACAACCAGTTGCGCGGCCGTTCAGGGCGCCAGGGCGACCCCGGCTCTTCGCGTTTTTACCTAAGTTTGGATGACGCTTTGATGCGCATCTTTGCCGGCGACCGCGTCAAAGCCATCATGGATCGGCTCAATATGCCGGAAGGCGAAGCGATCGAGGCGGGCATGGTGACGCGCAGCATCGAGAGCGCGCAGCGCAAGGTCGAGGCCCGCAACTTCGATATGCGCAAGCAATTGCTGGAATACGACGACGTCTCCAATGACCAGCGCAAAGTGATTTACCAGCAGCGCAATGCGATTTTGGACGCGCAGGATTTGAGCGCCCAGATTGCCAATTTGCGGCGCGGAAGTTTTGAAGACCTGGTGCGCTCGTTTGTACCGGTGGAGTCGGTGGAAGAGCAGTGGGATGTGGCGGGCCTGCAGCGCCAACTAGCCGATGACTGGGGCATTGCCTTGGACCTGGTCGGCCGTGTCAGCGCGGCCAGCGCTATTAGCGACGAGGATATTGTGACCATGGTGCTGGAGGCGGCCGATGCGGCATTTGCTGCCAAGGTCGAGCATGTGGGCCCAAGCGGCTTTACGCAGTTTGAGCGCATGGTCTTGTTGCAAACCATAGACAGCCAGTGGCGCGACCATTTGAGTTCGCTGGACTATTTGCGCCAGGGCATCCATTTGCGCGGTTATGCGCAAAAGCAACCCAAGCAGGAATACAAACGTGAAGCCTTCGAATTATTCGGCCAGATGCTCGATTCGGTAAAAAACGAAGTTACCAAAATTTTGATGACGGTGCGCATCCAGTCCGCCCAGCAGTTGGACGAAGCCGCCCAGGCTTTGGAGGCCAAGGGCGAGACATTGAGCAACGTGACCTACACCGCGCCCACCGATACCGGCGAGCCTGAAACCGTGTCCCTGGCGGACCTGGGTTTGCCGCAAGCCAGCGCCCCCATCCCGCGTGTGGGCCGCAACGAACCCTGCCCCTGCGGCAGCGGCAAAAAGTTCAAACAATGCCATGGCAAATTAGCTTGAAGCCACACCATGCCTGTTGATTTAGCCCCGCCCAACCCAGCGCAATTGTTTCCCATCCCCGGCCTGCGCATTGGCGTGGTCGAGGCGGGTATCCGTAAAGTAGGCCGCAAAGACCTGTCAGTGTTTTTGCTCGATGCCGGTGCCAGCGTGGGCGCGGTGTTTACCTCCAACCGTTTTTGTGCGGCCCCGGTGCAAATCTGCCAAAACCATTTGGCCTCGGGCGCGGCGATTCGCGCTTTGCTGATCAACACCGGCAACGCCAATGCAGGTACCGGCGCCGATGGCATGGCGCGTGCGCGTAGCACCTGCGATGCACTGGCCCAGCGCCTTGGTGTGGACGCGGCCCAAGTGCTGCCCTTTTCCACGGGTGTGATCATGGAACCGCTGCCCGCTGAGCGCATCATCGCGGGCCTGGACGCCGCCATTGCTGCCGCTAAAGAAGACAACTGGCTGGCGGCAGCCCAGGGCATCATGACCACCGACACCGTGCCTAAGGCTTTTGGCACCCAAGTGCAAGTGCAGGGCAAAACCATCAGCATCACCGGCATCAGCAAGGGTGCGGGCATGATCCGCCCGAACATGGCGACCATGCTGGGCTATATCGCCACCGACGCCTGCGTGGCGCCGCATTTGTTGCAGCCGCTGGCCAAAGCCCTGGCCGATGCCAGCTTTAACCGCATTACCGTCGATGGCGATACCTCTACCAACGACTCGCTGGTGTTGGTGGCCACGAACAAAGCCGGGCATGCGCCGATTAGCGCCTTGGACAGTGTGGAGGGCCAAGCCTTGTACCAAGGCTTGCTCCAAGTGGCATTGCAACTGGCGCAGGCCATTGTGCGCGATGGCGAAGGCGCGACCAAATTCATCACAGTGCAGGTGGACGGGGGCGCTACTACCGAAGAATGCAGCCGCGTGGCCTATGCGATCGCGCATTCGCCTTTGGTGAAGACCGCGTTTTTTGCCAGCGACCCGAACCTGGGCCGCATCTTGGCGGCCGTCGGTTATGCGGGAATTGCCGACCTAGATACCGATGGCATCGAACTGTATTTGGACGATGTGCATGTCGCTACCCGTGGCGGGCGCAACCCGGCCTACCAGGAAGCCGATGGCCAGCGCGTCATGAAGCAAAGCGAAATTTTGGTGCGCGTGGGGCTGGGTCGCGGTCAGGCCAGCCACACCGTGTGGACCTGTGACCTGAGCCACGAATACGTCAGCATCAACGCCGATTACCGGTCTTAAGCGCGAAAGCCAGGCATATGCAAGACCAGCAACTTTGGGGCCCATTTATAGCGCGTGCTGAACGCTTTATGGACCGGGTGGAAGCGGCGTTGCGCCTGGACATAGAGCAGCCCGATTGGGACAGCGCAATAGCCTTTCGCTACCGCAAGCGCGTATCGGGCCAAGGCTATATCGGCGCGGTGCGCCAGGTCGGGGCCATGCGTCTGGATGACCTCAAAGAAATCGACATCCAGAAAGAAAAAATCCGCCGCAACACCGAGCAATTTGTACAAGGCAAAACTGCGAACAATGTGCTGCTGACCGGCGCGCGCGGTACTGGCAAGTCCTCGCTGGTGCGTGCCTGTCTAAACACTTATAGCGCCCAGAGCTTGCGCTTGATCGAGGTGGATAAATCGGATTTGATCGACCTGCCGGATATGGTGGATATCTTGGCGCGGCGCCCTGAAAAATTCATTGTGTTTTGCGATGACCTGAGCTTTGACCAGGGTGAGGCCGGTTACAAAGCGCTCAAGTCGGTGCTGGACGGGTCGGTGTCGGAAACCTCGGCTAACGTCCTGATTTACGCCACCAGCAACCGGCGCCATCTGCTACCCGAGTACATGGCTGAGAACCTCAGTTACCAGCACACCGAGAGCGGCGAAGTGCACCCGGGCGAAGTAGTAGAAGAAAAGATATCCCTGTCCGAGCGCTTTGGTTTGTGGGTCAGTTTTTACCCTTTCACGCAAGACGAATACCTCACCATCGTGGCCCAATGGTTGGATGCCTTGGGCGTCGATGTGACAAAGCGCAGCGACTGGCGCGAAGAGGCCTTGATCTGGGCGCTGGAGCGCGCCTCGCGCAGTGGCCGCGTGGCCTGGCAATTCGCCAAAGACTTTGCCGGACGGCAGGACCCGGGCGCGGCGGCATGAGCCAGGTGCCGGTGGACCGGGTGGCCGACGGCCATGTGGCCCGCACCGGCGGCACCGAGCGGCCCCTAACCGAAGTGGCCGTGGGCGTGTTGCTGCGGCCCAATGGCCATTTTTTGATGACTTCGCGCCCGGCGGGCAAGGCTTACGCCGGTTACTGGGAATTTCCCGGCGGCAAGGTGGAGCCGCAAGAATCGCTGGAGCAGGCCTTGACACGCGAGCTGTATGAAGAATTGGGCATCCAGGTGCTGCAATGTCAGCCTTGGCAAGTGCAGGTGGTGGACTACCCGCACGCGCTGGTACGCCTGCATTTTTTCAAGGTGCTGGACTGGTCAGGCGAATTAGTGATGCGCGAGGGGCAGCACGCGCAATGGCAGGAGCTCCCCGTCCAGGTCGAACCCGTTTTACCGGGCGCTTTGCCGGTATTGGCTTGGCTGGCCGGTGAGCAGGGGGCGGCGCAGGCGCTTTGAAAAGGGTGGTTTATTGCAGGTGCTGAGCCTACCCACCGCCTGCGTGGAAGCGCTTTTCCCCGGCCCGGCTTATTGCAGATTGTGCGAACCGGAGTCGTCCGCAAACTGCTCCGGGGCTGGTACCCGGAAGGACTCGCTGGCCCAAGCGCCCAAGTCTAGGTTTTTGCAGCGCTCACCGCAAAAAGGCCGGTAGGGATTGCGCGGCGCATAGACGCTGTCGCCTTTGCACTGGGGGCAGCTAACGATTTTTTCCGGCACCGAAGGGCTATCTGGCATAGGCGCAAAGACGCGCTAAGCGCACAGGGTCAGGTCAAACGGGGTGTCGGCGCTATTGCTGTAGAGCTTGCCATCGGCTTCGTGGCGTACAAAGCGGATGGAGGCCACCAAACGGTTGGCGCTGATTTCGGGGATGGCGCCCAGGTTGGGGTCCAGGGAGAGTCGCAGCAGCTGGAAGGTGCGGCCTTGCGGCAGGTTTTGCTGGAATTGCCCACCCAGGGCCACCATTTTTTGCGGGGCACCCGAGTCACGCAGCAGGCCCAAGAGCAAGTGGATGCCGTTGAACAAGGGTATCAGGCTAGAAACCCATTCACGCAAATCGTTCTGGCGGCGCTGGTCGTCCAGTTTTTGCCAGGCATAGTAGGCAGGCAGGTCAAATTCGCAGGTGCCGCCCGGAATGCTGGTGCGGCTGCGCAGGCTTTTGAGCCAGTCGTTTTCTCCCAGTTCATGGCCTAATTTGCCCGATGCATTGGTCAGAGACACAAAGCATTCTTCCAATTGGGCGAGCAGGCGCTCCAGCACTTCGGTTGCAATCGCGGGGTTGCCCCGGTAAGCCAACATGGTCTGGCGCTGGCGATCCAGGTCTTTGAGGACGTCGGTTTTGAGGTCAGCGCGCGCGCCGACGTTCAGAATCTCAAACAAGGTGATCAGCGCGAAATGGTGGTCCAGCGCGTCAAACCGCTCCTGCAGCGTGAACAGTCGCCCAAACAGGTGCTCCAAACGCAAATAGGTGCGAATTTTTTCGTTAAACGGATATTCGTACAGGATCACGCGCTATTTTTCCAGTGGCGGGATGATATCTCCAAGAAGGGGAATATTGCGGCCAATTGCTGGCCAATCGCATCGATTGTCACGGATTCATTGAATAAAACATAGTCGGCGCATTGCAGCCGAGCTGCACGGCTGCTTTGTGCTGCCATGATTTTTTGCACGCTTTCTGCTGTCAAGCTACTGCGCTGCATCACCCGATCAATTTGCGTTTGTGCTTGGCAATCGACGACCAGCACCCGGTCGAGCACGGTACGCCAGCGCTTGGACTCCACCAAAAGTGGGATATCAAAAGCAATACAGGGCGGAGACGCTAAGGCGGCCAGGCTGGCCTGGCGCTCAATTTCCGCCGCAATCATGGGATGGAGCAGTGCTTGGAGCTGGGCACGCGCTTGCGGCTGGTCAAACACCAGGGCGCGCATGGCGTCGCGGTTCAAAATGCCTGGGGCTTCAAATACCGCATCGCCAAAAGCCTGGGCAATAGCGGGCAGGGCGGCTCCGCCAGGTGCGGTGCAGGCGCGGGAGATGGCGTCTGCGTCGATAACGGGGATACCTTTATCTGCCAACAGCGCGCAGACCGTGCTTTTGCCGCTGCCAATGCCGCCAGTGATGCCCAAACGCATGGCGGCTTGGGTCATGGCACCAAGAGCTTGAAACCCGCCGCATTGGCAAACACACATGCCAGACCCGCGCCTACCAAAAAGGGGCCAAAGGGCATGACACCGCCTTCGCGCAGACCTTGATTGAACTTCAGCGCGATACCTACAAGCGCGCCAATGACAGAGGACATCAAGATGATGGGAACCAGGGCTTGCCAGCCCAACCAGGCGCCCAGGCAGGCGAGGAGTTTGAAATCACCATAGCCCATGCCCTCCTTTCCTGTGACGAGTTTGAAAACCCAATAAACAGACCATAGGCTGAGGTAGCCGACGACAGCGCCCCACAGAGCATGCTCCAAGGTCACTCCGGTCCATTGCAGGTTAGCGCCTATCAGGCCTAGCCACAACAAGGGTAGCACGATGGCGTCGGGCAATAAGGTGCTATCCCAGTCAATCAGCGCCAGGCTGAGCATGCCGGCCATCCAAGCGCACCAGGCAAAAGCGGCTGCACCCAGGCCCCAGCGCCAGCCGCAAAACGCGAATAGCAGCGCGCTACATAGCTCCACTGCGGGGTAGCGAAGGGCAATGGGCGCTTGGCATTGTCGGCAGCGACCGCCCAGCAAGGCATAGCTGAAAACCGGGACGTTGTCGTACCAGGCGATGCTCGCCGCGCAATGCGGGCAGCTAGAGCGTGGCACTAAAAGGTTAAAAGGCTCGGCATCCGGTAGCGAATTACCGGCTGCCTGCGCGCACTCCGCCGCCCACTGGCGCTCCATCATTTTGGGCAAGCGGTAGATCACGACGTTGAGAAAACTGCCTACCAGCAAGCCCAGAATGCCAAGCAAGACCACGGCCTGTTCTGCGAGTTCGGCCTGCATCAGACCACCTGTCCCATTTTGAAAATCGGCAGGTATAAAGCCACTACCATTCCGCCAATAATAGTTCCGAGAAATACGATGATGAAGGGCTCCATCAAGCTGGAGATGCCCGCCACCGCCTCATCCACTTCGGACTCAAAAAAATCGGCGGATTTACCCAGCATGTAATCGATGGAGCCAGATTCTTCGCCAATGGCACACATTTGCAGCACCATGGGTGGGAATAAATTGGACTGGGTCATGGCTGCGGTTAGCGAAACGCCCGAAGACACTTGCTGGCGTATGCGCGCCGTGGCCTCAAGGTAGACAATGTTGCCGGAGGCGCCGCCCACCGATTCGAGCGCTTCCACCAAAGGCACACCGGCTGCGAACATGGTGGCCAGGGTGCGCGTCCAACGCGCTATACAGGATTTGCGGATCAAGCCTCCAAATACCGGCATCCTTAGTAACAGCCGGTCGCGCTGGGCTTGTAGTTTTGTACTGGCACGAATGGCGCGTGCGGAAAAAATAAATCCACCAATCAGACCACCAAAAATCAGATACCAGTAATTAACGAAAAACTCACTGATGGCGATGAGAATGAGCGTAGGGCGCGGCAACTCGCTGCCGAAAGAGGCGAACATGTCTTTGAAAGCGGGAACCACAAATAACATAATGACCGTGACTACGATGCCGGCGACTCCGAGCACCGCAATCGGGTAGGTCAGCGCCGATTTGATCTTCCCTTTGATGGCCTCGGTTTTTTCCATGTAGAGCGCTAGGCGGTCGAGCAAGGTGTCCAAAATACCGGCCGACTCGCCGGCGGCTACCAAATTGCAGTACAGGTCATCAAACTGCCGGGGATGCTTGCGAAACGCGGTGGTCAACGATGAACCCGTCTCCACGTCACTGCGTATGGCGTTGACCATGCGGCCCATGGAGGGGTTACTGCTGCCTTGCCCCACAATTTCAAAGGACTGCAGTAGCGGAATGCCCGACTTCATCATGGTGGAGAGCTGGCGTGTAAACAGTGCTACTTCCTTGGGCTTGATGCCCTGAGCCATAGAAAAAAACTGCTTGGAAACCGCGCTGGGCCGTATGCCCTGTTTTCGCAAGGCCTCGCGCGCGGCCGCTTCGCTGGTCGCCCGTAACTCGCCCTGCATGGGCTGGCCTTTGCGGTCCACCCCTTTCCATTTAAATACCGCGTCTACGGCGGCGGCTTTGGCGCTGCCTGCCGATTTTTGTGTTGCCATTGTTATTTCCCCCTTCTATCACTCGTTGGTAACCGCTAGCACTTCCTCCAGTGAGGTTAAACCTAATTTCACTTTGCTGAGTCCAGATGCGCGTAAGGATTTGACGCCATCGCGCTCCGACTGGGCGGCGATTTCCATGGCCGAGCCATCACGCAAAATAATCGTTTGAATTTCGTCGGATATGGGCATCACCTGATAAATGCCGACCCGCCCTTTGTAGCCGTTGTTGCATGCGCTGCAGCCCACCGGGCGGTAGGGCTTCCAGCTGCCGTCGATATCTTCTTCTTTAAAGCCCGATTCCAGCAAGGTTTCGTTCGGTAAATCAAAGGGTTCTTTGCACTTGACGCACAAGCGACGCGCCAGGCGCTGCGCTGTGATCAAAATCACACTGGCGGCAATATTGAAGGGTTGCACGCCCATATTGCGCATGCGGGTGAGCGTGGTGGGTGCGTCATTGGTATGCAAGGTGGAGAGCACCAGATGGCCGGTTTGGGCCGCCTTCATTGCAATATCAGCGGTTTCCAAGTCGCGGATCTCGCCGACCATGATGATGTCTGGGTCTTGGCGCAAAAAGGATTTGAGCGCGGCGGCAAAAGTCAGCCCGGCCTTGTCATTCACATTCACCTGGTTGACGCCCGGCATATTGATCTCGGACGGGTCTTCGGCGGTCGCTATATTGACGCCGGGTTGGTTGAGCAAATTCAGGCAGGTGTAGAGCGATACTGTCTTTCCCGAACCGGTGGGGCCGGTAACCAAAATCATGCCGTAGGGCCGTGCAATGGCCCGCAGCAGGCGCTGCTTTTCCGCTTCCTCGTAGCCTAAGGCCTCAATGCCTAATTTGGCACTGCTCGGGTCCAAAATACGGATTACGATTTTTTCGCCGAAGAGTGTTGGCAAGGTGCTGACACGAAAGTCGATGGTTTTTTCGCGCGACATTTTCAATTTCATGCGCCCGTCTTGCGGCACACGCTTTTCTGAAATGTCCATACGGGAAATCACCTTGATGCGCGAGGCCAGCTTTTCTTTAATGGCCGGTGGCGGGCTGGCGATTTCACGTAATTCGCCATCGACGCGAAAACGCACGCGGTAGGTAAATTCATAGGGTTCAAAATGCAAGTCTGAAGCACCCATGGTGACCGCATCAAACAGCATTTTTTGCAGAAATCGCACTACCGGTGAATCGTCAATTTCGTTTTCCGCCGGTGAGGGCGCATCGGTTTCCTCGATAAATTCTTGCTCTTCGAAATCGCTGTCAGCAAAATCCGTAATGATGGTGTTGGCAGCGACCGGCTCTTCGGTTTTTAGGGCCGGTAGCAACTTGTCATATTCAACAACCACCCAGTCCACATTGCGCTGGGTGGCGAACTTAATTTTTTCAGCAGCTTCCTGGTTGGACGGATCGACCGTGGCTATTACCAGAGCATGGTTGCGCTTACCAAGAACCAGGAGTTGGTATTCCTTGCAAATTCGTTCGTCCAGCAGTTTGTCGGGTAGTGTCGTCAGGTTGATAGCAGCAAGGTCTAACAAGGGTGCGGAAAAAGCCTGGGCCAAGGCCTGCGCAATGCTCATGGGGCTCATGGCTCCCGAATCTACCAATTCCGCTATCAGGCTTTTGCGATTTCCCAGCGCACCTTTCATCGCTTTTTGTGCGGTAGCGTTATCCAGTTTGCCGGATGCCACCAATACCCTGCCCAGTACCGCTAAAGCGGCTGTCTGCGCGGTGCTGACCGGGGCTGTTTGGGTTTCGCTCATAGTTGGTCCAGGCCTAAGCCCTTGGCGTCTTTGTCCGATACCAGGGGCTGTGAAGCTCCCAGCGGCCAGTCGATGGCGACCAAAGGGTCATTCCAAGCCAAGCAGCGTTCGGAAGCAGGGTTGTAATACTCGGTGGTTTTGTAAAGAAAGTCGGCGCTTTCAGATAGGACCAGAAAACCATGCGCCAAACCGGGCGGAATCCACAGTTGGCGCTGGTTGTCCACGGAAAGTTCAACACCTACCCATTTGCTGTAGGTCGGGGAATCTCGCCGTATATCGACGACTACGTCAAACACCGCCCCGGCTACCACACGGACCAATTTTCCCTGTGGCCGTTCCGCTTGGAAATGCATACCCCGCAGTACATGGCGCTGCGAACGGGAGTGGTTGTCCTGCACGAAATGCAATTGCAGACCGGTAACATCGGCAAAAACCTGCTCGTTATAGCTTTCCAGAAAAAACCCGCGCGCATCTCCAAATACCCGTGGTTCGATTAGCAGCACATGGGCGATGGCAGTAGGCGTGACGCGCATCAATACACCTTTTCTTTCAGCAGGCGCAGCAAATAATGCCCGTAGTCTGATTTGCCTAAAGTGCTTGCTAATTTTTCTAATTGTGTGTCGTCGATCCAATTATTACGCCAGCTTATTTCTTCTGGCGCAGCAACTTTCAGCCCCTGGCGTTTTTCGACGGTGTAAATAAATTGACCCGCCTCCAGCATCGATTCATGGGTGCCGGTATCCAGCCAGGCATAACCACGGCCCATGGTTTGCACATCCAATTGACCTGCCTGCAAATAAAGGCGGTTCAGATCGGTGATTTCTAATTCACCACGCGGTGATGGCTTGATTTGTTTAGCCAGTTGCACCACTTGCTGGTCATAAAAATACAGGCCTGTGACGGCATAGCGCGACTTCGGTGCTTTAGGTTTTTCTTCCAAACTGATCGCGCTACCCGCCGCGTCGAACTCCACCACGCCATAACGCTCCGGGTCTTGCACCGCATAGGCAAATACAGTGGCGCCCGTAGTTTTTTGATTTGCCGATTGCAGTAGTGAAGCAAAATCATGACCGTAGAAAATATTGTCGCCCAGCACCAGTGCGCTAGGGCTGTCCTGCAAAAAGGATTCGCCGATTAAGAAGGCCTGGGCCAGCCCATCCGGGCTGTCTTGAATCGCATATTGCAGATTCAAACCCCATTGCGCCCCATCGCCCAGTAATTGAGAAAAGCGCGGTGTATCTTGCGGTGTGGAAATGACCAGAATGTCGCGAATACCTGCCAGCATCAGGGTGCTGAGCGGGTAATAAATCATGGGTTTATCGTAGATGGGCAGCAATTGCTTACTCACCACCTGGCTGGCGGGGTACAGGCGGGTGCCCGCGCCCCCCGCCAAAATAATGCCTTTTCGATTTAATTTATTTATATTTTTCATAATTCACGCGTTTCAACGATTTCCTGCAATATCCGGCGCACCCCAAGTTGCCAAAATGGTAAGTGTATCGAAAATATATCCCTAAAACGGCGGCAATCGAGCCTGGAGTTCAAAGGGCGGGGGGCTGCGACTGGATATTGCGCGCTTTGGATGGGCAAGACCCGCTCTGGCGCTACTTTGAGGGGCATTCCCAGGCGGCGCGCCTCCTGCAACACGAATTGGGCATAGCCGTGCCAGCTGGTCTGGCCGGCGGCCGCGCAGTGGTAAAGACCGGCCAAGGCCGGCTGCGCCATCGCCTGGCGCAAGGCCTGCGCGCTGGCATCGGCCAGCAGTTCTGCCCCGGTGGGCGCGCCGATCTGGTCGTCGATAACCCTTAGTTCCTCGCGCTCAGCCCCAAGGCGCAGCATGGTTTTGGCGAAATTACTGCCACGGGCGGCATAGACCCAGCTAGTGCGCAAGATCAAGTGCTTAGGGTTACGGGCGATTTCCAGTTCGCCCTGGCGTTTGCTAGCGCCGTAGACGCTTAGCGGCGCACAGGTATCGGACTCGCGCCAGGGCGTCTCGCCGCTGCCGTCAAACACATAGTCAGTCGAGAAATGCATCAGCCAGGCACCAAGGCGCAGGGTTTCTTCGGCCAGCAGGGCGGGCGCTTGGGCGTTGATGGCGTAAGCCTTCTCGACCTCAGTTTGTGCCTTATCCACGGCGGTGTAAGCGGCGGCGTTCACTACCAAGTCGGGTGCCACTGCGCGAACAGCCTTTCGTAAACCTTCCAGGTCTGCCAAATCGCCGCACCACTGGTTCGGGTTGTCTTGGGCCTGGCTTGCCAGCGCGACCACCTCGCCTAAGGGGGCCAGGCTGCGCTCTAATTCCCAGCCCAGTTGCCCGTTGCGGCCCAGAAGCAGAATTTTCATGGGGCGCCGCCCGCGCCTTGGTACTGCTGGGCCACCCAGTCGCGGTAGGCGCCCGATTGGACTTCCTGCACCCACTGTGGGTTGTCTAAATACCAGCGTACGGTTTTGCGCAAACCCGTTTCAAAAGTTTCTGCCGGTTTCCAGCCCAGTTCTTCGCTGATTTTGCGCGCGTCAATCGCGTAACGACGGTCGTGGCCGGGGCGATCGGTGACAAAACTGATTTGGCTAGCGTAGGGCTGGGCGTCACTGCGTGGCTGCATTTCGTCCAGCAGCGCGCAGACCGAATGCACGATGTCCAAGTTGGCTTTTTCGTTCCAGCCGCCCACGTTATAGGTTTCGCCAACACGTCCACTCGAGAGCACCACGCGGATCGCCGAGCAATGGTCTTTCACATACAGCCAATCGCGGATTTGCTGGCCGTCGCCATAGACAGGCAAGGGCTTGCCGGCCAAGGCGTTCACGATCATTAGGGGGATCAACTTTTCGGGAAAGTGCAATGGCCCATAGTTATTGCTGCAGTTGGTGGTCAGCACCGGCAGACCGTAGGTGTGGTGGTAGGCGCGCACCAAATGGTCGCTGGCGGCCTTGGAGGCGGAATACGGGCTATTGGGCTCGTAGCGCCGCGATTCGCTAAAGGCGGCTTCATTCGGCACCAAGGAGCCATAGACCTCGTCGGTGGACACATGCAAAAACCTGAAATTGGAAGCGTCCGGTTCTGTCAGACCACCCCGATACGCCCGCACCGCTTCCAGTAAGCGGAAGGTGCCCACAATATTGGTTTCGATAAATTCCGCCGGGCCGCTGATAGACCGGTCCACATGGCTTTCAGCCGCAAAATTAAGGATGGCGCGAGGCTGATAACGCGCCAGCAGCGTCGCCACCAAGGCACTGTCCCCGATGTCGCCGTGTACAAAAACATGCTTAGGATTGTCTTTAACCGGGTCCAGATTGCGCAAATTGCCGGCATAGGTCAATTTGTCCAGATTGACCACGGTTTCCTCGCTCTGGGCAAGCCAGTCGAGCACAAAATTACTGCCGATAAAGCCTGCGCCGCCGGTCACGAGAATTGCCATAAATACCTTTATTGCACCGAAATTGAAACCGCTTGACAGTTTAATGGCCTTTAAAACCAGCGCCGCATCCAGCGGTGGCGCTGGGCAGACCGAAAAACAGTAAATAGCGCAAGGCCGAGCCGATAATATTCGCCTATGACCCACAAGCCACGTTCCTCCCCTTTGCCGCTTGCGGCGATGGGTAGTTAAGCGGCCTATGCAAGGCCCCCAGGCGCTGGCAGCCTTATTTCAGGAAGGACTATCCCTGCACCAGCAAGGCCAGCTCGAACAGGCCAGGCTTGCCTACGAGCGCATGCTGGCTCTGCATCCGGGGCATGCCGATGCCATGCACATGCTGGGGGTCATGGCCATGCAGTCAACAAACTACGCTTTGGCAGTCGAGCGCATCAGCGTTTCAGTTCAAGCCAATCCGGTCAACGCCACGGCGCAGTTCAATTTGGGCCTGGCCTACAAGGAATTGCAGCGTTTTGACGAGGCACTGTCCTGTTACCAGCAAGCTATAGACCTGAGGCCTGGTTACGCAGAGGTTTTTAACCACAAGGGAGTGGTGCTGCACGCTTGCCAGCGCTTTGATGAGGCGATAGACAACCTGAGTCAGGCTATTGGCCTCAAAGCGGATTACGCACAGGCGTTTTTTAACCGTGCCCTTGTGTTGCATGCCACCGGACACTTGGATGCGGCATTCGCCGATTTTGAAAAAGCTTTAGAAATTAAGCCGGACTATGCCCAGGCTTGGAATAACCGAGGCGTGGTTTTACAGGAGCAATTGCGTTGGGACGAGGCGGCCACCAGCTATGTGCGAGCAATAGCGGCCCAGCCCGATCTTGGCCAAGCCCATTACAACCTGGGTAATGCGCTGCGGGCCCTGGGCCGGTTTGAGGAGGCCATAAGTAGCTATGACGCTGCCATTGCGCTAGAGGCCGACGCAGCCCACGCCTTCAATAACCGTGGCTTGGCATTGCAAGAGCTGCAAAGCAGTGCGCAGGCCATAGCAAGTTATGACGCCGCCATTGCAATCCAAGCCAATTATGCGGATGCGTACTGGAACAAGGCGATTGAATTGCTGCTGTGCGGCGATTTTGCGCAGGGCTGGAAACTCTACGAGTGGCGCTGGCAGCGGGACGCGTTTACTTCGCGCAAACGCGACTTTGCGCAGCCGCCGTGGCTGGGGGATGCGCCGCTGCTCGGTAAAACCGTGCTCTTGCACGCCGAACAGGGCTTGGGTGACAGCATCCAGTTTTGCCGCTACGCCCGCGACGTTCAAGCCCTGGGCGCCCATGTGCTCCTGGAAGTCCCCCGCTCTTTGATGGCCCTGTTTGCAAGCTTGGAAGGCGTCAGCCAAATAATTGAAAAAGGTGCGCCCTTACCGCAGTTTGACTACCACTGTCCCTTGCTGAGCCTGCCACTGGCGTTTCAAACGCAGCTGGAGTACCTACCCGGCCGCACTCCTTACCTGGCCAGCACCGCGCCCCAGCGGGACCGCTGGCAGCGCCGCTTAGGGCCGCGCACCAAGCCGCGCGTGGGCTTGGTGTGGAGTGGCAATGCGCTGGATAAAAACGACTTGCAACGCAGCGTGCGCTTGCAAGATTTATTGCCGTATTTGTCTTCTGACTTCGAATTCATCTGCTTGCAAAAAGAGATGCGACCTGCCGACCAGCATCTATTACAAACCAGTCAGATCCGCTTTTTCGGCGTGCAGATAGAGGATTTTTCTGATACCGCAGCTTTGTGCGATTTGTTGGATTTGGTGATCTCGGTCGATACCAGCGTGGCGCATCTGGCCGGTGCGCTGGGCAAGCCAACCTGGATTTTGCTGCCTTACACCCCTGATTGGCGCTGGATGCTTCATCGGGACGATAGTCCCTGGTATCCCAGTGTCAGGCTGTACCGGCAAACGCAGGAACGCGCATGGCCGTCGGTCTTGGAGCGCATGCGCTCAGATTTGAGCGGGTTTCCCGGTGGCGGCGCTTGATACCTTTAGGGACTGGAAGCTTTAACTTCTGAATGCGGGCCACCCCTTGCGTTTATGGGCCAAACACAAAAGTTTCAATGGCTTGATAAGCCTCTTGCCCTGCGCCATAAAACATATGAAAACCCGAGCTGCAAACATCCTGGGCTTGGCCTTCGCCGCCCCGAATGAGCACGTAGCGCAGGCGTTGGGTATTGGTGCTGCGCTGTTCTTCAAAAACTTTGCGCGAGTTGTAATTCGTCGATTTAGCGCAGGCGTCTTTTTCGTGGGCAAGAAAAAGTATAGATAACTGCGTTTTGTTATCAAAGCGAGCGCCATTGCGCGCAGAGCTGTAGATGGCGCCCGCAATCAAATCAGTTTTATTCTCTCTTTGCAGCATGGCATAAACCTCTGTCAAGCTGACAGCGCCATTGCTATGGCCCATAAGCCACACCGGAACACCGTAGTTTGATTTGTAATAGCGAACAACCGATTCGATGCGCGCCAAATGTTCCGCACTGGTGCGGGAAACCGGGTAGTTGGAACCCACGGGCAAGGGCACCGGTGAATCAAAAATCACCACATTAAAACTACCGCTGCTTATATTGCCATCGCTCAAGGGCTTCAGTGTTGCGCCATAGAAACCGCCCAGATTTTTGCGCTCTGGCGTTAAGCCAAGGCGCCCCTCGCCACCGGGTATGTAAATGAGTGTTGCCTTTGGCGTGGACCCTGGCCATAAAAAGGTAAGCGTGGGCTCCACATTGCCGCTTGCACCTTGCGCGCCAAATACGACGGGGATGACTTGGGCTGAGGCGAAATGTGTGCTTGCAAAAAGTGCAAGTAAGCAGGCAAATAGAAAACGCATTTTTCCAACTCTCAGACGTTAAATTCAATGGTAGCGGATGTCTAGATTAAGATACCACTACATCCTATAAGCTCGCCTTCATGCAAATATAAAAGCCTCTAATGCGCACCAAAGCCTAAAGGAACGGATAGGGATAAGGCGCGCAGCCTGTCGGTAAGGACGCTCTATACCTATGCATCCCGTTGCGGCCTCACCCCATGCCGTTGCCCGCTTGCGCGCAGCGCGCTTAGCCCGCAGTTCCAAGCCCTTTCTAGCGCGTGGTGGTATCAAAGGTGCGCGCTGCGACGGCTGTCGCTTGGTGCCCAGCCACTGTATGTGTCATTTGCGCCCAAGCCTATCAACGCAGGCCGGCGTATGTTTGTTGATGGCGGATATCGAAGCGCTCAAGCCCAGTAATACCGGGTGGCTGGTAGCCGATGTCGTCGAAGATACCCACGCCTTTGGCTGGGCGCGCACTGAAACCGACCCCGCTTTGCTCGCCCTGCTGGCCGACCCACAATGGCAGCCTTATGTGGTGTTCCCCGCAGAGTACGCGCCGCCGGAGCGCGTGGTGCACGCCGTGCACGATGCGTCCGGGCCCAGCGCTAAGCGTACTTTGTTTATCTTGTTAGACGGTACATGGGCAGAGGCGCGCAAGATGTTTCGCAAAAGCCCTTATCTGGACCGATTTCCAGTGCTCAGTTTGTCGCCCTCGCAGCTCTCGCGTTACCAACTGCGTCGATCGCGTCGCGATGATCATTTTTGCACCAGCGAAGTCGCCGCACTTTGTCTGGAACTAGCGGGCGAGGCCCTGGCCGCAGAAACATTGGACGCCTATTTGGACGTCTACACCCACCATTACTTGCGCGCCAAGCAACAGCTACCGGTAGCGCGTGAAGACCCAGCCGCTTCGCGCTGGCGGAATCTAGGCCTTGTCGCCTAGCGGATACCGGCTCGACCGACTTGCTAGGGTGAGGATTGCGGCACCACCAGATCGGCAAATTTCGCACCCACGGTTCGCAGGTAATTCGCGCGATCGGCCTCAGATTCAAATTGACTACCCAAAGGGCCGTTCAGTAACAGGCATGCCAGCCCATGCACATGCGCCCACAGAATGGTAGCCATGGTGGCGTGCGCCTTTTTGCCATGCACGATGCCGCTCAGCCTATCCAATTCATCTCGGGCACGGGCGCCGGACGCTTGCACCGCAGAAAACCGCGCCGGGTCGCACACTTCGGGCCGGAACATGATGCGAAATACACCAGGTTGGTCCAAGGCGAAGTTCACATAGGCGGCGGCCGAAGCCACCAACACCGCCCGTACACCCTGGGTGGTGCTCAAGTCGTTGGCCTCTTTTAAACAGGCAGCGAGCGCCTCGAATCCGTCAGCCACCAGTGAGGCAATGATGGCCTCTCGATTTTCAAAATAGTGATAAGGCGCCTGGTGGGTACAGGCAGCACGCCGCGCCACCTCCCGCATGCTGAGCGCCGCCGGGCCGCCTTCGTCTAGTAGCTGTCGGCTGGTTAGCAGCAGTTCGCGCCGCAAGTCACGGGAGGGGTCCGCCTTGGGTCTTCCTAGGATTTTGGTGCGCATTGGCCCATTCTAATTACCCGGCTTGACGGTGTCTAAATATTCGTTAAAATAAATAGACGCTGTCAAGCAGACTTCACTTGCAAGTTGTAGCCATTACATTTTTTTATGTTTATAAATGGGGTTTCCATGATTTACAAAGACCGAATGACCTCCAAGATGGAGGGTGATTTTGTGGTTTTTCTTATCGGTATGCGGCTCAATAAACCTTGGTTACTGCACAAGCTATTACCGGTCTTTGGTGCGATGCCAAAAATGCTTAAAGAGTTGTACACACGGCCCGAGCTGGGCTTAATGCATCATGAAATGTGGTTTTCGCGGACCATTATTCTGGTTCAATATTGGCGCTCCATGGAGCAATTGATGGATTACGCTAAGAACAAAGACTCCGCGCATTTACCGGCCTGGCAAGCCTTTAACAAAGCGATTGGCACGGACGGCACCGTAGGTATTTGGCACGAAACTTATAAGGCGGGCCCGGGCAGTTATGAGAATGTGTATGCCAATATGCCTGCTTTTGGACTAGGCAAGGCGGGGACATTGGTGCAAGCCAAGGGTCACCTTAAATCGGCATCGGATAGGCTCAATAGCTAGGTATTGACACTCAGGCAAACGGCACCATGCAATCGCTAAAGGGATTAGCTGTTGACTTAAGATGCCCAAAGACCCGTGAGCTTCCAGTACAGGTTTGCCTATGCATACCCGATTAGCCTCGCGTGATTTTGGTCAAAGTCTATGTGGCTTTTTACTGAGCAAGAAACCCTATGCGAATACCCGAGTGGACAGCCGAACATAAACCCCAGCCTACCGACCTGGTCGAAGCGATTCTTACCCGTCGCGGCGGTGCGCTGATCAACCTGGACAAAGCCTTGCTGTGGAGCGAACCTATCGCCAGGGGGTGGAATGTCTATCTCAAGGCGGTGCGTACCGGTTTGCCCACCAGCCGCAAACTGCGCGAGCTGGGTATTTGCACGGTGGCGCTGCTGACAGGGGCGGACTATGAATACCACCACCACGCCCCCGACTTTCTAGCAGCAGGAGGAAGCCAAGCAGAACTTGATGCTTTGCGCGTGTTTGTGGACGCTGATCCGCGCGAGGTTCCCACTGGTGCTGACTTGGGCGATGTGGAAAAAATCATCATCCAATATGCGGCCCAGATGACCTTGGACGTAAAAGTCAGCGATGCACTATTCGCAGCCATGCGTGTGCATTTTGATTCGACGCAAATCGTCGAGCTGACCACCGCTATTGCCACCTATAACATGGTCGCACGCATTTTGGTTGCGCTGCAGATAAGCCCCGAGGAATAGTCAGCTGACTGCGGCCCGTGCGGCGGGTCTACGCACTCAATCGGCCTGGATATTGTTGTCCTTCACGACCTTGGCCCAAACATCCATCTGACGCTCGATAAACACGCGTGCTGCCTCTGGCGTGCCGCCCACGACATCGATACCTTGGGCGTCCATCCGTTTAGCGGTATCTGGCATGCGCATCACTTTGTTGATCTCTTCGTTCATGCGCTTGATGATCTCTGGCGGTGTCTTCGCTGGCGCCAGCACAGCCCACCAGGCGGGCGCGTCAAATCCGGCAAAACCGCTTTCAGCAAGCGTTGGTACATCCGGCAAATCGGGGGAGCGCTTGGAGGTTGTCACCACCAGCGGTCGCATGCGCTTGCTATCCACATGGGGTTTGAGCAGAAAGACCGATCCGATCGCCAGCGGCACATGCCCTGCCACGGCGTCGTTCATCAAGGGGCCGCCCCCTTTGTACGGGATATGCTGAAACTCAAGCCCCGCACCTTTACCCAGTAGCTCCATGGCCAAATGCCCGAGGCTGCCCGTACCGATGGTGCCGTAGCTCGCGCCTTTTTTGGCCTTTGCGGCAGCGACCACATCGGCGAAGGTTTTGAACTCGGACCCGGCGTGGGTGGCCAACACCATGGGCGCGGTGCCTATGAGTACGACCGGCGCCAAGTCCTTGCGCGAATCGAAAACCATATTAGGCATCAGACTGGGATTGACCCCGTGCGTGTCAAACACCACGGCAAAGGTGTAGCCATCAGGTGCGGCCGCCGCAACGGCAGCAGTCCCGATGGCACCGGATGCGCCGCCCTTGTTCTCCACCACTATGCTCTGACCGATTTGCTGGGACAGCGGCTGCGCCAGCAGGCGCGCCACCTGGTCCACTGAGCCGCCTGGCGGAAAGACCGCCACTAGCTTGATCGCTTGTTTAGTCGGCCAGGCCTGCGCTAACGCGGACTGGCCAGTCGCTAGCAGCAGGGTAGCCGCGATGGTAAGCAGCGGGGCGAAGGTGCGAATATTTGATTTCATAGTGCTTTCCTAATAAGCTGGCGATATTAACCGGAGCATAAGGGCCAAGAAGGGGTTTCGGCTCGGGGTTTACGCTCAATGGCGGGCGTTTTCTAAGGGCAGTGGGGATTGCATATTCGACAGGATTTTTAACGCTTCAGCCTCACCGCCTTAGTAGAGCACAGGTATTTGTGTGGGCGGCGCGTCCGGCAGTCCACAGGTGCGGCATGCATCTATCCGCGACCTGCCATATTCAGCGTAGAAATAAACAACGATTTACGGTATCGATTACCCATTACCTGCAAATGAAGAGCAGCAAACCAAAAGTTCAGCCAAAGATTTGCATCAAAACTCGATCAAAATCGCAGCAGTCAACCCGTCGACGATTGGAGCTTCAAAGACCACAACACGAAAACAGGCGAGAGATAAACATAGAGACCTAGCCGATGGCTCGTAATGCTCCGCGCCGAAAATTCTGATAAAAATTATGTAACTAATGATTGATAAAGGGCTACTTTGCAACTATCATTACATCGAAAATATAAGCATAAGTCATTCTAAATAGATAGTTCGTTGGGAATATATCAATGAGTAACATCATCATTCTTGGTGCCGGACAGGTTGGAACATCGGTAGCAAAAAGTCTGGCCAATGAGCGCCACAACATTACTGTCATTGACCGTGATGCCACCAAGCTGAAAGAGCTCGCCGCTAAATATGACTTGCGCACCGTTGCGGGAAATGCCGGGCACCCCTCTATTTTGAAAGAGGCGGGGATAGCTGACTGCGACTTGCTTATCGCCGTGACCGAGGTGGATGAAATAAACATGATGGCGTGCAAAATTGCGTCCAGCATATTTAATGTACCCAAACGCATTGCGCGGGTGCGGTCTTCTGAGTATTTAGATGACCCGCGTTTGTCCGGCGAAGATGTTTTTGGTATCAGTCATGCTATATCCCCCGAGCTTATGCTTGCACGGTATGTTGAAAATCTGGTTGATTATCCAGAGGCGCTTCAGGTTTTGGAGTTTGCCGAGCGCCAAGTTTGCCTAGTGGCTGTTCGCGCGAAAGCCGGCGGCCTTTTGGTGGGCGACCGAATAGGTAATCTGCACAATCACTTGAAGAATACGGACGCGCGAATCGTTGCCATATTCCGCGATAAGAGCACAGTGCAGCCACGCGCGGATACGCTTATCGAAGACGGCGACGAAGTGTTTTTTCTTTCCCGCACCGCCGATATGCGTCGGGTTATGGAGGAGTTGCGTAAGGCTGACCGCCCGGTTAGACACATCATGATCGCGGGAGGCTCAGAATTTAGTTACCGTCTGGCCCAGGATCTGGAGGGCAGCCATTTGGTGAAGCTGATTGAGGCCGATGAAAAACGCGCGCATCAGTTGGTGGCTTTGTTGGATAAAACGGTAGTTTTGCATGGGAATGAAAACGACAGTGAATTATTAATTAACGAGGATATCGCCCAGGTAGATCTGTTTGTCGCTGCGACAGGTAATGACGAGCGAAATATCATTGCATCGCTGTTAGCGAAAAAAATGGGAGCGCACCGCGTCTTATCGCTCATCCATCAAAGCGTCTATGTCGGTGTTCTCGAAGACAGCAAAATTGATGTTGTTGTAGGGCTTGCCGATGTCACTATTGGCTCCATTCTTGCGCATATTCGGCGTGCTGATGTGGCGCGCGTACACAGCTTGCGTAGAGGTGCGGCGGAGGCACTGGAAATCGTGATTCATGGCGACAAAACCACCAGTCAGTGTGTGGGACGTCGAGTGGACGCCATTACATGGCCAGTGGGTGCTTTATTGGGTGCCGTAGTGCGCGGCCAAGAGGTATTGATGGCGCACCATGACCTAGTACTTGAAACGGAAGACCACTTAATTTTGTTCGTCACAGGGGAAAATACGGTGCGGAAAATTGAAAAACTCCTTCAGGTAAGCGCCAGCTTTTTTGGATGAACGGGATCCTATGATGCAAAGAATTGCGGGAGTTTTGAATATCCTTGGGTTCATCATCCTGATATTTGCAAGCTTGATGTTGTTTCCGACGGCGATTTCCTGGTACCTGGATGATCATGCTGTTTGGAGTTTTGTAATTGGAATGGTGGTTGCCGGCATTATTGGTTTGCTTATGTGGGCTGTTACGCGTCAGGCTTCGCTCGGCAAAGAGTTACGTAATAGAGATGGTTTTTTGCTTTCTGCATTGACCTGGATGGTGCTGCCGGCAATTGCCACCATTCCTTTGATGCTGAGTATTCCAGGCCTCAGCTTCACCGACGCATATTTTGAAACGATGTCGGGCTTGACCACCACGGGTGCCACCACTATTTCGAATTTGGACCAACTGCCAGGTTCTATCAACGTTTGGCGTACATTTCTCGTCTGGCTAGGTGGCATGGGTGTGGTGGTGCTAGCAGTCGCAGTTTTGCCCATGCTGGGGGTCGGTGGCAGCCAGGCGTTTAAGGCGGAAACCCCGGGGCCGATGAAGGATGCCAAGCTTACGCCCCGCATCGCCCAGACAGCCAAAGGATTGTGGCTGGTTTATGTGCTGATCACCTCGGCCTGTACCTTTAGCTTATGGGCTGTGGGGATGCCACTGCTAGATGCGCTGATTCACACCTTTTCCATCATGGGCCTGGGTGGTTTTTCCTCGCACGATGCAAGCTTTGGCTTCTTTGATTCAGCGCCAATGGAGGCGGTAGCCATCGCATTCATGTTGTTAGCTGCGATTAATTTTTCCACACACTTTTTGGCATTCTCTGGCCGGACACTGCAGGCCTATGTCAAGGACAAGGAAGCCCACATGGTTTGGCTTGTCATGATAGGCAGCGTCATTTTGGTAGCCTATTTTCTTTGGGCATACCAGGTGTACCCCGATTTTCTAACGGCACTGCGGCACTCGGCCTTCAACGTAGTATCTATTGCTACCACCACAGGTTTAGCCACACAAGACTACAACTTATGGCCCGCGTTTGCGCCGGTGTTGATGATATTTTTATCTTGCTTTGCGACCGCGGCAGGCTCCACTGGAGGTGGAATAAAAATGATACGCGCCCAACTATTGGTCAAGCACTGTTTCAGTGAATTACACAGGCTCGTACATCCAAAGTCACCGATGGTTGTGAAATTAAATGGGGTTGTCTATGAACCCTCGGTGATCGACTCTATTTTCGCGTTTTTGTTTCTGTACGGTGCCTCCATTATTTTTTGTACTTTGCTCATGCTAGCAAGCGGATGCGACCTGGTGACGGCACTTTCAGCGGTGGTTGCTTCTATCAATAATATGGGTCCCGGACTTAATCTGGTAGGTCCTGCAACCACCTTCGCAGTACTAACAGATTTTCAAACCTGGATCTGTACCCTGGCTATGTTGCTTGGCCGATTGGAGCTATTTACGATGGTGATTATTTTCACACCGGCTTTTTGGAGGACTTGAAGCGAAGACGGTCACGGTTATTGACGAAAAATCCCGAGTCATTACAGCTGTTGGTGGGTGAGCCTTCTTCGGGCCCTAGAGAAAATCTGTATAAGTCCGTCATCGCGAGCAGCGCAGCGACGCGGCGATTCATCAGTGCAATATTGGCAAGCCAAAATGGATTACTTCGCTGCGCTCGAAATGACGGGTTTGGACTTATGCAGAGGTTCCCCAGCATGTTTTATGTTTGCGTAAAACAAATTCGGGTACTCAAGAAGTAGGGTTCTATCGCAGATTCGTGCGAAGTTCGACCCACCGCATTTCCAATAAATTATTTCCCGCTGAAATTGGCAACCAGAAAGTTACCGTTTAAAGCGTAAAACAGGTAGAGAGTTTGCTTTGCGGCGTCTTTCTCATTAGAGTTTTTAAAGGTGAGCTTCCACTCTTTCTTGTTTTTAAATTCCACCGTTTCAGATTGCTCCAGTTTGACCCCCGCCCAAGAGGCGTCAATCTTTCCGTTCTTAATTAACATGTCTTTGCGTTTGGAAGCGCAATCTATAAGGACAGTCTCTTTCACTGGGGTGTCGCCATGGAAGTGACAACCGCCGTCGCCGCCGGCGAAAGCAGCAGGTACGACGGCAATAGTGGCGATGAAAGTGAGCAAGTGAACGAATTTTTTCATGATGAACTCCTAGGGATAAATAATGCAAATCAAAAAAAGTCAAAGTCAAAGGTTGTCGCGATCGGGGTCGACCATTTTGTCAATATCCATGTCTTCATGGATATGTTTGTGCTCTTGCGCGGGGAAGCGGAAATCGTCCGGGTGGGCATCGTGCTGGTACCCATGTAACTGTGTGAATAGCAAATACAGACCTGCATAGACCAAAGCAAGGTTGGCCGCAAAGCTGAATCGCTGAAAAGACGGCCTATGGCGCCAGAAAGCCAGCAATCCCACCATGACGGTTAAAGCTGCAATCTGACCAATTTCTACCCCCACATTAAAGCTCAGGATGCGCAACAGCGTGGCTGTGCCGTCGTCACCCAGTGGTAACTGCTGAAGGCGCGTGGACAGACCAAAGCCATGCAGCAAACCAAAACCAAAGACCGCAGCCAACAGGTTAGGCGACTGCATGTCAAAGACACGCTGAAACCCTCCGTTGTTGTCGAAGCCCTTGTAGATCACGCTAATGGCAATGATGGCGTCCACCAAGTAGTAGTTCCAGGTGATCTGGTAGTAGGTCGCAAAGATCAGCGTGATGCAATGCCCAATCGTAAAGACAGTGACGAACTTTGCTATGTCCTTGAAGGTACTTAGGAAAAAGACTACGCCAAACAGGAACAGCAAGTGGTCGTAACCGGTGAGCATGTGACTGGCGCCCAGTCCGATGTATCGGACATAGCCGCCGCTCAGCATACTTTGCTTGTCGGCTTCAGAAATTCCGTGCGCAATGGCCATGAGCGGCACGGCAATGAGCAGTAAGGCCACGACCAACTTGTAAACAAATTTTTTCATCGATAAGGGCAATCCAAAGTTCTCGCACGTAAGCGAAATTGACTTCAGGACAGATCAGTCAGAAGCCGCCAAATGAAGTTGGAACTGCGAAGAACGGTGGCCCCAATCAAGAGGCCCCGCTTTCGCTAGGCGAGCGCCATGGGTGGACGGAATGGACCTTCAAGTATCTGGGAAAGCCACACAGTAGGCCCTATCGCGGGCGGAGAGAACGATGTGACGCTGATCACGACAAGTTGAAACGAAGTGACCAGAACTGCGGTGTTGGCATTTGTATCGGCGTGCAGGTGGTTTAAAGGACTATCGTCGCCGTCCAAATGCAAGGACTGGTTTGCGTCATGGTGGTGATTGGCATCCTGACCATGCGCGACCATATGATTTATAAACCCAGCACCTTGCGCCAGTTGCGTGGACCCGAACACTACCAGCGACTGCCACAAAAACACAGCCAGAAAGAACGTAATAAAGGAGCTACGAATCATTGCATTTAATTCTATGCGTATTGGAATGTGCTGTGCCTAGTTTACTGGTCAGGCCTTGATTTATGTCGCAGGGCTAACGCGATCAGGCCAATTCCCTCAGTAAGTAACTCCCCAAACCTCGCATCAAGGATACTCCTGCGATGAATAATGCAGAAATTGAATTGAAAATGAGGAATATGCGATCCAGTCGATGACCAAACCAAGCCGAAGCTGCACTCTCTGGAGATATCTGCCCCTACGGATTGGCGCGAGGCGAGAAGTCCAGCAAAGGCTTTTCCGCCCCTAGTTCACCCTCGCCGATACCCGCAAAATCACTCCTGCAAAGGCTCCGGGCCCTGGTGCTGCATGCGGCCCCGCTTGCTGACAGCATAAGAATTTGCCAATAACTGCTGAGCGATAGTTTTTTGCGAGTTATCAGCTCGAACTCCATGCTGTGCAGTAGAATTTTTTTGGGGCTTGGCCTGATGTTCAGGGCAAGCCTCTTTGGGTCGGGAAACCGGTATCGATGCATGAGATAGGAGGGTCGTCATGAGTAAGCGATTTCTTAGGTGGGTCGGGACATGGATCGAGGAAAACATTCCTCCTGGCGCCAATCCCGACATAGAGAGCCACGAAGTAAAGGCAAAGCGGCTGACGGAGAAACTGTTTGCTGAAGCAGTTGTTGCCGGCTTCACGAGCTTCGAGACCGACGAAGAGCGGGAGCGCGTTGCACCTCTGGTACAGGTCGCTGTCGCTGACAGCACCGACTTTGACATCGATGCCTATCGTCTCAAGTCGGAACTTGCCAATGAAAATGAAGACGGTGACTGAGCCGCCAACAAGCAATAAAAACCCCACATTGCATTAAATGAAGTGGGTCTGCTTGCATCTCGGGCAGCCATCCTCGCTGGAAAAAAAAGGGGCGGCAGTACCGGGTTGCTTTTGAACTTAATCCCCGCCTCCCACGGGTCAACGGCCTGTTGCATGCTGAGCTAACGCTCTGGCGTGCCACCCACGGCGCCGGAAATGCGGGTGGCCATTTCAGCGCTAACGGCTTTCTCTTCATGCATCAACGGAGGAACGGCTCGTCGGTCGACCAAGAGCCGATTTGCGCCGCCTGGCATTGATTGAGCCTCTGGCGCTCATGGAGCGAGCGCAAGCAGCTACTAAAAGCGTGCTGCTCGCTCCTTTAACAGAACCCGTTGGCATGAAGTCGCGGCATGGTGTCGACGGCGCTACTTACCAGCTCGCATCTGGAAGCATCGGGCAGCAGCGCACTTAAAATCTGATGCATTTGAAGCAGACGTGGATCGCTGTCTTTAGCATCGTCCGTGGTGTCGTTGATGCAAAAAAAATCTAACCCGCCAAATAGCGTTTTGAGGTGCTTCAGAGATTGTGTTTCCAACGATTGGCCAGTCGCTATGCACAAATGGGAGTGGTCTATTGTTTTAGCAAAGCCATGGGCCAAGGCCCAACGCAAAACAAAGTCGGAAATGATGGTGGGCTTATTCCAGGTACGAAAAACAGTTGACCTGACTATCGCAAATAAATCGGGCGCATCACGTTCAATTTCCAACATCAGTGATTTCACCATGGGTCTTGGAGAATGGGAGAAAGTTCTGGGCGTGTGTTGATAATCCGACAGCATCTTTTGGGCGAATGAATGGGTGCTTAAATTCGCACCATCTGATTTTGCTTGGAGCCACTGCTTGGATAGGCGACTGGCATTTTCTAGGGATGTCGATTCAGCTTGCAACTGGTTGCCCTTTACCTCAGGATCATCAGACCAAGAGACATAAATACCATTATCAAAAAACCAATTCTCCAAACATACGGATGAACCAAAGAAAACATCGTCATTCAAATAAAAATAGCGTTCTGACAACCCTGGAATATGATGAATATACGACTCAATATTTCCTGAATCAAATGTTGGCAAGGCTGAATGGGGAATCAGTTGATGGTGATCGACAAGGGTAATTCGATCGGAAGCCTGGAACCAATCGGGCACTTGACCATCCGTGACGATGAAAATATGGCCGTGTTCAGGAAAGAACTTTTCAAGTGCCCGCAAGCTAAATCGCAACTCGTCATTGTCGCGGTAGCGACCTTCAACATTGCCAAACTTGGCAAAACCCAAATAGCCGGTTGCTTCTAAGTCTTGCGCATATTTTTGACGCTTGGCGCGCCATTCACTTTCGTTACCATTAACCCATAGGTAGACAATGTCAATTGCAGTATTTGAAGTCTTTGATAATTGATGCAAAATAAAAAAATAGAATGTAGGAGTTAAATTATGCCAGCTTTAAAACGCATTGTTTCGGTGTAGGTTGGATACGTTTTACCCAATTCTTCTAGAAAGTCTTGAACTAAGGCTGATCCGCGAATCGTTTGGATGAAACTATCGCTTGGAAGAACCTGATCTGCATGCGGCCCAAACTGGTACAAGAAAAAAGTCTTTGCAGAGCCCCTGCTTAGGGATCGTTTCCTGAGCGGCCTGGGTCCGCACTGACTACTGTGCTGTAGGATATCCTGCGGCTAGCCGGTTGTATCGGGTAAGCAGCCTCGGGTCGAGAAACCGGTGTCGATGTTGGTACAAGAGGCAGGCAGGCTGTCTTTAGCAAGCGAGTTCTTAGGTGGGTCGGAACATGGATCTAGGAAAACATCCCTCCTGGCGCCAACTCCGGCACAGAGCGTCACGCAGTGAAGGTAAAGTGTCTGACGGAGAAAATGCTCGCTGAAGCGCTTGCTGCCGGCTTCACGACCTACGAGACCGAGGACGAACATGAGCGCGTTGCACCCCTGGTACAGGCCGCTGCCGTGTTAATAGTAGTACGGGTTTGACATTAAAGGTTTCAGAAATGACTGCTTCTTTCATCGATTCAATTCAAGTCATCGATCAACAGCTCATTCAATTGGTGTATCGAAGCCGTTCGCTGATAAAGGGTGTCGAATACGACGAGCTAATGGCTACATGTCTGCGTAACAATCCTACTCGCGGCATTACTGGGGTGCTAATCTCGCATTCGGGCTGGTTTCTTCAAGTGCTTGAAGGCTCATCAGCCAATGTAAATTCACTCTTTAAAGTCATTGAAAATGACCCACGGCATTCTAATTTTCTTCTTATCAGGTTCAATGCTATTGCGGTCCGTGACTTCAGTGACTGGTCGATGGCCTCGATAGAAGTTGACGAGCAACGTTTCTTAAACATAGCAAATCAAGCTCTGCATGCCGAAGACGTCGCTATGTCAGCAGTCAGAGATTTCCTGTGCTACGGAAAGTGGATAGATTGAATGCTAGAGGCCTGGGCACGCTCAGCAATTGGTACAAGAAAAAAGTCTTTGCAGAGCCCCTGCTTAGGGATCGTCTCCTGAGCGGCCTGGGTCCGCACTGACTACTGTACTTTAGGATATCCAGACTTATTTAAACCTGCTCGATGGTTTTCGAGGGTGAAAAGTTGAGCACAAAATGCCAATGATCTTATTTTCAGCACTCGTCAAATAAACGGGTTTTCTGTCTTTTCAGGCTGATACCAAGCGTCAAAAAAATTGACGCTCAACTTGAATATAGGCGAGTCGGCTTGCGTCTCAGGCAGCAATGCTCGCTTGGCGAAACAATGGCGCAAGTGCTGGATTGCTTTTGAGCTTGACTCCCGCATCCCATAGGTCCACTGCCTGTTGCATACTGAGCCAACTCTCAGGCGTTCCACCCACAGCGCTGGAAATTCGGATCGCCATTTCTGCCGTGACTGATTTCTCTTCATGCAGCAGTTGTGAAACGGTTTGCCGGCTGACCATGAGCCGATGAGCCAGCTCAACTTGGGTCCAGCCCAGTTCGGGCAAGACATCTTCGCGCAACACTGCGCCGGGATGCGTCGGCTTGCGATGGGGGTTTCGTAGAGACTTCATTAGTGGTAGTCCTCCAAATTAACATTTACGGCATCTTGGCCATCAAACTCAAAGGTGATTCGCCAGTTCCCGGAAACTGAAACTGCGAATTCGCCTTTTCTATCACCTTTGAGCGCATGGAACTTGAAGCCAGGCAAGTCCATGTCCTTGGCTTCGCGGGCGGCATCCAATCTGTCCAGCATCCGCTCAATGCGGGCACCATGCTGCGCAGGCACGCCTTTGTAACTGCCTTTGGTAAAAAACAGCTCCAAACCCTTGTGCTTGAAAGTTGAGATCATTGGCGCCTAGTGTAAACAGGTAGTTTACTTTGTCAAGTACTGCTTGTACAAACGCATCTCAGCTCTGCATAAGGGCATGTTTAGGAGAGATGCCCCTTCTAGCTGCCCATGAATCGCTAATAGGCAACAAAAAACCCACATTCCAAAAAATAAGTGGGTTTACTTAAAGGTCATTTGGTCGGGGTGAGAGGATTCGAACCTCCGGTCTCTACGTCCCGAACGTCATTTTATTAGTGGTAACTATATGATGTATATAGTAAAAAAGTAAAGTAGTATACAAAATAGTATACCGCAAAAGCTATTTCGCTACAAAAGAACTTGTCAAAACCACGACTGATCGTGCTTACTATAAAAGTATAGTTAGACGACAAATTTCAGACTTGGTTCAGTCGCACGAGTCTGTTCATTTCAGAACTTCTTAGAACGAATCAATTCGTCAGTCGCTTCACGACATCACTAGAAGCAAGTGGATCAAGTTGTCGCTGAATGTTGGCGACTGAGTTGGGATCGTGAGCAACACGCTCAGAACGAGCCTTTGCTAGGCTTTGAGGAGTTTGACTGCTAGCACTATTCATTGGCGTCTGTGGTGTCGCTAGGTTGGATTTACTTGTGTTGCTGAACACTTTGGGCAGTACTTGTGGCTTCTGAATCTGTGATCTTGACTTTTGCTGCTTTGGGGGCTGCGCTGACTTGTCAGTCACTTGCTGCTTCTTTGGCTGCTTTGACGGCTTGGGAGCAGCGACACTTTTGGGTTTCTTGCTTAGTTTGGCTCTCGTGGCAGACTTCTTTTGCGTTTTCTGTAGATCGTTTCGTTTTTGCTCTTGTTCAATCGCTTGAAGTTTGATACTGTGCCACACAGAGTCAGAAATCA
>CAJBBZ010000076.1 GCA_903951445.1 uncultured beta proteobacterium
ACCCAGACGGTTCAGCAGACGCCCAGCCGCCATCGAGCCCACCATGGAGCACAGCACCAAAGGCAGTAGTGCCAGCCCCGCATGCTCGACGCTCACCCCATAAGCCAGCGTGGCAATGGTGGTCAAAAACACAATGCCACCCATGGAGAAGCCCACGCCCAGCGTCAGCATATAGACAAAAGCGAGTTGCCGGTTTGCAAACAGCGCAATGGGAATCAGCGCATGCGCCTGGCGCTTCTCAACCGCCACCAAAGCGGCCAGCAGTACGCCACTGGCAGCCAGAAACCAGGGCCACAGCAGCATCCCGGTGGCCGAGTCCGCCAGGCGCGAAATCCCTAGCACCAGACACAGCAGGAACAATAAGGTCAGGGTAATACCTGCAATGTCGATGGGTCCGAGTGCCGTGTCGCTGCGCTGGCCCGGCAAGCTGCGTGCGCCCAAAACTAGCACAACCAGCGCAACGGGAATATTCACTAAGAACAGCCAGCGCCAACCCAGAGTGGATGTAAGCACGGTCGCCAGTGGCGGCCCGAGCACAAACGCCATGCCATGGGTGGCGCCAATCAGCCCCAGAATACGGCCCCGCCGCTCGGCGGTGAACACATCACCAATCACCGCACTGGCTACTGGCGCAATGCCCCCTGCTCCGATGCCCTGGATCGCGCGGCTGAGCAGCAGCAGATCAAAGCTAGGGGCAGCGGCAATGCACAGCGAGCCTATGGCAAAAAGCGCCACACTAGCCAGATACACCGGACGGCGGCCATGGCGGTCGCTGAAGTAAGCCATTAGCGCCGTGCTGCACATCGAACTCAAGGAAAAAACGGTAGTCATCAGCCCGGCAGTACGGTTATCGATACCAAATGCTGCACGCAATGCAGGCAGGACTGGCCCCACAATGGCTGAATCGAGTGCCGCCATAAAGACGCCAATAAACAGCACCTGCACCAGGCGGCGTTGTACTGCATCAGCAGCAGGCAAAGTAGTAAGCGGTTGGGTCTGCTGGCTCATCAAAGTGACTGAATTAGGCTGATCATATTTTTGCTGTCTGCGCGCAGGCGCCTAGCGTACTCGAATCCCGCCGCCTCATCACGCCACGGCAGCACGCTGGTCCGCACCAATTGGGTAAATCTGTTTGTCTACTGTTGCATGGACAGTCCATTAGATTCCATAGGACTGTCATAAAAGGATAGTGAATGCAGCCGATTTTTACTTATTATCGATGGCAATAGCCTCTCGAGTAACTCGAAACTTTTACGGAAATAAGTGATGCCAATGTACAAAATTTTTCGAAATCTGCTGGTTTTCTTGGTCCCACTCTCAGTAATTGGCGTGTTTGCCGTGTGGGCACCGGACCGCCCTGTAGAGGATTTGATGGCTCGCTGGGCGCCGCCGCCTTCCCAATTTGTGGCCGTTGATGGCATGCGCGTGCATTTGCGTGATGAGGGGCCTAGGGATGACCCTGAACCCATCATTCTTTTGCACGGCACTGGCGCCAGTTTGCATACCTGGGATGCTTGGACCGACGTGCTCAAGGCGCAACACCGGGTAATCCGCGTGGATTTACCAGGCTTTGGCCTCACAGGACCGACCATCGATGGCAACTACCAAATGCCCTCCTACACGCATTTCATCAATTCATTGATGGACGGGCTACAAATAAAGCGTGCAATTTTGGCGGGTAATTCATTCGGTGGCGATGTCAGCTGGCAAACCGCTGTGACCTACCCAGACCGAGTTACACGGCTGATTTTGGTGGATGCATCTGGTTATGCCACCACGGCAGCGTCGGTACCTATTGCCTTCAAACTTGCGCAAATGCCCCTGCTCAGCCGCCTGCTCAGCAGCATTTTGCCGCGCAGTGTTATTGAGTCCAGTGTTCGAAACGTCTATGCAGACCCCACCAAGGTCACGCCTGAATTGGTAGATCGCTACTACGACTTGGCCCTACGCGCAGGTAATAGAAAAGCTATCACGGAACGATTCGTGCAGAACAAACCTGGCCAAAATGAATCTGCGATCAAACAAGTCAAGGTGCCGACCTTGATCATGTGGGGAGGTCTTGATCGGCTTATCACACCGGACAACGCTGAAAAGTTTCACCGGGATATTGCCGGCAGCCAACTGATTGTTTTTGAGAAACTGGGGCACGTAGGGCACGAGGAAGATCCGGCGGCGACTGTGGCTGCTGTAGAGGCATTCCTCGGACACTAAGTACCGACCCACCCGGATGCGGTTTGGGTTCTGAAAAACATCGTTATTGGTAGCCAGGTTTCAACATACCTATGCCATCAGCTCGGAACAAGCCCCCGGAAAATTCAGAGTGGCAGACATGGCTGGAACGTTTACAACCATTGTTGTTTCAGCGCTGCGGTTGCGCAAGGCCTTTATGGTTTCACTATGACCCGCAGCATCATCATCGTGCGGTCACTGTAGCGGCAAGCTTAGAACGGGATCTGTCACTATCGATCGTATACACACCGAAACCCTATGTAAACCGCGTAAAAATCTGCGGGTTTAAATGCTTGCACATCGGCCTTCATATTGGAGGCGCCGTACCACCACGAACCCCCTACCGTACGCCTTTCAAGCCCCTTGCTGTCGGAACTGTCGGTGGTCCACTCCCAAACGTTAGCGCCCATGTCGTACAAGCCATTAACGCCTTTTCTTGTGGCACCTGCAGGCGCAGCACGCGGCCATGGATCGACATCGCTCGTATTGGCGCCTTGCGGGCTGTCACCCGTGGTCCATGGATAAGTTCGACCCTGCTGCCAAGGACCGGGAGGCGGCTCCCGTAGCTCGGTAAAGCCGGCTGATTGCCACTCAAGTCCTGAGGGCAAACGGCCCCCTGCCCAACGGCAATAGGCTTGCGCTTCTGCGAAATCCAAATGGACGGCAGGCATATCTGCGCTCGTCGTGTGGCCATCTGGCTTTCGCCAAGACCACCCGGGCCGACGCTCCCAACCGGCACCGAACTCAAAGCCTCCGCCCTCCTTCTCAGCCCGCGTGCTGATACCCGTGGCTCGTACATATCGGTTGAATTGCCCGATAGTAACTTCGGTTCGGTCAATCCGAAAGTGGGGAAGTTCCACTATTTCGCCAACTTGGGCGTAAGCGCTAGTGATAAAAATCGCTACGCTAAAGATGGCATATTTCATCAACATGTATTCAAGCCTCGCAAAGTGTTAGACCCACATTTTTATAAAACACGTCAAATTTCTGATTGACATCGGGCACCTTCTGTGGGCGGGTACCTTTAGGCATTGCGTTGATATTGCCGGACGGCACGGTACTTTACAAGATGCGCGTGATCCAACTGCAGCGCCACCCAATTGATAAATATGCCAAGCACCCCCGCAAGACTTCGCCGACCGTTTACTTCGCATAGGCCGCAGGTAGGGGTTTAAAACAACTTTTCGCGTTTTTTTAGCACCCTTGGCAAAACTAACACCGCCACCACGACACAAAAGAGCGTCAGCGACATAGGGCGCTCCAGGAAAATAGTCCACTTGCCTTCGCCAATAGATAGCGCGTTGCGTAACTGGGCTTCAGCCAAGGGGCCAAGAATCATGCCCACTACCACGGGCGCAGTAGGGAAATCAAAGCGTCGCATCACCAGGCCTAGCAAACCAATGGCATAGAGCAAAACCAGGTCAAACGCACTTTGGCGCATGCCGTAGGCACCCACGGTTGCAAATATCAAAATTCCTGCATAGAGCTTGGGCTTTGGTACTTTGAGCAACTTGACCCATAAGCCAACCAAAGGCAAGTTAAGCACCAGCAGCATCACATTGCCAATGTAGAGCGATGCAATCAAAGCCCAGACCAAACTCGCTGAGGTGGTAAATAGCTGTGGGCCGGGCTGGATACCATAGTTTTGAAAAGCGCCTAGCAAAATGGCCGTGGTGTTGCTCACGGGGATACCCAAAGTTAGCAAAGGAATCAAGGCCGTCGTCACGGTTGCATTATTGGCTGCTTCGGGCCCGGCAACGCCTTCAATCGCACCCTGGTTTCCAAACTCCTTTAGATGCTCGCCTTGGGCTAATTTTTTTTCCACTGCATAACTTAAAAACGTCGGAATCTCTGTGCCGCCTGCTGGAATACAGCCAAAAGGCGCCCCAATGGCCGTGCCACGCAGCCATGCCGGAAGAGAGCGACGCCAGTCACTGGCGCTCATGGTCACACGGATGAGCTTGTTTTCAGACTCCTTCACTGCACCTTCAAAGAGCACCGCATGCAAGGCTTCTGCGACAGCAAACAGACCCACTGCAACCAACACGATTTCAACGCCATCAAGGAGTTCTGGCACGCCGCCGGTGTAGCGCGCTTGGCCGGTAATTTGGTCCATGCCTATGAGACCTATCGCGAGCCCGACAAACAATGCGGTAAGCCCACGCACTGTACTTTGACCGAGTACCGCACTTACGGTAGTTAGCGCCAACAACATCAGGCAAAAGTATTCCGGTGGTCCTAAGCGAACGGCGTAATCGGCCAGGACTGGGGCAAACAGGGTCACGATGATAGTGGCGATCGTTCCTGCAATAAAGGAACCAATCGCTGCGCTTGCCAAGGCAGCGCCAGCACGGCCGCTCTTGGCCATTTTGTTGCCTTCCATCGCCGTGACCATGGTGGCGGTTTCACCTGGCGTGTTGAGCAAAATCGAGGTGGTCGAACCGCCATACATCGCACCATAATAGATGCCAGCGAAGAAAATCATCGATGCGGTGGAGTCCACATGCGAAGTGATCGGAAGCAACATCGCAACGGCGGTCGCAGGCCCAATACCGGGCAAAACACCCACCGCAGTTCCTAAAGCGCAACCCGCAAAAGCCCAGAGCAAATTCACCGGCGTGCCCGCGGTGGCAAAGCCCGCAAGCAGGTGATTCAAGATATCCATTACAGCCAACCGCTTTGCGTCAATCCCGGCAAGCTAATCGCCAAAAATTTGGTAAACATCCAGAACACTGGCGCTGCAATAGCCAAACCTAAGAAGGCATCGCGTAGCCAACTGCGAATGCCTTGTGGCAAAGCCGCTTGGGCGGCACTCGTATTCGCTTGTCGCAAACCGTGGGCTGCACACGCAAAACACAAGGAGCAACTCAAAATAAACCCTAAAGTGGTAATGAGGGCGGCGCTTAGTAATAAGCCCGCCGACATCCAAGCCATCCCGCTCCAGCAGGGTTTTGCATGCATTGTTTCGCTGCGATCTGAATCAGGCATATGGCTAAACCCATCACCCATGGCTTCCCAGAGCAAAAGCACACCGCACAGAAAAAGACCAGCAGAAACCAGCATGGGCAAAAAATTGGGGCCGATACCAGCGTACCCCGCCTCAGAAGATATCCCCATCGCACCCAACGCTAGCCCAAAGGCCAACGCGATGATTCCGAGACTGAGGATGACCTCCTGTTTTTTGTTGGTACCAAACAAACTCACAACATGCCTGACAAGTGCATGATGCCCCGTAAACTTGCAAACTCATTGTCGACAAAATCTTCAAAGGCTTTGCCGGTAAGCAGTGCAGGCGTCCAGACATTTTTCTCTAGAGCCGCCTTCCATGCATCGGATTTGGTCGCTTTCACCACCATCTCGGTCAAGGCGGCACGCTGTTCATTGGTGATGCCGGGAGCGCCGTAGACTGCACGCCAATTGCCCAACACCACGTCATAGCCAGATTCACGCATAGTGGGAATCGCGATACCGGGCAAGCGCTTTTCAGAGGTTACGCCGATCGCTCGCATTTTGCCGACCTTGATGTATTCCGCAAATTCGCTGTAACCGCTGCCGCCCACGGTCACGTTGCCACCCAAGACCGCGGCAGTGGCTTCCCCGCCGCCACGAAAGGCGACATAGTTCACCTTTTTGGGGTCCACGCCCACACGGGTTGCCAACATCGAGGCGCAAATATGCTCCGTCGAACCGCGCGAGCCGCCGCCCCACTTCACGCTTCCCGGGTCTTTCTTCATTTGCTCAACAACATCTTTCATGGTCTTCAAAGGAGATTCGGCTGGCACCACAAAAACGTTGTATTCACTGGTGAGACGCGCAATAGGCGTGATACGGTCCATGCCGACTTGGGGTTTGCCGGTAATGATGCCTCCGACCATGACTGCACCTGACATGATCAAGGCGTTGGGGTCGCCTTTAGATGCGTTCACAAACTGTGCCAAGCCAATCGCGCCTGCTGCGCCACCTTTGTTTTCGTACTGCACGGTATCGGCTACTTTGGCATCGAGCAAAGCTTTACCGAGCTCGCGTCCCGTTCCATCCCAGCCACCGCCAGGGTTCGCTGGAATCATCATTTTGATGTTGCTCGCCGCAAATGCACGCAGGGGCAAAGCACCTGCAATAGACAAAACGGCTAAAGACTTGAAAAACGTATCGCGACGCATAAGGTTCTCCTGCGGGTAGTTAAAACCGTTCTATGATGGCAAGCCAGACTGTCAATCGGCTGTCCACAACCCTAGGGGAAACCCGAACTTCCCATTTATGCGCCTACTGCTGATTGAAGACGATCCCGCCCTGGCGCTGGCCTTACAACGCAGTCTGGAGAGAAAGATGATGCAGGTAAAACTGTGCGATAACGGAAGTCAAGCAGTTGGGATATGGCAAGCGATGCAGCCCGATGTGGTGGTGCTCGATTTGAGCCTGCCTGGGCTTGACGGTTTGCAGGTCTTGAAAAATGCCCGCCAAGCGGGTCTGCCAACGCCGGTACTAATTTTGACGGCACGGGGTACGGTAGGCGACAAAATTCTCGGCCTCAATGCCGGCGCCGATGACTACCTCCCCAAACCCTTCGACCTCGATGAACTCGAAGCCCGCATCCGCGCATTGAACCGAAGACAGTCCAAGGCACTGCCTCTAACCGATTACCAGTCTAAAGCCTTTGGCGTACTTCGACTGGATCGCGACAACCGCAGCATATACCTTCAAGGCGAGGTGATGGACCTCAGCCCACGGGAGTTTGCGTTGATGGCGGCCTTGATGAAAAATCCAGGACATGCAGTTGCCAAAGAGCGCTTGCTGGACTTGGTTTTCCCAGACCAACAAGACGTTCAATTAGAAGCCATTGAAGTGGTGGTTTATCGATTAAGAAAAAAACTGGTCAACGCCGGCGTGACTCTGATCACGCTTCGGGGTTTGGGTTATTTGCTCAAGGCCGAATAAGCCATGCCAGTAATACGGCAAACCAGCCTGCGGCGCAGCTTACTGATTGGTATATTACTGCCGATTGTGCTTTTCGTTGCCATTGATACGTTCAGCCTCTATCGTCAAACCTTGCATGCGGTCAATATTGCGTATGACCGAACCTTGTTGGCTTCCGCGAAAGCCATCGGAGAGCTTATCGAAATCCAAGGCAGTGCAGACCAAGCGCATCTGCGAGCGCTGATTCCCTACGCCGCCTTAGAGGCATTTGAAGCCGATAACCGCAGCCGAATGACCTACCGCGTGTCTGACGCTAAAGGACAGTGGATTGATGGTGCACAAAACCTGCCGGCCTGGCAAGGAAGATTGCCTGACCAGGGGCCGTATGCTGCACTTGTGGACTTCTACGACGCCAGTTTAGACGATGAACCGGTGCGAGTAGCCGTTTTATTGCAACCGGTCGCTACCGGCAGCGAACGCGCAATGGCGATGGTGCAAGTGGCCGAAACTTTAGAACTGCGGCAAACGCTTGCGCAACAAATTTTGCTAGATACGCTGCTTCGGCAATCTGCACTTATTGCTGTCATTGCAGGCGTTGTGCTGTTTGTCGTTCAAAGGGTGACACGGCCTGTTCGCAGGCTCAGCCACGCTTTAGCAAGTCGCCAAGAAGATGATCTCAGTGCGATTGACGAGTCAGACCTTCCACGTGAGTTACGGCCGCTGACCCAGGCTACGAGCCAAGTGATGCAGCGCCTCGAAAACCTCTTAGAAAACCAAAAGAGATTTGTTCGAGACGCAGCCCACCAAATTCGAACACCACTTGAGGTTTTAAAACTGCAAGTGCAATCTGCCCGTCGTGGGGATATTGCCCCGGACCAGGCACTGCAGGACATCGAAGCGACCGTTGATAGGGCCACGCAATTGGCCAACCAAATGCTCTCCTTAGCTAAGATTGAGCAATTGCGCCAGCAAAAAGATTACCAATGGCTTGATTGGGCCCCGTCGGTGCGCGAGATTGCTTTGGATTTATCGCCTTTGATCGCAGCCAAATCTTTGGACTTTGAGATAGAGACGCAACCCTGCACCGTCTTGGCCCACGCGTGGATTTTGCGCGAAATGACACGCAACCTTCTTGATAACGCCATCCGCCATTGCCCAGCAGGCGCCAGTTTGCGGATTGATTTGCGGCAGAAAGGTTCATACGCGGTGTTGCTAATTTCTGACTCTGGCCCCGGCATGGACGCAGCCCAAGGTACGCGATTTTTTCAAGCTTTTGCTACCGGACGGCCTGCATCAGGATCAGGACTTGGCTTGACCATTGCGCGGGAAATGGTCTTAGCCCTTGGCGGGGAAATCAGCTTAGAGAACCGTTATGAAGCGACTACGCTGGTCGGCTTAGACGCGACAATTGGCCTGCCCATGAAACCGTCTAAGAAATAAAACGGTCCCATTTAGTGAGGAGAATCAAGTAGGGCCATTTCCCCGCAAAGGACAAATGGGCATCAAACCCGATACAGTTCTAAGGTTACCTCACTCTAATTCCCAAGAAAGTCAACTATGCACATCCCTCGCTTCCTCATTGCGGCAAGCTTTTTTTTCAGCACGCTTGTTTTTGCCGCAGACACCAGCCCGCCCGCCCCACAGGATGCTGAACTTGAAAAGGCCAAGGCCGCCGTCACGCGCAAAGACTGGGCTGCAGCCCAAGCCGTGCTAGAACCCTACATCGTTAGCAACCCGCGAAGCGCTGACGGCTTTAATCTGTTGGGCTACAGCTTGCGCAATCAAAAAAAATACGACGAATCGCTAGTCGCCTATAAGCAAGCACTAACCCTGGACCCAAAGCATCGGGGCGCCCATGAGTACATTGGAATGGCCTACATTCAGATGGGTCAGCTGAACAAAGCGAAAGAACATCTGGCCAGTTTGGACAAGATCTGCGCTTTTTCGTGCGAAGAATATCGGGACCTAAAGAAAGCCATTGCCGAGGCCAAATAGCAATTGGGGGTCTAAGCTTATTTGCTGGCCTAAAAATCTTCAATGTGGTCCGAAATGTGCAAAAGCTGCTGCACCAACACACTTGGCTTTGAAAAAGCGCGGTACGCCTGACGGGTGATTTTCGCTACCAACTGTTACTGCCCGCATCACCCTTGAATGGTCCGGCAAGGTCTGGCGTTATCCATCCGCCGTAAAAACCTCCTGGCTGCGCTAGGACGCTTTTACCACCCACGCTGCATTGAAGTTCGTGCGCATAAAAGGCAATGCACTGGGCCAGCACCTCTGCGCCCGCCAAGGGTTTTGGATAGCTCCAAGCAACCTTTGCTAAGCGACGTTGGCCATCAATCAAATCCCAATAATGCGCCAGACCTTTCCATTCGCACAGTGAGCCGCCGCCTGCGCTGTGCAAAAGCGTCCGCTCCACATCGGCCAGAGGCAGATAGAACGTGGGCGGATGGGCAGTCTCCCTGACCGCCCAGGCGCCGCACGTTCTGGCCACCAAGATGGGACCCCAATGCACAACGATCTCACGCGCCTCACGAACGAGTGCGGGTGGTCGCGGAAAATCCCACACCGAAACCTGTCCCGGCGCTGGTACATCGGCGAATGGTGGGCGCTGCGTTCCTCGCCAACGCCATTGCGCTCGGGCTCTGGTTAATGCATCGAAATTATCAGTGTTCATCATATTGAAGGATTCATTAACACCATACTACAAACCAAGTGAGTCGTTATTATTTTTAGGCCCTCAGAACACGCCCGAAGCATGGACTGCGGATGAATAAAGCCAACGCGCGCCTTGAGAAAGGCCTGCGTAGGCGATGCTTACAAGCTAGCCCGGGCCCAAGGTGTAAAACCCTTGGGTGCTTGTGCGCCCTAAGTCCGCAAAGTAGAAGGGCGATTGGCAAGCGCACAAGAGGCTATGAATGCCTTGGAGTTCTAAAATTTGTTATTCATAATCCGTATGTCGCCTGTGGCATGGGGCCACCATCATTGAAAGAACCGGTATGGCAAAAGTAGGAAAGCTCAGCAGTCCGTTCGAACAGTCCTTCATGTTTCACATGATTCGGGACTTTTTTCTTTTGCTATTGCTCGTGGCAACGGTTGAAATGGGCATTCGTTATGCGCTCATGCGGTATGACTTTGCCATCAAGGAGCAGGCCCGGGTAGATCAGGCGGCGCAGCAACTAGCCAACGATGTGAAATCTATCATGCTCAATTCGGGGGGGCCCTTGGCAGCGCAAACGGTGTACCCCATACTCAACCGCAACTACGATGACCTGGGGCTGTCGATCGCCGTTATTCCGGCTGAGGTGACGGTGGAATCCATGAAGGAGTCCTTCAAGATTGATGCAAAAGGATTGCAGCCCGCCTGGAAAGTCGGGCCCCACCTGGCGGCAGCCGTCAATCTCACGGCTGAGCAATTTTGTCTAAATTGCCATGTCAAGGCCAAAGTAAACGATGTTTTGGGTACCGTTAAGGTCGGCAGCTACCTCGCACTTAAGGAGGCCGCATGGTGGGCAGAAGTGAAGCTCACGGCCGGCGCCTTGAGCCTTAAGATTTTGGTGCACACGATACTGCTTTTCTTTTTGCTTAAGGTCCGCATGGCGCCGCTCTTGTCGTTGCGCAGTACCGTATCGCAGTTGGCCCGAGGTCTGATGGACTTGTCACCCAGAGCCAAGGTCAATGGCGCCGACGAGTTCGGAGAGTTGGGGCAAGATCTCAACCACTTTTTAGACCGCATCACCGTTGTGGTGAGCGATCTGGATCAGATATTGAGCAAGGTGGTGGACGCGAGCGGTCGCCTGGGCAATTTGAACCGCGATCTGGAGCAGACTGTTGATGGCTTGCGCGAGGCCTCAACTCGCGTTGCAGATGGATCTATTCAGGGGCAATCGGCACAATACCGTGCGCTAGCGCAATCGCTAAGAGAAATGGCTTTACTGGAAGCAAGCATGCAGACTATTGCCCAATCGGGACAACAGGTGCTACATCGCCTGACCCACGCTGGCAAACCCAAATAGACATGGCCCGCACTGACCAAAATCCCTCTGCACATGCTTAAATCTACGATCCCTAAACACGCCCTAGAAAAGCCACGAGAGATCGGACAAAAGTGGCAGAACGGTGGACACGATGGCAACAACAGACAAATGCAAGCGCATACGCAGCCAATGATCGAGTCCAAAATTGGGGTAAATGTTGTAGTCAATGACCAAGCACAATAAAAGCACAGCCGCCACTAATAAAAGACCATATTCGACTTGAATCATCAAGCTGATCCAAGCCAGCAAACTTGGCACCACACCCCAAACCAGCTGCCGCTTATTCGGAACGCTTTCAACCATCGTTAGCCCCCAGTGAATTGCACCAAGAAAGCTAACGATGGTGACACCATAGGTCAGTAAGCTAAAAATGACAGCCGGTCTATGCGCCGAGGAAACCAAAAAACTCAACGCAGCCAGAGTAACAAACGGAGCAAGGCCCCAGTACCCAAGCAAATGGCCTGCAGCAAGAGTTTTTTTATTTGAAAAACGCATAGACTCTTTATCTAAATGATAGTGATTGAGGGTCAAAACAAGCTGCAAGAGATGGCGGCAAATCAGGTGCCTGCCTGCGCAGGTAATCTCGAATAAATGGGGCCGCTTTCCACGGCTTCGTGTAACCGCTCCAGACCGCATTGCTCACTATATTGGGCTCCATTCCTGAGAAATCTATCACGACCACTGCGGGCAATAATTCAACAAATTCCACCTCCGCTACAACCCATTTATCCATACCCCAGACGCCAGCAAGTCGGACTGATGCGGAATGGGGCGGGCTGTAGGCGCTGATAAGCTTAAACGTTGTCTGATAGTTTTTATCGGTGGGCTGCAGGCGCGCAACACCGTTGCAATTTCTGGACATTTGCGTCCATTGATTTACAGCAATGCCAGCCACATCAATTTCCCGTCCGTCTAACACCATTAAGGTGCCATTATCGCGCGTTGCCCACTCTAAGTGAGAAGCTACGACTGCAAGAATAACCAACAACAGTACCGATAGTGATGTACGTTTCTTCATGACGAAAAATCAATCGGCACACATCAGCCATTTAGTCCGATGTATTCAGCGCTTGCGGGATGTCCTCTTGGCTTTCGTGGCTCGAATTAAGTCCTTGCGCAAGAGGATTTTGAAAACACATTTTTTCCCCATCCCATCGCTGCCCACACCAACACTCACCTTCCGAGTTGATGATGCAAGTTCCAGTACCGCAGCACCGCAGATCCTCACTCATTTGAGCTCCTTTTTTGAAACTAAGAAATTACGTTGAAAGCACAAGCACGTATTGTTTCACAAGCTTTGTTCCTGGACGTTTTCTTGAAGAGCGATGCCCTCATGGTTAGCCACCATTTCCAGGCCACTTTCAAACAAAGCGCGGGCAGAGCCAGACACCGCGCTAAGGTATGCATGTAAGTGCGCATCTTCTGCGGATTTATTTAAACATTCATGGCTGTACTGCTCAAAATTCGCCAACTGGGTAATGATTTCCGCAACATGCCGTGGGCATTCGCAAAGAACATTGGTCGAAATATTGGCTACGCGGTTGAGCGTTAATTCGCTGTATTTCCTCGGTGGTATCACACTGCCCACCACCAAACCAGTGGATACTTTTTCAGTGCCCACCAATAACGCGGAATTGATCAAATCGGCCAACTCCGCATCGGATGCTGGTTCTTTTCGAACAATCATTCCCGAGCGTTTCATCACTTGTATGACGTTCTCCTGGCCAAAGTTGTATAAAACAATCACTTGGATCGCCTTACAGTTTTGCGCCAATCGATGAATATCAATTTGCATGCCAGCATGCAAGGAGTTCGCCTTGACAAGCAAGAATGGAACTTGGCGCTCAAAGGTGGCACCCAGCGCTTGTGACAAATCGTTGAATATGTTTGTCACTTTGATATTCGGATCAATGAAGCTAAGGGTAAATTTTTTCGATTCAATGCGGCTAGCTAAGGTCACACCGACGATGGCCATAGTTGCCGGCTGGCCCGCTAGGCTTGAACCAGCGCGCGATCGACTTGCATCTTGCCCTTGTACCAGCAATGCGTTGAGCTCCTGCGAGGATAAGTGGGCAAGACTGCTAATGGCATGACCTCGCTCGGTCAGCCGTTTCAGCAAGGTGGCCCGAAGAACATCATCGTCGGTGTACAGGCGATGCTGGCCTTGGGATTTTTGCGGGGTGAAAGTTCCGTAGCGCAGCTCCCACACCCGCAGGGTGGGGGTGGGAACGCCACTCAAAGTGGATACCGCACCAATCTTGTGTATTGCGTTGGTCGGGTTAGCTTGATTGCTCATGATTTGAATAGGAATTGAATAGATAAATTTGTATATTTTGATTTATTGTATAGAAAAATACTCCTCAGTGTTAAATTGCACACCCGAAACTCTTTGGGCAACCCTATGTTCATCAGCAGTCAAGCCATTCAGGGCCTACAAGCAATCGGCGTCATTGCGGGCTCTTCTCGACAACAGCCTGTGCCCACGACCAGGCTGGCCAGGCACATTGGACTGTGCTTGTCGAGCACCGAAATCATCGTGAAGCAACTAAAGAACGGCGGACTGATTCGCTCCCACCGTGGTCCGGGCGGCGGATACCAGCTTCAGCATCCCATTAAGGGTCTATCGGTGTGGGATGTCGTTTGCTGCTTTCAAGACAAGGATCGGCCTTCCAAGCCGGACCAGATCAGCGCGGAGAGCCAATCCGCATGGACTTTGGCAATCCAATTGGACGAAGCGGTGTGCCAGCATCTACAGGCCTACCCGTTGAACGACGTGATTGGACAAATGCCAGCAGTGGCGGCCGACGACGTGGACGCGCGGCCCCTGCACGCAGCTTTTCATTTGAAGCCCTTGCGCCAGGCGGGTCCACCCTTGGCGCCCAGTTGGGTGTTTGATTTGGCGAAGTTCACGCACCCGGCGCATGCTTGAGGAGGTCATATGAAGATTTCATATATGTTGTGGAATAGAACAGGGAAAGGTCGCCAGATTCCTACGGATCAGGCTTGGCAGTGGATCCACGAAGTTGAAGATGAGCACCAAATGATGCGTGTTTTTACGCGGCTAAAGAAAAAGATTCGCGAATGCCGATTAACGCTGGTGAACCTGCATATCGAGCAACACAATTGTTCCGACGAGCTTTTAGAGCGGGCAACTTTCACCTACAAAGGCACAATCCTCTATGACGAAGGTATCTCGCCGAAAAGAATAATGCATGTACATGAAGATACGCTTGAAGACCAAAATGCCGAGGCTGCTTGACAATGCAAACCACTTTTACTCCCACAACCGTCTTGTATGACGGCGCTTGTCCGATTTGCAGCCGTGAGATAAATCAATATAAAAAAGGGGATCCACTAGGTGCGATTTGCTGGCTCGATGTCGCGAGCCCGAAATTCGTAGCCCCTGTAGGGCAAGGCAAAGAGGCGCTGATGAAGCGTTTTCACGTGATCAAGCCTAACGGTGAACTGATCTCAGGTGCCGCAGCCTTTGTTCATCTTTGGGAACAACTGCCGGGCTGGAAAAACTTGGCTCGCCTGGGCCGACTACCGGGCATGCTGGTCTTGATGGAGTTTGGATATGAAAAATTTCTTTATTTCCGTCCAAAGCTGCAAAAACTATTTGCTTAAGTCTTGATTTTCGATCCGCTCACACTTAGCAGCGAAATACGCGCAAACACCTTGATGGGCCCTTCCCCTCTCTTTGCTTCTGGCCAGTACAAGGCGCTGGTGCTCGGCTCGGGCGGGGCGATTGGCGGTGCTTTTGTACAGGCGTTCCATGCAGATCCCCTATGCACCCATGTGGAACTTGTCTCCCGCGGTGCGAGCAGTGGCTTTGACCTTAGCAATGAGGAGTCCATACTCGCCCAGGCAACTTTATCCAACGCCCATGGGCCCTATCACATAATCATTGACGCTACCGGCGCCTTAGCCATCAATGGCGTAGGCCCGGAGAAAGCCCTCAGCAGCCTCAATCCAGATCATTTGATGCAAACCTTTTTGATCAATACGATTGGTCCGGCCATGGTGCTGCGCTATTTTTCACCTTTATTAGCAAAAGGCGC
>CAJBBZ010000077.1 GCA_903951445.1 uncultured beta proteobacterium
CCGTCTTTAACGCTTCGGCTGGTGTCAGCGCCTTACGCTTTAGCGCTGGCGCAGAGTACGAACTCACGCGTGAATGGCGGCTGGGCGCTCGGTACAGCGCGTCAAAACTTCAGGGCGACGCCGCCACCAGCCCAATGGCAGAAAAAGATACCCAAACCAGCTTTGGACTTTTTGCCAACTACCGTTTTTGAACTTCAACGCACCAAAAGAGAAAATTAATATGTTCCAGTTCCTACGAAAGCCTCTTGCCAGATATTTGTCGGCTTCTTGCCTTGCTGCTCTTGCCTACACAGGAATGATTGGTTTGCAGTTGCCCACATCAGTATTTGCCGCCACTGCGGCGCCCGCGCTGACACCCGTGCAAGCATTGGGAGAACAAATATTCAATGACAAAAACCTTTCAGAACCGCGTGGCACCGCGTGCGTCAATTGCCATCAAGCCAGCACCGGCTTTGCTAATTTGAATGGTTCGCGCATCGGTGTGCCCCTAGGCAGTTTGCCCAAGTCCTTTGGCACCCGCAGCGTGATGCCAAACTCCTACAGCAGCTTTACGCCGCCCTTTGGCTTTCGCGTGCTTAACGGTGATGTAGACCCAATCGGCGGTTTGTTCTGGGATGGCCGGGCCGACACCCTGGCGCAGCAGGCGCAAATGCCGTTTCTAGCAGCGAATGAAATGAACAACAAAGATGGTGCGAGTGTGGTCGCCAAGATCGCCGCAGGCCCCTACGCCAAAATCATGACGGATTTATATGGCAAAGACATCTTCAAAAATCCGACACTCGCCTTTACCCGTGTGGGCGAGGCATTGGCCGCGTTTGAATCGACCACCCGGTTTCAATCTTTCAGTTCGCGCTACGACGATTACATCGCGGGCCGCGTCAAATTAACCCCGGCAGAAGACAATGGCCTCAAAGTCTTTATGGATCCGGACAAAGGCAATTGCGCCAGCTGCCACAGCATGAACCCCAAGTCGGTCAAGCCAGCCGACAATTTATTTACCGACTTTGCGCATTACGCGACCGGCATACCGCGCAACAAAGCTATACCGGCTAATGCCAATCCCTCCTACTTCGACTTGGGCTTGTGCGGACCCAACCGTACCCGCCCAGCCTTGTCTACCAATGTGCCGGCCTCGGTCAGTATCGAAAAATATTGCGGAACCTTCAAAATGCCCTCGCTGCGCAACGTTGGCGAGCGCCAGGTGTTTATGCACAACGGCGTATTTAGCAGCTTGCGCGATGTCGTGAGCTTCTACGCCACCCGCGACAGCAATCCGCAGCGTTGGTATGGCCCCTCTGGCGTGCCCAATGATTTGCCCTTGGCCTACCAGCCCAACATCGTGCGTGATCGTGTGCCCTTCAACCGCGCAGCGAATGCCGGCCCTGCACTGACGGACAAAGAGATTGACGACGTCGTCGCCTTCCTAAAAACATTGAGCGACCGCTTGCCAGCGCCTGTGCCCCCGCCCACGGCCCCGCCCCCGCCACCGGTGAAAGTTGCGGCCAATCCCTTTGCGCCGCCGCCACCCCTGGTTAAGAGCACGGTGGCAGCGCCCCCAGCACCACCCAGGAGCCCGGCACCTGCGCCCATTGCTGTAGCAAAGCCGCCCCCACCACCTCCACCACCGCCACCTCCAGCGAAACCCGGGGCTGCACCACCGCCGCCGAAACCAGCGACCGCGCCGCCCCCGCCGCGACGCTAGATTTTTGGCAACTATCGCTTTTGAACTTCACCTCATCTACACAACTTCTTTTTGAGTTTCAGCATGTCAAAAAATACGCCTTTCCAACTCGCTGTCACCGGCGCGCTCGCCATCCTGCTGAGCGCTTGCGGCGGCGGCTCAATCAGTACGACCACTACCGACTCTGGCACCAGCACCAGCACCAGCACAGCGGGCGTACTCTGCGACTATGCCTCCAGTCTTATTAACAGCTCACCTTCGGTAAACGCCACAGCAACTGCGCGCTGGTCTTGTAGCAGCACTCAGCGCTCACTTGCTGCTAACGGCCTGCCAGACCACGCTGTTGGCACCTTCCCCAACCCCGAGAACCCCAACACCATCGCCGCGCAAAGTATTGCCGTCTCTACCACCTTAACCCCAAAAAAGACCGCAGTAAACACAACGTTTGGCCCGGGAACGGCCAAGCCAGGGATTGCATTGAACGGCATAGTCTTCGACCCAGGAACGGCAGGCACCTGCGACAACTCCGGCAACACCTGTAGCCCAGGCGGCGCCCCGGTGGGTACCTGGACTATGGAAGCCCTCGGGCAGACTTCCTTCAAGTTTGGAACCGACAGTAACAATGCGCATGTACAACCCGGTGGCGTCTATCACTACCACGGCGTTCCTGCGGGTTTTGTGACCAAACTCAACAAGGGAACAGCCATGTCGCTGATCGGCTGGGCTGCGGATGGCTTTCCCATCTATGCCCGCTACGGCTACACCACGGCCACTGATGCCAACTCGGCCATCAAGGTACTTGCCTCCAGCTACCGACTCAAAACCTTGCCCGATGCCAATCGCCCGGCTACCAGTATGTATCCAATGGGCGCTTTCACACAAGACTATGAGTACGTCCTAGGACTGGGCGATCTGGATGAGTGCAACGGCCGCACCGGTGTAACGCCGGAGTTTCCCGCTGGCATCTACCATTACGTCGCAACCGATACATTTCCCTACCTCCATCGTTGCGTCAAAGGATCCGTCGGATAACTGCCATGCACGTGCGCAAAGTGGCTCAGTTGCTGGCAGCAGCCCTCTTGTTATACGTAAGCCTGGGGGCGGTCACGTCTGCCAAGGCGCACTTGGTAGCGGCCCAAAAAGGAACACTGAACTTTGTGGGTCCAGCTGCGTTTTTGGTGCTTTCCGTGCCCGTTTCGGCATTGCACAGCGTTGACGACGACGTTGATGGAATGCTGTCCAAGGCTGAACTAGCGACCTATGCCGATGCCATTGGGCAACAAGTAAAAGCAGGCGTTCAACTCACGGGCCCGGCTGGAGCGTTGCCGCTGCAGCTAGTGATGATTGACATTGAGCCCTCAGACCATGCGCCTGCTGCCCCAGCCAGCCACCTTGTTGTGCTTGGGCGATATGCATTGCAGGCTCGCGGCAACGGTGGAGATGTTCCGGAGCCTGCGGCATCGGACGGTCTGTCTCTGCGCTTTACCTTGTTTGGCAGCAAGGCTGGAGAACAAGTGCAAGATTTGACCATCACGCGCCAGAAAGAAACGCAATGGTTACGTTTTACTGCAGACAACCACCTTAAACCTTTATTGCCTCGCGCTGCGGAAGTTTTTGTTGAATACATGCGCAGCGGCGCTATCCATGTGCTTGGTGGCCCAGACCATATGCTGTTCCTGCTGGTGGTGCTTTCAGCTGGTTGGGGTTTGTCCCCTTTGCTAGGCGCACTGAGCTGTTTTACGGTGGGCCATGCAATTACGCTTTGCGCCTGCGTCTTGGGCGGCGTGGCGGTATCGGATCGGATTGCGGAGCCCGCTATTGCGGCAACCATCGTCTGCATGGCCGCTTTTGATGTATGGACCCGCAGGCGCGCCAGGGTGTTACCTTCTTACATGCGCCTGTCCATTGTATTTAGCTGCGCATTGGTGCATGGCCTTGGCCTGGCTGGCGCCTTGCGTGATGTCACGCAATGGCCCTCTGACAGCACGCCATTCGTCTTGGCCCTTACGGGTTTCAATGTGGGCATTGAAAGCGCTCAGATCGCCGTAGCGCTGATGGCGGGCTTGGTGGTGCTGGTTTTGAGCCGCATTAAAGGCCCGGCAATCCGACAGCGAGTTGCTCGCCATAGCGCATCCGTGGGCTTGGTGCTTGGCTCGTTCTGGTTCATTGAGCGCATAGCCCATAGCGCTTAAATCGTTTTAAATTTTTAACAAAGGAAAACTTTATGTCCACCATTGGCCCCATGAGCGCAAACGCAAGTCTTAGCGCTACATCGAATCTGCAATCTTCCAGTACGTTCTCAGCAGACCAAAAAAATAGTATTCAATCTATTCTTGGCAAGTTTGACTCCAAAAATTTATCGGTAGCTGACGCCAAAAAAATCACCTCCGAATTCAAGAAGCTTGGCATCCAGCCTGGGCGTGAATTGGAAGCAACGATGGCGGCCTCGGGGTTTGATGCCAAGCAGGTAGGCGGCCTTGCGTTTGGTCAAGGCCAGCCGCCCGGCGCAGGTGCAATGGCTGCCAGTTCGAAAGCCATGGTCAGCAGCGCGCTGTCTGAGCTGAAAAGCCTGATGGCGTCTATGGGGACCAGCAGCACCGCTTCTGCCACATCGGAGGAAACGGCATCTAAAGCGACTGACGCATTCTTGAAAACCCTGTTTTCCCAATCGGCAGATTCGCGTACGGCCAACGGCGCCAACAAAATGCCCCAAGGCGCACCACCTCCTGGAGGCCCCCAAGGCGGCAATCGGCCACCGCCACCACCGCCTCCCGCCAATACCAGCTACCAAGACTCCAGCGACATAGAGACCTATTTGGCGAGTTTGATTTCGTCCATCACATCAGGCACTGACAGTACAACTTCAGGCGTATCGGCAAGCTCTGGCTCAAGCAAGGTGGTTCAAAGCGCGTCCTCCTTGCTCAAAGCCAGCGGCATTGATGCAACCAGCAAAAACTTAGAAAGTTTCCTGCAAATACTGCAAAAAAACGTGACTGCAACGATCGAAGATAAGGGCAATCTGGTCGATCAATCGGTTTAGTGGCCAAAAAAATGGCGTGCTAGCGCCCGATGTCTTCGTTACAAATCATTCAGGACGCATTCGCCACATTTTGTAATACACAGCGCTGACGCAGCTTCAAAATTTAACGTCAGCTTTAGGGCGCTGAAGTTGCTGGTGGCAAAGACGGTGTTGGGCCATATGCGGATATTCACCAATGACCGGTAACTGGAAGCTCGGTTGCTCCAATTACCGGCCTAGGTAGAGCGCCTGGATCTCTGTTTTTCAGAAAGCTCAAAGGCATCCTCGACCTCTAGACCAAGGTGGGCATATCGGCCCAGACGCTACCGCGCCTTACTTCGTCAGCTTATTCGAATCTGCCCATTTTTTTATAGCTTCACGCGCTGTTGGGGGTGCCCCGAAAAACCGCGCCTGTTTCGTAGTGTCCGCGATGAACTTGCCTGTCCTGAAGAACAGGAACATCTGAATCAGGTCATAGCCCAGTTCCGAAAATGGCTTGATCAACCGCACCACCAGGCTAAACACCAGCCAGGGCACTAGCCACATTGAAAGGGGTTTGCCCGTGATCTGTGTGACTAAGTCTGCGATTTCGTTCTGGCTTTTTGGGCCATCTCGCCATCCAATATCTATCGTCTGATTGACGATTTCCTCGTCAGGGTAGATTGCTGCCTTCGCAATAACGATAGCCAAGTCATCCGTCAGCACATAGGACCACGGTGTAGTCTTGTCGCCAACACAGTAGAAACGACCTGAGCGCACACCATCAGCGACATAGTCGGCGCTCTGGTCCAGGAACGCCGGTGCCCGAATAAAAACATACGGCAATCCGGACGCTTTGATCAGATCTTCAGCAACTTTTTTGGCGTGAAAGTGCGGTACATCTGGCGCAGCCTCGCAGGCCACGATGCTAAGGAACACAAAACGCTTTACGCCTGCCCGCGCAGCGGCTTCGATCAGGTTCTTGTTGCCTTGAAAGTCCGCTTCTATGGTCTCCTTCATGTAGCCGTTAGCCGAACTGACTACGACATCCACACCCTTAAGCGCCGCATCCAAAGTTGTCGGGTCCATTAAATCGCCGCGCACCCATTGCACAGCTGCGTTGGCATCCACTGGCGCCCCGCGTCGCGACATGGCGCGCAAAGCAAGCGTTGCGTCCTGCGTCAGTTGGCCCAGGATTTTTGCTCCCAAAAATCCGGTCCCACCCACAACAAGAATTTTGTGGCTGCCTTGATGGTTCGTGCTTTGAGTCATTTTGAGAGCCTTGTCTTTGTCATCTGAATCATTTTCGTTAGGTAGTAATTTGGTGTCCCGACATCCACTCGTTACTTTTGAAGTGCGGCCCCGATTTCTTTGATTCGCTGTTCCCCAGCCGCCAAAGTTTCTGGCGACGAATGCACCGAGTA
>CAJBBZ010000078.1 GCA_903951445.1 uncultured beta proteobacterium
ACTGTTTTTTTGAGGAAAACCCATGAAGATTCAACGTGTTTTGACTGCGGCCTCTCTGGTCGCCTTGTCTGGTCTGGCCCAAGCCCAGGTCGATCCGCTGCATGTGCGCAGCTGGGCCGCATCGTGCGCGGCTTGCCACGGCACCGATGGCCGTGCCCAGCCAGGCATGGAGTCTTTGGCCGGTGCCAATAAAGATGACATGGTCAAGAAAATGCTCGACTTCAAGGCTGGCCGCAAGCCTGCCACGATCATGCATCAGCTCGCCAAGGGCTATTCTGACGAGCAAATCGTCGCCATCGCAGGCTACTTTGCTGCACAAAAGAAATAAGGAAAACCGCCATGCAACGTCGTCATTTTTTGCAGACTGGCTCCGCTTTGGGTGCCATGGGACTGGTTTCGGGCTGTGCCACCGTGGGTGGCGGCAGCGGCCCCAAGGTGGTGGTCATTGGTGGGGGCTATTCCGGCGCCACGGCCGCCAAATACCTGCGCATGTGGTCTGAGCACAAAATCCAAGTCACACTGGTCGAGCCCAACGATGCCTTCATTTCTTGCCCCATCTCCAACTTGGTGATCGGTGGCAGCAAGACCATCGCCGACATCACCACCCCGTATGACAACCTGACCAAGCGTCATGGCGTGAAGGTGGTCAAGGACCGCGTTAACAGCATCGATGCTGACAAGCGCATCGTGAAGCTGGCTGGTGGTACCGAGTTGGCCTATGACCGCCTGATCGTCTCTGCTGGTATCGACTTCATGTGGGAAACCTTGCCTGGTATGAACAAGGGGGATGCCAAGGACAAAGTCATGCACGCCTGGAAAGCTGGCGCACAAACTGTCACCCTTCGCAAACAACTCGAAGCCATGCCGGACGGCGGCGTCTTCGCCATGTCCATCCCGCTGGCCCCCTACCGCTGCCCTCCCGGCCCCTACGAGCGTGCCTGCCAGGTGGCCGAGTACTTCAGCAAAGCCAAGCCCAAGAGCAAGGTGCTGATTTTGGACGCCAACGACGACGTGACCTCCAAAGGTCCGCTGTTCAAAAAAGCCTGGGCCGAGCGCTACAAAGGCATCGTTGAGTACCGTGGTAAGCATAGTGTGACCGATGTGGACGCCGCCACCAACACTTTGAAGTTCGAGTTCAACGACGACATCAAGGCTAACGTGCTCAACGTCATCCCCAATATGCGTGCCGGCGACATCGCCGTCAACGCTGGTCTGGCCACCGCCAACAAGCGCTGGTGCGAAGTGGACTTCCTCACCTTTGAATCCAAGGCGGCTAAAAACGTGCACGTTTTGGGTGACTCGATCCAGATCGCGCCGGGTATGCCCAAATCTGGCCACATGGCCAACCAGCATGGCAAAACCTGCGCCGCTGCTGTGGTGGCCTTGTTGATGGGCAAACAAGTCAACCCCATGCCCATTTACAACAACACCTGCTACAGCTTTGTCAGCTCGGAAGATGTGGTCCACGTCGCCAGCGTGCACAAGTACGACGCCGAGAAGAAGACCATGCTGACCGTTCCCGGCTCGGGTGGCGTGTCGAGCGCAGCCAACGAGCTCGAAGGCCGCTATGCCCACGCCTGGGCCCGCAACATCTGGGCCGACACACTGGCTTGATGGCGCTTGCCCAAAACGCCGCAGTCACCCGACTCGCGGCGTTTTTTTACGGCAAATTTTTCTGAAATTTTTCTCCCATGCGTTCGATGTCGAGGTGGATCATGAACACACGCTTTACCCTTGGCCGTTTGGCCCCTGCCGTTTTGTTGCTCTGCGCAGCCTGGTTGTCGCCATCGGCCATGGCCCAGGCCGATGAGGCCCGCGCCAAGAAGATCGTGGGCGGCTCCTGTTTTGTGTGCCATGGTGCCGAGGGCGAATCGTCCAGCGAAGTCTTCCCGCGCTTAGCGGGCCAGCACTGGGAATACACCGCCAAGCAACTCGAGAACTTCAAATCCGGCAAACGCAAGAGCACCGCCATGGCCGACATGGTGGCCAAGCTCACCCCCGATGAAATGGTGGCGCTGGGCAAGTTCTTTGAAAAGCAAACAGCGGCTACAGAGCCCGCCAAAGATGCTGGCTTGGCGGCTGTCGGCAAATACATTTATCACAACGGTAATAAGTTCAGCGGCCTGGCCTCGTGCGCCAGCTGTCACGGTGCCGAGGCCAAAGGCACCACGTCATTGCCGCGTCTGGCCGGGCAGTATTCGGGCTATACCGAAACTCAGCTCAAACAGTTCAATCAGCGTGAGCGCACCAACGACAACGCTGTGATGCACGCGATTGCCAGCAAAATGTCACCTTTGGAAATGGCCGCTGTGGCGGAATATCTGAGCGGTAAATAAGCGAGCTTTGTACAAGCGCCCATCCTGTGTGCGATGGGCGCTTGCTCTGCGCCCAAGCGCCAACTTATGGCCGCTTGAAACCCTCGGCGGGCAGGCTGGTCGGTTTGGCCGAAGCGCCACCGTCCAGCCAGCGGTCCGTCAGGCCCGCGCCTGTCCACATGCCCACCAAACTCAGCCAAGCGGTCAGCGCAAAAATGGCCCCACCCGTCACGCCCGCGCCCACGGCACAGCCGCCTGCCAGCATGGAGCCAAAGCCCATCAAGATCGCGCCACCGATGTAGCGGCGCATGCTGTAACCGTCTGAAAAACCCTCCAGCTTCCAGTCGCGGCCCACCAGTGCTCCGATCAAGGAACCGATAAACACCCCCGGCATCAGGCCAAAGTCAAAGCCCACAGCCGGGGCCGGCCAGTGCATCACCCGCATCAGCCACTCGGCCGAAGGGCCGCTGAACGTCAGACCCTGAATCTGCACCGGGTCAAAAGACTCAGCGGCCACCCATTGGCTAAAGCCCCATGCGCCCGCCACGGACAAACCTGTGCCAATGCCGCCCAGCCACATCCACACATTGCGCTGCGGGCTGCGCAGGGCAAAAAACAAGGCAGCAGCCAACCAGACGCCACCCATGGCCAAACCCGCCCAGTGGTTCATGCCCGTCAGGGCCAACAAGTCGCGTGGCGCCCCCCCCTCAACGGTCCACCAACTGCTGATGTGCGTGCGCAGCGGTGACAAAGCGCCGCCCAAAGCCGCTTGGGCCGTGACCGCAAAAATCAGACCCGATAGCAAGGCGCGTAAATTGCCATTGGCCGACAGCACCAGCAAACGGCTGGCGCAACCCCGCGTCATGACCATGCCCACGCCAAACAACAAGCCACCGATCAAAGCCCCCGAGATGCTGCCCTTGGCCGAAATTTGGCGCGCACTGCCTGTGTCCAGCCAACCCATCAACACCATCAACTGCACGCCAATGACGGCCGAGGCAAAAGCCAGCAGCCACACCGAAAGCTTTTCGCCAAACCGGCGGTGCCAAAACTCGATGACCGCCGCCCGCAGGCAAAAGCGAGAGCGCTGCGCTAAAAATCCAAAAGACAAACCCAGCAGGCCCCCTCCCGCAGCCAGCACGGTGCCTTGTCCATAGGTTTCCAACCATTGCGCCATCGACATGGTTCTCTCCATTCATATCAGTGATTGCTGATATGAAATGTACGCCTTAACCGGTAGTGCGCAATTGACGCGGATCAAGCATTCAGATCGGCCAGCCCATGCTGCGGTTGATGCGCCAGGCCAGACCTGCGCCCAACCAGATCGCGATCAGGGTCAGCCAGGCCGTGAGCGAGAACACCGAGCCTCCGGTCATGCCCGCACCGACGGTGCAGCCGCCCGCCAGCACCGCGCCAAAACCCATGAGCACTGCGCCAGTCAGGTAATGGCCCAGTTTGTTTTCGGTCTTGAAGCCCTCGAACTTGAAGTCGCGCCCAACCAGAGCGCCCAGCAAAGACCCCAAAAATGTGGCGGGCAGCAAACCCGCATCAAAGCCCAGGCTGGGTGATGTGGCGCTGGACAGCACCCGCATCAGCATCTCGGCCGACGCGCTGCTGAAGCTCAGCCCCTGAATCTGCACCGCTTCAAACGACTGCGAGGCAATCGCCTGCGTCAGGCCCCAGCCCAGCGCGATGCTCAGGCCCACAGCGATGGCCCCCAAAGCCAAGCCCCAGCGGCGCTGGTGCGTCTTGAAGAAAAAGTAAAACCCGGTACCCAAAGCCAAAAGCGCCAACACCAGCCCACCCGTGGGGCCGATGCCCGACAGCTGTAGAAAATCACGTCCTGCTCCGCCGTCGATGGGCCACCAGCTGGCCAAGGCCTGGCGGGCAGGGGCCAGCCAACCGGCAATGCTGGCCTGCACCGTCACGGCAAACACCAGGCCCGCCAGCAACGCACGCAAATTGCCATTGGCCGACAAAATCAGCAATCGGCTGGCGCAGCCGCGCGTCAAAATCATGCCAGCCCCGAACAACAAGCCGCCCAGCACCGCGCCTGAGATACTGCCTGCTGGGCCAATGTAGCGGGCGTCTGCAGGTTTGAGCCAGCCCAAGAACACCAAAACCTGCACGCCCACAAGCGCCGCCCCAAAAGCCAGCCACCATACGCT
>CAJBBZ010000079.1 GCA_903951445.1 uncultured beta proteobacterium
ATTGGACTATTGTCAGGTAGCGCAAATCGCCGCCGTCTTTAGCCGCCTTTTTTCGCCCGCTTGCCCGGATTCTTCTTGCTGCGGGTGGATACACCGCGCTCCAGGCTGACGCGTTGGCCGTGGCCGCCAGTGCGCGAGCTCATGCCGGCTGGGGGTTTGGGTGCGGGGGTGGCTTTGCGGTCTGCTTCGGTAACGATGGAATTGCCCATGAGAATCTTTCCTAATGAATTAAAAACGAGGTGGCGTATTTGACCACTTTTTTCGAACCGCCCTGCCAGCAGTCTAGGCGCGCAGTGCTTTTCGCAGATCCACGCCCAGCTCGGGCTTGTGCGCAAAGGGGTCGGTGGGGTTGCGCGATAGCAAAATATCCTCCATGCGCACCTGCACCGAGCCAATGGATTTGGGGTGGCTGTAGATGTAAAACTGATTGGCTGCCACCGCATCAAACACCATTTGCGCCACTTCGGCAGCAGTGACTTTGCCGCTGCTCACCGCTTTATCGCTCATGGCCTGGCTAATCATCTGGCTGCGCGTGGGGCGCGCGCCTTGCATGCCCTCGGGCCGGTTGCGGTGGCTGGCACTGATGCCGGTGGGCACAAAGAAGGGGCACAGCACGCTGGCGCTAATCTGGTCGGTGACCAGGGCCAAGTCCTGGTAAAGCGTTTCGCTCATGCTGACCACCGCGTGTTTGCTGACGTTGTAAATACCCATATTAGGCGCATTGAGCAGCCCGGCCATGCTGGCGGTGTTGACGATGTGGCCCTGAAAAGTCGCGTCCTTCTCGGCGGCGGCGAGCATCATCGGCGTGAAAACGCGAATTCCGTGGGCCACACCCATCAGGTTCACGCCGATCACCCATTCCCAGTCTTGCAAACTGTTTTCCCAAATGAGGCCACCCGAGCCTACGCCCGCGTTGTTAAACACCAAGTGCGGCGCACCAAAACGCGCCAATGTGGCGGCGCCCAGGGCCTCTACCTGGTCGGCCTTGGAGACGTCCACGCGCATACCCAGCACCTGGGCACCAGCAGCCTCTATCTCGGCCACAGCGCGGTCCAAAGCGTCTTGCTGCACATCGGCCAATACCAGGTGCATACCCAGCTTGGCGCCGATGCGCGCGCATTCCAAGCCAAAGCCCGATCCTGCGCCGGTGAGTACCGCTGTCTTATTGCGAAAGTCCGAAATCATGCGAAATGTCCAATCCGTGGAGTAAAAAACTTATGCGGTAACTGCGCGCAGCACATAGCCGATCCGTGGGAAGTGCACATGCACCGTGCCCGCGCGCGCATCTTCGCGGCGCAGGGTGTAGCGGGTGCGGGTGGCGGCCAACAAAATACCTTGCGTGGCTTCCTGACCGAAAGTCTCAGCGGCAATAGTGACCACAGAGCCTAGCGGTATGCCATGGTCATCCTGAAACACATCGGATGCCGATAAAGCCGCTGGCGTGCTGCTGTTGGCAAGCGCAATCGCTTGCTCAGCGCTCCATTTTTCAGAAGCGCCGTGGCCCAAAGCGGCCATCCGGTCCATCCAGGCCAAAACGGCGGGCGTGGCGTCCAAAATACCGGCCATCACCGGCACGACCTGGCGGGTAAACCATACAGGATGGTAGGCCGCAAAGTCGGCAACGCAAGGAGTGCCGCCCAGCAAAAAGGCCTGCCCGTCGAGCATATGCGACAAACGCCGCAAATACGATTTGTAAATACCCGTGGCGTCACCGGGCCGCAGACGCGTCATGCCGCTGGACATGGCAGCGCGGTCCGCGCTAAAGGCCTGCGCGGCCTCTGGGGGCGCATTGGCAAACAAAGCGGCTGCACCTTTGGCGCTGAGGTTGTAAGCCATGGCCGCCCAAAACAAAGTGCTGTCGGCCCATTGCGCCAGTACCCGTGCCACGCCCTTGCTGGCGTCCGGGTACAGGCTGGGTTGTGGCTGCATGTGCTCTAGCACTTCGCAGATAAGCGCCGTATCGCAATAGATGTCGGCACCGATTTGCAGAAACGGCGTTTTGCGGTAACCACCGGTTAGCGCCAGCACATCGGGCTTGGGCAGGATGTTGGGCACCGTTACGCTGCGCCAGGCAATTCCTTTATAGCCCAGCACCAAACGCACTTTTTCGGAAAAGGGCGAAATTTTGTAGTGGTGCAAAACCGGGGTGGATGCGGATTCAGACATGGGCGGCTCCTGCGGCGGCTTTGGATTTACGCGGTGCAAAAATCATATTCAAGGTGTCGGGTATGTCGCGCACCTCGGCGCCGTCCAGCACACCGCGCGCTTGCAAAGCGCGGTGCAGCGCCGGTAAGTGGTAATGCGGCACGGCGGGGTACAAATGGTGCTCTAGGTGGTAGTTCACATGGTGCGGGAATAAGATCGTTCCCAGCAACCGGTTGGGCCAGTTACCGAAGGTGCGGTTGCTGCGCGCCGCCGTCAGGGGCGAGGACAAATCGTTCACCGCGCCATGCTCGCAGACCGCGCGCAGGCGCAATATGGGTTGCAGCGCTGTCATCAAAGGCACGATCCATACCACCAGATAGACCGAGAGGCCATGCCAGCCACCCAGCGCATACGCCGCGAAAGGCAGGGCGATATGCGCGCCCACCACCAGGTAGCGGTCCTGGCGCGCCGCCTTGCGTAGTTGCGGCGAGGTGTCGTCCAAGGGGCGGATAGCGCGTTGCGTGTCTTCGTTGATAGCGGGTGCGCCAAAGAAATACGCATAGGTTTTCCAGGCATTCCAACCGACCACATCTTGCGCTAGCTTGCGCAGCAAATAGGCTTTGCCGCGAGGGTAGCCGCCGTGAATGGCGGTATCCGGGTCTTCGCTGCCGTATAGGTTGTTGTGGTGCAAGCGATGCGTCACGCGGTAGGTGCACATGGATACGCCGCTGCTCATGCCAATCAGGCGGCCCAGCACATCATTGGCGCCGCGGTGCGACAACAAACGGTAATGCGCCGCCTCGTGCGACAAGATAAACAAGCTGTGCTGCGCGATGCCCATCAAAGCGATACCCGCCAGCATCCAGGGGCTACCCCACAGACCGACGATCAGCGCGCCCGCAATAGCCAGCAACACGCCAGTCTGCGACATCGCCAATAGCGAGCGCAGATCGCTTAGTTGGGTGAAAGGCAGCAGCTCTTGCGCACTGAGCGCTTTACGGGCCTGGGCATTGAGCGCACCGGGGGCGCGCAAATCGTCACGGAATTCTTCGCCGCGCACCGGGCTGCCGGGCGCGGCACCTTCCGTGCCCATTGCCGTGGCGCCGGTTGGCACATCGGCAACTGGCGAAGCCAAGCTTGCGGCCTTGGAAAGCGTGCTGTCCTGCTGCATGGTGCTTGCTCCTGTTTATGAACCCTGGCGCTGGGCCAGGCTAAATCAACTTCACCAACTGCTTACCGAAATTACGCCCTTGCAGCAGTCCCAAAAAGGCCTGAGGCGCGCTTTCGATACCCTGCGCAATCGTCTCGCGCACTTGCAATTTACCGCTGGCCACCAAACCACCCAATTCGGCCAAGGCCGCCGGCCAGACCTGCGGATGTTCGCTCACGATAAAGCCCTGAAAACGCAGGCGCTGCATCAATATCAGCTGCGGCGCGGCCATGGGGATCGGCGACCCGTTGTACCCGGCAATCATGCCGCACACCGCCACCCGGCCAAAGGCGTTCATCAAAGGCAGCACCGCGTTCATCACCATGCCGCCCACGTTTTCAAAATAGCCTTCAATGCCTTGCGGACAAACCGCGTGCAAAGCGGCGGACAGACTGGCGGCATCGGCATGCTGCTTGTAATCTATGCAGGCATCAAAGCCCAACGCGTTCACCACATAAGCGCATTTGTCCGCGCCACCGGCCACGCCCACCACGCGACATCCCCGCGCTTTAGCCAAAGCGCCAAAAGCACTACCCACCGCGCCCGAGGCCGCGCTCACCACCAAGGTGTCACCCGCCTTGGGCGCGATGATGTGGACCAATCCGTAATACGCCGTTACGCCAGGCATGCCTACGGCGCCTACATAGGCACTTAAGGGAACGCTCCTGTCATCGACCTTTCGCAGCATGCCCGTCATGGCCGCAGGCACCAAGCCGTATTCCTGCCAGCCACCCATGCCCACCACTTTGTCGCCCACAACAAAGCCTGCGCTGCGCGATTCAATCACTTCGCCCACCGTCCCACCGATCATGGTTTGATTGAGGGCTTGCGGCTGGGCATAGCTTTTGCCATCATTCATGCGTCCTCGCATATAGGGGTCCAGGCTGAGGTAGTGGTGGCGCACCAGCACCTCGCCCTCGGCCACGTCGGGCGTTGGGCCGCTGACCAGACTGAAATTATCCAATCCTGGCGGCCCTACGGGGCGGCTTGCGAGCTGGATCTGGCGATTCAAAGGCATAGGGTTTACTCCGGGTTGCTGCCGCTGGCCGCACGCTGCAAAAGCGTGGCCGAGCGGGCGACTTCTTTCAAGTATTTAAAGGTGCCAACCGCCATGGCACAGGCCCGGCCTTTGGCGTCGTAAATCGTGGATTGCGTAAAGGCCAAGGTGGCAGTGCGGTGTAGCAACTGGCCGCGCGCCTTTAAGGGGCCGCTGGCCGCTTGCATAAAACTGGTTTTCATCTCAATGGTCACCACGCCTTGGCCCGGCGTGTCGCTGCGCGCCGCAGTAGCCATCGATACATCGAGCAAGGTCATGATTGCGCCGCCGTGCGTTACGCCCAATGAGTTTTGGTGCTCGGGCAGCGGCGCATAGCTAATTTCGGAATGGCCGTCGGAACACGCTTCCAAGCAAAAACCCATGTGCGCGACGAAGGGGATTTGTAGCCCATCGCCGCCTAAGGCGCGCCAAGAGGCCGCCGCCTTATCGGCTACGAGCTGCGCATCTTCAGCCACCCGTCACCACGCTCACGCCGCCGTCGACTGCCAGCCATTGGCCAGTGATGTGTTTACCGGCGTCAGACGCATACAGCAGGCACAGGCCTTTGAGGTCTTCGTCATCGCCCAGGCGCTTGAGCGGCGCGTGCGAAGCCAAGCGCTCTTCGCCCATGGCTTTGAGCGTACCAGCGGTCATTTTGCTGGGGAAAAAGCCGGGGCAAATCGCGTTGACGGTGATGTTGTACTTGCCCCACTCAGCGCCCAGCGTGCGGGTGAAGTTGATCACCGCGCCTTTGGATGTGTTGTAGGCCAAAGTATTCATGCCTTCGGGGTTGCCACCCAAACCGGCAATCGAGGCGACATTGATGATGCGGCCCGAGCGCCGCGCAATCATGCTTTTCTTGGCGATGGCTTGGCTCAGCAAAAAATAGCCGCGGACATTAAGGTTCATCACCTTGTCCCAGGCGTCGATGGGATGGTCTTCAGCGGGAGAGCCCCAGGCCGCACCGGCGTTGTTGACCAAAATGTCCACGTCGCCCATGCGTTGCAGGGTTTCATCAGCCAGGCGGGCGATTTCGCTGTCTTTGGCGCAATCGGCGGCGATCCAGCGGGCATCAATGCCTGCGGCTTGCAGCTCGGCGGCGGCTTGCTCCAGGTCTTCGGCTTTGCGCGAGCTGAGCATGATCTTGGCACCGGCTTCGCCCAATGCGTGGGCCATTTGCAAACCCAGGCCGCGTGAACCGCCGGTCACCAGCGCGGTTTTACCGGTCAGGTCAAACAATTGTTGAATCGTGCGTGTCATAGAGGTGTCCCCAAAAGTATGAAAAAAATGTAGCCGCCAATAGGGGGATTTTTACCGCTCACGGGCCCAAGCCATGTCGCAGCAGCGATACCCGCACTGGGGCTGCTGCCGGGCCTTCGCCTAAGAGGCGCTATCTTCTTCGCGCAAACGCGAGCGCAGCACAATCAGAACTACACCGGCTGCCACGGCAAACAAGCCGCACACCAACAGCGCCACATGGCCCTGGGCCCCCGCGTCGCGGGCAAAGCCAGAAAGCACCGTGGACAGCAAGCCGCCGTAAATAAGAATCCAGATCACACGCTCCAGGCGCAAGAGGCGCAGGTCGGTGGTGCCGTTGTACTTCTTAAAAAATGCCATTAAAAAGCCTCCTCAGGGAATGTTGCGCAAGTCATATCCCTGGATTGAACCACAGACAACCAGGCCCCGATTTTCGGCAATTCGTAGTGAAAGAAGAATTGGGCTGCGCCCAGGCGCCCTTGGGTCGCCGCAGCCTGCCCTTGCGGATCGGCCTCCAGCGCGGCGCAGGCCACATCCAGCCAGATCCAGGCCAGCACCGTGTGGCCAAAGGCCTGCATATAGGGCACGGCGTTGGCCAAGGCCTCGGCGGGTACGCCGGTGGCCCAGGCGGCGCGGGTAGCACCGCCCACTTGCCCTAGCGCTTGCCCCAGCGCTGCTACATGTGCGCCCAAGGCCGCATGGTTACCAGCGCGGGCCATGGTGGCTTGCATGCGCGTGGCCAGCAATTGCATACCTTTGCCGTTTTCCATTAGCACTTTGCGGCCCAGCAGGTCCAGGGCCTGGATGCCGTGGGTGCCTTCGTGGATCATATTGAGGCGGTTGTCGCGCCAGTATTGCTCTACCGGAAAGTCTCGCGTGTAGCCGTAGCCGCCGTGCACCTGGATGGCTAGAGAATTGGCTTCCAGGCACCATTCGCTCGGCCAGCTCTTGGCAATCGGGGTCAGCACTTCGAGCAACAGGCGCGCATCGTCTGCGGCTGCGGCTTCTGCCGTATGCTGTTCATCCACCAGCCGGGCGCAGTACAGAGCCAGCGCCAAAGCGCCTTCGCCATAGGCTTTTTGGGCCAAGAGCATGCGCTTGATGTCGGTGTGCTCAATGATGCGCACCTGCGGCTGCGAGGCGTCTTTGCCACCGGCGCCCATGGGCCGACCCTGGGGCCGGTTTTGCGCATAGTCCAGCGAAGCGTAATAACCGGCCAGCCCAAGCATGGTGGCGGCAATACCCACGCCGATGCGTGCTTCGTTCATCATATGGAACATGCAGCGCAAACCCTCGCCGGGTTGGCCTACCAAATAGCCAATAGCACCCGCGCCCTTGCCATCTAGCCCGGCGCTGCTGCCCACCGGAAATTTGCCCTCGCCGAAATTGAGCAGCGTATTCGTCGTACCGCGCCAACCCAGCTTGTGGTTCAGTCCGGCCAAGGCCACGTCATTGCGCACCCCGGTTAATTCGCCCTGCGCATCGACCAATTTTTTGGGTACGATGAAGAGCGAAATACCGCGCGTACCGGGCACCAGCTTGCCCTGCGCATCCGGGATTTTGGCCAACACCAAATGGATGATGTTCTCGCTGAGCTCGTGCTCACCGCTAGAAATCCACATCTTGTTGCCTTTGAGGCGGTAGCGCGGGCCTAAGGGGTCCGCCGCATAGTCATCGCCATCGGCCAAGGCGCGGGTCACGATATCCGACAGGCTAGAGCCCGCTTGCGGCTCGCTCAAGCACATGGTGCCGGAAAAGCGGCCCGAAAATTCTTGCAGCGCAAATACCTTTTTTTGCGCTTCAGTGCCATGCACCATGAGCAAATTGGCATTGCCCGTGGTCAGCATGCTGGTAACAATACCGACCGACGCGCAGGCAAAAAATGCATTCGCTGCCGCCTCCACGCTGTAGGGCAGTTGCATTCCGCCGATGTCATAGTCCTGCGCTGCGCTCAGCATGCCCGATGCGGCGTAGGCATCGGCAGCGTCTTTGCTGGCTTGCGGCAAGATCACCTTCTCGCCGTCAAAGCGCGGCTCTTCGATATCCACCAAGCGGTTAAACGGTGCGTATTTTTCTCGGGCAATGCGTTCGCAGGTATCGAGTACGGCGTCAAAGGTTTCGCGCGAATGGTCGGCAAAGCGCGCGCGACTGCTGAGCTGCTCTGTGCGCAACCAATCGTGCAATAAAAAATCGATGGTTGCGCGCAGCTTCATGGCAAGCGTCCTTTACAAGACTTCAAAAATACCCGCCGCGCCCATGCCGCCGCCGATACACATGGTGACGCACACCCGCTTGGCACCACGGCGCTTGCCTTCGATCAAGGCGTGGCCGGTCAAACGCTGGCCGCTCATACCAAACGGATGACCCACGGCAATCGCGCCGCCATTGACGTTGAGCTTGTCCGCCGGAATGCCCAGCTTGTCGCGGCAGTACAGCACTTGCACGGCAAAAGCTTCGTTGAGTTCCCACAAGTCGATATCAGCCACCGTCAGGCCCAGGCGTTTAAGCACTTTGGGCACCGCATAAACCGGGCCGATACCCATTTCGTCAGGCTCGCAACCGGCTACCGCAAAGCCCAGGAAACGGCCCAAAGGCTTAAGGCCTTTTTGCTCGGCGATTTTCTCGTGCATCACGACCACCGCACCGGCACCGTCGGACAACTGGCTGGCGTTACCCGCCGACACCATGCCGCCGGGCAGCGCAGAGCGCAAATCTTTGATGCCTTCGTAGGTGGTACCAGCGCGGATGCCTTCGTCATCCGACACCGTCACTTGCTTGGTCATCATGCCCATGACTTTGTCGGCCACGCCCATGGTCACTTTGATCGGGGCGATCTCGTCTTTGAACAGACCTTTCTCCAAAGCAGCAGAGGCTTTTTGCTGGCTGGCCGCGCCGTACTGGTCCATGGCTTCGCGGCTGATGTTGTAGCGCTTGGCCACTTGCTCGGCGGTTTGCAACATCGCCCAATAGACCTCGGGCTTGTTTTTCTGCAGCCAGGGGTCGGCCAGCATGTGTTTGTTCATTTCCTGCGCGGTGCAGGAAATGGCTTCGAGGCCGCCGGCCACGTAAATATCGCCTTCATTGGCCAAAATGCGTTGCGCCGCCGTGGCAATGGTTTGCAGACCGGATGAACAAAAACGGTTGATCGTCATGCCCGAGACACTGACCGGGCAACCGGCGCGCAAGGCGATTTGGCGCGCGATGTTGGCGCCAGTGGCACCCTCGGGCGTGCCACAGCCCATGATGACGTCATCGACCTCAGCGGCGTCGATACCAGCACGCTTGATCGCGTGCTCGACCACATGGCCGCCCATGGTGGCGCCGTGGGTCATATTGAATGCGCCTTTCCAGCTTTTGGTCAGGGGCGTGCGGGCGGTGGAAACAATTACTGCTGCAGTCATGGTGGTTCCTTAATTAAATGTCTTGCCTTCGGCAGCCAGGCGCGCCAACAAGGGCGCGGGCTTCCAGAAATTGGCATCGTCCAGCGGGTTTTGGGCAAATCGGTGCATGGCTTGCACCACGTTGAAGAGGCCCACTTCGTCGGCGTACAACATAGGGCCGCCCCGGTAGGGAGGGAAGCCATAGCCAAAGATGTAGGCGATATCGATATCGCTGGCCTTGTTGGCAATGCCCTCTTCCAAAATATGTGCCGCTTCGTTCACCAGCGCGAACACCAGGCGCTGCACGATTTCTTCGTCGCTGATTTTGCGCGGCGTGATGCCATTAGCGGCGCGGTAGTCTTCGATCATCTTGACCACTTCGGCGTTGGGAATCGCGTCGCGTTTGCCGGGTTGGTAGTCATACCAACCAGCGCCAGTTTTTTGACCGAAGCGGCCTTTCTCGCACAAGAGGTCGGCGGTTTTGCTGTACTTCATGGTGGCGCGCTCCACCGCGCGGCGCTTACGGATAGCCCAACCGATGTCGTTACCGGCCAGATCGCCCATGCGGAAGGGGCCCATGGCCATGCCGAATTTTTCCATAGCTTTGTCCACTTGCTGCGGCGTGCAACCTTCGTCCAGCAAAAAGCCGCCCTGGCGGCCATATTGCTCGATCATGCGGTTGCCGATGAAGCCATCGCACACGCCCGAGACCACTGCCGTTTTGCGGATCTTTTTGGCGACTGCCATGGAAGTGGCCATCACGTCTTTAGCCGTCTTGGCGCCGCGCACCACTTCGAGCAGCTTCATTACATTGGCGGGGCTGAAGAAATGCAGGCCGACCACGTCTTGGGGGCGCTGGGTGAATTCGGCGATTTTGTTCACGTCCAAGGTGGAGGTGTTAGACGCCAGAATCGCGCCGGGTTTCATCACGCGGTCCAGCTCTTTGAACACTTTTTCTTTCACACCGATTTCTTCAAACACGGCTTCGATCGCCATGTCGGTGCCGCTGAGTTCGTCGTAGCTCAGAGTGGTGGACAAAAGTGCCATGCGCTGTTCGTATTTGTCTTGCTTGAGCTTGCCCTTTTTGACCTGGGCTTCGTAGTTGCCGCGAATCGTGGCCACGCCCTTGTCCAGCGCTTCTTGTTTCATCTCCAGCATCTTGACGCTGATACCGGCATTCATGAAGTTCATGGCAATGCCGCCGCCCATGGTGCCTGCGCCGATGATGGCCACGCTCTTGATCTCGCGCTGTTGAACGCTGGAATCGATATCCGGGATCTTCGATGCTGCGCGCTCGCCCAGGAACAAATGGCGCAGGGCGCGGCTCTCGGACGTCATCATCAAATTGATGAAAATCTGGCGCTCGGTAGCCATGCCTTCTTCAAACTTCTTGGTGGCTGCGGCTTCCACCGCCTCAATGCACTTGAGCGGGGCCGGATAGTTTTTAGCCATGGCGCCCACCATATTGCGGGCGAACTGGAAATAGGCGTCGCCCAGCGGGTGCTTGCAAGGCAGGTCGCGCACCAAGGGCAGCGGACGCGTGGCCGCTACCGAGCGGGCAAATGCCAAGGCTTCTTCGGCCAGGCTTTCGGCGGACTTGGACAGCTTGTCGAACAATTTTTGGCCCGGCAACATGGCCAGCATTTCGCTCTTGATCGCTTCGCCCGAGACCACCATGTTCAGGCCGGCTTCGACGCCGAGCACACGCGGCAGGCGCTGCGTGCCACCGGCGCCGGGCAGCAAGCCCAATTTCACTTCCGGCAATGCGATGCTGGCACCCGGCGCCGCAATACGGTAGTGGCAACCCAGGGCCAGTTCCAAACCGCCGCCCATGGCCACTGAATGGATAGCTGCGATGACGGGTTTGGTAGATTTTTCCAGCAACAAAATGACGCTATTGAGGTTGGGCTCCATCATGGCTTTGGAGGAACCAAATTCGCGGATATCGGCGCCGCCCGAGAAGGCTTTGCCTGCGCCGGTGATGATGATGGCTTGCACCGCTGCATCGGCCAATGCTTTGGCCATGCCATCGGCAATGCCGACCCGGGTGGAATGGCCCAGGCCGTTGACCGGGGGGTTGTCGAGCGTGATAAGAGCGATATCGCCCTGAACCTGGTAATGCGCTGTCATGCTGGCTTTCCTTGTAACGATGCGGCAATGGGGAGACGGAGAGACAAAATAGAACGACCGTTCTTTTTTGTAAATTGTAGGGCTTTTTGCACTGAGGGCACTTATTTTTGTCCCAACTGAGACAAGGGCTTCGTCAGACCTCCAGCCACTCTTTACGCACTGCCGCGTTGGCTTGCAAGTCAGCGGGCGTACCCTCAAACACCACGCTGCCATGGCCCATGACCAGGCAGCGGTCGGAAATTTGCATGGCAATCGTCAGCTTTTGCTCAATCAGCAGCACCGACAGGCCGCGCGCCCGCAAGGCTTGCAAAAACCCGGCGACCAGTTCCACGATCTTGGGCGCCAAGCCTTCGGTGGGTTCGTCGATGATGACCAGGTCCGGGTCGCCCATCAAGGTACGGCACAGGGTCAGCATTTGCTGCTCGCCGCCGGATAAGACGCCGGCTTCTACGTCTGCGCGTTCGCGCAGGCGCGGGAACAAGGCGTACATGTCCTCAAAAGTCCAGCGCGGGTTTTTGTGGCCGGATTTTTCACCCAGCATCAGGTTTTGGTGCACCGTGAGGCGCGGAAAAATATCGCGGTTCTCGGGCACATAGCCCATACCCAACTGTGCGATTTGGTACGGCTTTTTACCCAGCACCTCCCGGCCTTTCCACTGGACAGAGCCCCGTGCATCGACCAGACCCATGATGGCTTTGGCCGTGGTGGAGCGGCCTGACCCATTGCGCCCGAGTAGCGCCAGAATTTCGCCATCACCCACCTGAAAATCCACGCCGTGCAGCACATGGCTTTTGCCATAAAACGCGTTCAAGCCTTGTACCTGCAACATGCTTATGCTCCCCGCTGCGCTGCGTCGGCCTGGGCGTCGGCCACCACAGAGCCCAGGTACGCCTCTTGCACGCGCGGGTCGGCGCGCACCGCTTCAGGCGTGTCAAAGGCAATCACTTCGCCATACACCAGCACTGCAATTTTGTCGGCAAGACCGAACACCACGCCCATATCGTGCTCCACCGTCAGCAAGGTTTTACCCTCGGTGGCATCGCGGATCAGAGCCACAAAATGGCTGGTTTCGCTGGCGCTCATACCGGCTGTGGGTTCGTCCAGCAAAATCACATTGGCGCCGCCGCCAATGGTGATACCGACTTCCAAGGCGCGCTGCTCGGCATAGGTCAAGTCCATCGCCAGCACATCGCGTTTGCGCGCCAGGCCGATGCGCTCCATCAAGGCCAATGCGGCGGCATTGGCATCGTGCATATCGGCTAAAAAGCGCAAAAAGCTATAGCCATAGCCCAGGCTCCAGAGCACGCTGCAACGCAGGTTTTCAAATACGCTCAGTTGGGGAAAGATATTGGTGATCTGAAAACTGCGCGACAGGCCCAGGCGATTGATCTCAAAAGGCTTTTTGCCTTGGATCGACTGCCCGTGCAACAAGATGTCGCCACCGCTTAAGGGCATACGCCCGCTGATCAGGTTAAACAGGGTGGACTTGCCCGCGCCGTTAGGTCCGATGATGGCCACGCGCTCGCCCGACTGCACCACCAGGTCGGTGCCGCGAATAATCTCTGTCTTGCCAAAGCTTTTTCGCACATCGCGCAATTGCAAAGCCGGTACCAGCGTAGGACTTGTCATGGCGTAACAGCGGCGCGCAAGCGCTCGTCCTCCATGCTTTGGTGCACCGCATTCCATTGCAGCGCAAAGCGGCGCCGTGACCATTCAAAACACAGCCCGCCGATAGCCAGATACGCCACCAGGGCAGACCAATGCGCGGCCGAGGAGGTGTCCAAACTCGTACCTAAAAACCGCAGCACCGGACCCATCGCGGCATCCAACTGGCGGTGGTACACCATTTCCACCAGCGCAGAAAAGCCCAGCGCACAAACTGCGCCACTCAGACCCAACGAACCATAGGCCGGCACCAAGGCACGCAGCTTTCCGTGGCGGGCGACGCGCAGATTGAGCATGATCAGGCTAGCCAGCCCGCCCGGCGCATACATCACCATTAGCATAAACACCGCGCCCAAATACAGCAGCCAGGCCTTGGTGATTTCGCTCAGCATGACAAAAGCCAGCACCATCAACACCGCGCCGAGTATGGGACCGAAGAAGAATGTGGCACCGCCTAAAAAGGTGAACAGCAGATAGCCGCCGGATCGGGCCGCACCCACGACCTCGGCATTGACAATTTCAAAATTCAAGGCGCCCAAGCCACCCGATATGCCGGCAAAAAATCCGGCGATGATGAAAGCGGTATAGCGGATGCGCTGCGGGTTGTAGCCAATAAATTCCACCCGTTCCGGGTTATCGCGCACCGCGTTGAGCAAGCGGCCCAGCGGGGTTTGGGTAAAGGCGTACATCAGCACCACGCAGACCAGGGTGTACAAGGCAATCAAGTAATAAACCTGCACGGCCGGGCCATACGTAATACCCAGCACCGGCGCGCCGACCACGCGGTTTCCCGACACGCCGCCTTCGCCGCCGAAAAATTCGGGCACCATCAAGGACATGGCAAACACCAGTTCGGCCAAGCCAAGGGTAATCATGGCAAAGGTGGTACCTGATTTACGCGTGGTCACATAGCCAAACAGCACCGCAAAGCCCATGCCCGCGAAACCGCCCACCAAGGGCACCAAGGACACCGGCAGCGCCGGGCTGGCCCCGGACCAGGCATTGAGCGCGTGGATGGCTACGAAGGAGCCCAGGCCGGTATAGACCGCATGGCCAAAACTGAGCATGCCGCCCTGCCCCAACAACATGTTGTAAGACAAACAGGCAATGATGGCGATGCCCATTTGCGACAGCATGGTGATAGACAAGCCGCTGTCAAAAATACGCGGCATGACGAGCATGAGCAAAGCAAATGCCAGCCAGAGCCAGACGGAACCCCAGCGCGCGCCGGTATAGCTAGTGGCGCTCATCCCTCGCGGCTCCCCAAAAGGCCACGCGGGCGGAAAATCAAAATCAAGACCAGCAACAAATACGGCAAGATCGGAGCGACCTGCGCAATCGTCAGCCGCGCCAGCGTGGTGCCCTGCCAGGACGGCGCCATGGCCATGCCCAGCGATGCCAACACGCTGCCTACGGAGTAGTCCAGTGACACGGCAAAGGTTTGGACAATACCGATCAAGAGCGACGCGATAAACGCGCCTGACAAAGAACCCAGGCCGCCAACCACCACCACCACAAACACAATAGAGCCCACGGTCGCAGCCATCGCAGGCTCGGTGAGGAAAGTACTGCCGCCGATCACACCCGCCAAACCGGCCAGCGCGGCACCGGCGCCAAACACCAGCATGAACACGCGCGGCACGTTATGCCCTAGAGATTCGACAGCATCTGGATGCGTCAGCGCCGCTTGGATGACCAAACCCACGCGGGTGCGCGTCAGTAATAGCCAGATGGACGCCAGCATGGTGATAGCCACCAGCATCATGAAACCGCGCGTCGCTGGAAAAGGTGAGCAGACGATGCGCAAGGCCGCATCGGCAGAGCTGCAAAGTTCGGGCGCCACCGCACCCCCATGCAGGCTCAGGCCCGCCACCGAATGGTTCACCAAGGTAAAAGCGGGGCCTTGCAGCAGCGCGGGCGGCGCAAAGTCCACGGCAATCCGGCCCCAGACCAGTTGCACCACTTCCAGCACCACGTAGGTCAGGCCAAAAGTAATCAAAAGCTCGGGCACGTGGCCGAACTTGTGGACGCGACGTAGACAGTAGCGTTCAAACAGCGCGCCCAAAGCGCCAACCAGCAAGGGCGCAATCAGCATCGCCGGCCAAAACCCTAGCAGTTGGGAAACGCTGTAGCCGATGTAGGCCCCCAGCATATAAAAACTGGCGTGCGCGAAATTGAGCACGCCCATCATGCTGAAAATCAGGGTCAGGCCCGAACTAAGCATGAACAACAGCAAGCCGTAGCTCAGGC
>CAJBBZ010000080.1 GCA_903951445.1 uncultured beta proteobacterium
GGCAAAGCTGGAAGACATCACAAAGCTGGGGTGGCCGGTGCCGCAGCCCAGGTTCACCAAGCGGCCTTTGGCCAACAAGATGATGCGCTTGGCAGGCGTTTTGCCTTTGGCCGGGAAAATCACATGGTCCACTTGGGGCTTGATCTCTTCCCACTTGCATTTGGACAGGGATTCGACATCGATCTCGTTGTCAAAGTGGCCGATATTGCAGACGATGGCTTGGTCTTTCATGGCCGCCATGTGCTTGTAGGTGATGACGTTTTTGTTGCCGGTGGCGGACACAAAGATGTCGGCCTTGTCGGCTGCGTATTCCATAGTGACGACTTTGTAGCCTTCCATAGCGGCTTGCAAAGCGTTGATCGGGTCGATCTCGGTCACCCACACTTGCGCGGACAGGGCGCGCAGCGCTTGGGCCGAGCCCTTGCCCACATCGCCGTAACCGGCCACCAGGGCCACTTTGCCGGCGATCATGACGTCGGTAGCGCGCTTGATGGCATCGACCAAGGACTCGCGGCAGCCGTACAGGTTGTCGAACTTGCTCTTGGTCACCGAATCATTGACGTTGATGGCACGGAAAGCCAAATCGCCACGGGCGGCCATTTCATTCAAGCGCAGCACGCCAGTAGTGGTCTCTTCGGTCACGCCGATGATGTTTTTCAGGCGGCGGCTGTACCAGGTCGGGTCGACTTTGAGCTTGGCTTTGATGGCTTTGAACAAGCAGACCTCTTCTTCGCTTCCGGGCTTGGCCAGTACTTTGAGGTCTTTCTCGGCCTTGGCGCCCAGGTGCATGAGCAGCGTGGCGTCGCCGCCGTCGTCCAAAATCATGTTCGGGCCTTCAGCGGCTGAGCCTTTTTTACCGCCGAATTCAAAAATACGGTGGGTGTAATCCCAATAGTCCTCCAGGGACTCGCCTTTGTAGGCAAACACCGGGGTACCGGCAGCCACCAAGGCGGCGGCGGCGTGGTCTTGGGTAGAGAAGATGTTGCAAGAAGCCCAGCGCACTTGCGCGCCCAGGGCTTGCAGGGTTTCAACCAGCACGGCGGTCTGGATCGTCATATGCAGCGATCCGGTGATGCGCGCGCCTTTGAGGGGTTGCGCCTTAGCGAATTCTTCGCGAATCGCCATCAGGCCGGGCATTTCGGTCTCGGCAATGTTGAGTTCTTTGCGACCCCAAGCGGCGAGGCTCAGGTCGGCAATTTCATAGTCTTGGTTTTTGATGGGTTTCAATACAGCGTTCATGACAAAGGCTCCAAAAAGTACATTTTGAAAACCACTGGCGAACCGGGAGAAAGCTAACTCACCCCGCAGATACCAGTGGGTGAGCGCAGTTGAAACAAGCAGGAGTCAGGGCCCCTGTACCCCGAGCCTCATTCACTTTGCGTGAACTGCAACGCTCCTCGGAGTGGGCGGATGATACCAAACCCTTCGCATCCCCCGCATGGCAAGGTGCTTTCGCGATTACGGACTGACGATATCGCGCACCCATTGCGGTAGTGGCATTGCTTTTTGGCTAGGAAAATCCACCCAGATCGTGGTGGCGCCACCGGCTGCGTCTACTTGGCCGGGCTGATCCGCCCGCTCCATGGTGACCCAGGATTCAAAGGTGGTGCGCCCTGGATCACTCACGTACATCTTGACGCGTACGTCGCCTGGGTAGCGCAACTCGCGATAAAAATTGCAAAACGCATTGACGATGATCGGGCCTTCGCCCTGCGCGCTGGGCGCGCAACCGATGAGGCGCATCCAGTCAATGCGCGCCGTTTCCATGTAACGGAAATACGTGGTGTTGTTGATGTGGCCCATAGCGTCCATGTCGCCCCAGCGCATGGGGATGAGCATCTCATAGACGAGCTTTTTGGATTTTGGGATTTCGATTCGCATGGGGTGCAGGCCAGGACTGGCCAAGGCTTAGTGCAGTGAAGGCCAGTGTAAACACTAGGCTTAAAGCCGACGCGCGCCGGTAAGCCACTTAAGGCGTGGGCGTTCGCACCAAGCGGACAAACACACCCTTGGTAGCGCCATCTACCGTGGTTTCGCTGCCATCGTAAAAATTGACGATCCAAGCGGCTGAGCTATTGGGCACCAGGGTTCCGGTCCAGATGGCCTGCGGGAAAGGCGATGTGCTGCCCTGCGGGAACTTGGTCTGGTTGATCGCGCGCGCAGAATCCGCCGCAGAAACCACTTCGCTGGTGATCACTTCTTTAGGAATGCCGTCAGCCCAGCCGGTGCTTTCTGGCGTGGGGTAAGCAAACGAGCCGCCTTTGGGCGTACCCGGTGGCAAATCGCCACGGTAAAACGCATAGCCAGTGACCATGCCTTGCTTGGACGCGGTAGTGAGCAAGGGGTAGTCCGGCGTAGGCTTGGTAAAGCTGCCACCTTTAGGGAAGGGGTCTAGACCAGCGACGTACTGCCCCCGGAAAAAGGCCACCCCGGTCACGGTAGTTCCAGGACTAGAGACGCCCCCCACCTCGCCGCGCATGATGATCGATGGAGAAGTGGGGCCATCTCGCATATACACATCGCTGCTCTTGGGCGGGAAGTGCCAGTTAAGGCCGTCAGCGCTGAACTGCAATGGGCTGTCGTCTTTGATCTCCACTGGCGTTGACCAGGCTGGCGCCTGCGTACCCGCACCACTGGCTGTGAAAACGCGCTTGGTGTACCACAAGGGCGTAGCAGCATGGGGGGTCGGGTCAATGTCCAGCGGGTCTGGCGACACCCCATCGGTCCAGCCGTTACCTGTTTCACCCGCTATGCGAATGGCGGTTCCCTGCGGTGATTTTTTACGCATGAAGACGTCACTGCTGGCAGCAGCGGCGTGCCATGCCTTCGTATCGACGCTAAATTCCATGCCTTGCGTATCGACCAGCACCGGATTGCTCCATGACGTCTCTTGCTCCCAGCCGCCGGTCACTGTAAACAGGCGTGAAGTCATCCATAAACCGCTGGCTGTGGTTTGGAATTTCCACACCCCAGTGCATTTACGGTCCACCAGGGAAGCCAGCTCTTGCTTGGTAGGCAAACGCCAGGGTTTTTTGTCCGCCCCGGCAGCCCTGATGGCCAGTCCCACGGCTTCGGCCTGGGTGGCCGCGTTGGCTTGGCCGGTAGTACAGGTGTCGCCGCTCAATCCCTCTACGCATTGGCGCCAAACCAACTTCGTCAAATTGTCGGTGACTTCGCCAGCAGCGGCGGTGAATCGCGCGTCAGGTCGAGTCACCTCTATGCTGGGGATGCAAGTACCCGCATCGCCTTGTTTGGCCTTTTGCTTGCCGCCGACCACCACAAAATGCGGACCTGCGACCTTCCAATCCTGATCTATCGCCAAGGTGTTGATCGGCAAGCCCGATTGCGCTTTAGACAGCTGGAACGTGCTGCTTGTCTCATTCCCGGCTACGGTGTAATAGCTTTCGAACTGGCTCAGTGTTTGCGGCAAAGTGCCCGCTGTGCGCAGGCCAATTAATTGATCGGAGGCGATAGGTGTTTTAGGCGCACTGTCAAGGGTCACAACCCCTTTGCTGGCCTCAGTGATGCCATAGTCGGTCACTTTGCTTCCATCGGCCTGGGTCGTAGTCGTCACTTTGGCTAAATAGGATTGCACCGGCAGCATAAGGCGTACCGGGCGCGCACTGGATTTAAAGCCATCGATAACTTTTCCAGTGCTGAAGTTAAAAGTCCAAGCAAATTTACCTTCTGCATTGTTGGCGCTTGGCGTGCGGGACCAAAACGCGGTGCTAGCCACCGGCTCGGATTCCAGATCAGGAAAGTAATCCGTGTTCGCCAATACCGACGCGCCGTAATTCAAAGGAAATTTTTGTAATTCGTCGATGCTGGGCACTACCCAGGTATCAAAACCACACAGTTTTTTGTTGTTCACCGATTTGGCGTAAATCTCGGTATTGCATTTGCCGGGGTCACCTACGCCTTTGCAAGTCGTGTTGAATTCCACTCCATCGGAGCCGCCGTTTAGCCTATACAAGATGGTGCTGGTTTTTTTAGTAATCGTATCCGTTGTCTCTACCGCCGTGGTGCTGCTGTCAAACCAAGTGTATTTATGCCCTTTATGACGCTGATGGTTGGGGTCATTGCGTTTGACCTCCCAATAGACGTGGTTAACAGTGTCATGCACACAGTCCCACTGGGTGCCGGCTTGCTCGCTGCCATTGTCTTGCCATTTCGCGAACTGGTTTTTGAGGGCTACGCCATTGCTGTCCAGCTTCACCAGCGTAATGAGTTTTTCTTTACCTGCCAAGATACCCGAATAGACCAGCGCATCGGTATCCATGTCCTTGATGTTGTCCAGCAATTTGTCATAGGCATTGCTCACGTCAGTACAAAGTTTATTGCCCACATAAGCTAATTGCACTCCATCTTGGGCATTGCCTTTGGTACTTACCGGCGTACTGCCCTTGACCTCCGATAGCTTGAATTCATTGCCCAGGGGATTCGCGTCCACTACGTAGTAGGTTTTGGTTTCGCTCAGCGCCTGGGGCAGCGCGCCCGAGGTTTTCAAGGTCACTGCCAGATCGTTGCTGGTGGTTCCTACGCCCTTGAATTTGAATACTGCCGGATCATCCAAGGTGATTTCCACCTCACCACCGCAGTTGAAAGCTGCATACAGGGGTTGGGTCATGGGTTCACTCTGAATAGCACTTACGTCAATGCCATTGGCAATCAAACCGGATTTGATTTTTTCCCAGGCCGACTGAATGTTATTGGTGGTGGCAAGCTGACTGAGCGTAGCTGCGGCGGCATCATTAAAGGTGCTGAAGTAGGTCGTCAAATCGCTGACTTCCACCAGCGTGGCCAGCAAAGCGTCGGTCAAAGGCGTGATATTGGCCACGCCAAACAAGGACAAGGCAATGGAGTGCAGTTTGGCGCCGTCTTGGGGCGAAATTTCCAACACGCAAGGAGAGAGCGCCTTGAAGTCGCCTAAGGCATCTATTTCAAAAGTACCCTTGGCATCGGTTTTCACCGTTCTTTCAATAATGCTACTGGGCACCAGGGTGTGGTTACCGCTTTGCTTGGCGCCATTGGTACTCAGGATGGGCACGCCGGTGGGTGAGTTGGACAAATTAAATTGCGTGCCACTGTTGCCTGCCTTTACCGTGTTGACGATGAAGTAGCTTTCGTAGGCATTGAGAGGTGGCGGCAACTTGCCCGTAGTCTCCAAGGTGACCACCTGACCATCAAAAATCCGGGCATCTGAAAACACCGTGGTGTCCAGCACCGTCACCAGGGCCGGGTTCTCCGCGCTGATGGTGATGGAATAGCGCGCCCGGTTGGTACTGGGGCAGCGCACTTTCACATCCGAGTCGGCCAGTGCCAAGCCCACTGCCGCCGTGCCACGCAGAGAATTACCCGTAGGGCTCAGCGCCGCCAGCAAGTTATCGACGAGCGCACCCGCGCTCCCGCCACCGCAAGAGCTCAACAACAAGCACAAGGCCAGCCAGCAAACACGCTTCATCGCACAATTTCCAAAAAGGACTCCCCACAGAGTCCGTGGCTTGTATACATCGACCTGTCCGACGCTTTACTTGAGGCCCTCGCACCTTGTTGGGCGAAAAGAAATCCTCTTGCAAACGAGCGGACTGCCCCATTGCGCACCTCGCCGCGCCCGCCGCGTGGCGCACGGCCTATGATGTCAAAAGCGACATACCACCCTGCACTCAAGCAATGACTATGCCAACTGATCTGCCTTCCATCCCCTGTCAACGTGCGCTTTTCGACATCCCCGAGGGCGTCGCCTACTTCAACTGCGCCTATATGTCCCCTCTTTTGCGAACGGCTGTAGCGGCCGGGCATCAGGGTGTCGCCAACAAGTCGCAGCCCTGGCGGGTGCGCCCGGCGGACTTTTTCTCGCTCCCAGACCAGGCCCGTGGCCTATTTGCGGGGCTGATAGGTGCGCAGGCGGACGACATCGCCATCGTCGGCTCAGCGTCTTACGGGATCGAAACGGCACTAAAAAATATCCGATTGCAGGCGGGCGACAAGGTGCTGATCTGTGCCGACGAATTTCCCTCCAACCTCTACCCTTTGCGCCGGGCGGCGCGGCTTGCCGGTGCGGACATTGTCACCGTGGCCCGCCCGCAGGACGGCGATTGGACGCGCGCCATCCTGGCTGCTATCGATGCCGGCAGCCGATTGGCGCTGCTCAGCCACTGCCACTGGACCGACGGCGGCCTGATCGACCTCGCCGCCATACGCCTTGCGCTGGACGCGCACGACGGCCTGCTGCTGGTCGATGCCACCCAGTCCCTGGGCGCGCTGCCGCTAGATGTGGCGCAGGTGCGGCCCGACTTTTTGGTGGCGGCCACCTACAAATGGCTGCTGGGGCCTTACAGCCTGGGCTTTTTGTATGTGGCGCCGCGCTGGCAGGACGGCCAGCCGCTGGAAGAAAACTGGGCCAACCGGGAAGCCGCGCACGACTTTGCGCGCCTAGTCGATTACCGCGAAGGCTATGCCCCGGGCGCCCGGCGCTACGACATGGGTGAGCGCGCCAACTTCGTCGCCCTCCCTATGGCCATGGCCGCGCTGGAACAAATAACCGCCTGGCAGGTGCCGCGCATCGCGCACACCCTGCGCAGCCTGACCGACAGCATCGCCGCGCAAGTAGCGCCTTGGGGCTTAGAGGCGGCGCCGGCCCATTTGCGCGCCGGCCATTTTCTGGGTCTGCGCTGGCCAGGTACCCTGCCGCCCAGCCTGCCCGAGCAACTAGCCGCCGCCCAAGTCCATGCCAGCATTCGCGGCCCGGCCATCCGCATCACGCCGCATCTATACAACCACGAGGGCGATGTGGCGCGTTTACTGGAAGTCCTGCACGCTGCGCTGCGCAAGGCTTGAGGGGGGCAGATCAAGACCATCAAGGCGGCAGCGGTGCCGCTATTTACCAGCGGATACCGGGTACGGCTTATGGAGCCGTGCCTTGCGCGTTCGAAAAAACTGCGTCGATTTGAATCAAAGCGTCCATAGGCAAAGCCGAAACGCCAAGCACGCGACGTGCCGGGGCAGCTCCTGGAAAATACGTGGCGTATACCTCGTTAACCGCTTCAATATCAGCCATGTTTTTTAGGAAGACGTTGACCTTCACCGCATCGGACATGGCGTGGTTGATACTCTCCACGATGGCCTGGATGTTGTCCATGCACTTAGCGGTTTGCTCCTTGATACCTCCTGCAACTAAATTACCTGTCTTTGCATCGATAGGTAGTTGCGCTGAGATATGGTTGTAATGGGAGAAAGCGACCGTTTGCGTCGACAGTGCGCTTTTCGGTGCCTTGTCGGTATTGCGCGCCTTGATGACGATGCCATGGCGATCTTCAACGATTTGGGGCGGTGTACCGTCACCGTGGGATACGACCGCTTCGATTTGGACCAGTGCATGCAACGGCAGATCGCCCACAGACACGACGGTGCGCGCGGGCATATAGGCTACAGCACGGGCAATCGACGAGTCCGGGAAGAAGGTGGTGTAGGCCTGGTTGACAGCATCCATATCCGACAGATGCTTCAGATAAATGGTGACCTTGACAATGTCGTCAAACGGGACATCAATGCTCGTCAGAATTGCCTTGATATTCTTCAAACACTGGACGGCCTGCTCTCTGGCACCACCCGACACGATGGCCCCGGTTTTTGGATCGATCGGCAACTGTCCCGAGAGATTGTTGTAGTGCGAGAAAGCCACCGTTTGGGTCGACAGCATGCTGACCGGAGCGTTGCTGGTGTTGTTGGTCAGCTTGACCAAGTCACCGGCCTGCGGGGCATTCGGAATAGTCCCCAAGCCGTAGGTCAGGAGCGCTTCTACCTGTACCAAGGCACCCATCGGCAGCGCCGCAACTGCGACCGTTGTGCGCGTAGGAACATAGCTGCCGAAGAAAGACCGATACACCGCATCTACCGCATCCATATCCATGATGTTCGTCAAGAATATGTTGATTTTGACGACGTCGGTCATCGCTTGATCGATGCCTTGGAGGACGCCCTCGAGGTTCTTAAAGCACTGCGCGGCCTGCGCTTTTACATTGCCGGCAAGCAGTTTGCCGTTCTTCGGATCTATCGGTAATTGGGCCGAGAGATTGTTGTAGTGCGAGAAAGCAACTGTTTGCGAATAGGGCCCCTCAGGCTTGGGCGCATATTCCGTATTTCTCGCCAATACCGCGTTAAATCCACTCATAGCATTCTCCTCGTTCGTTAAAAAAATCGCCTTTGCGACTAAAAAACCATCAGGCAAGTCTGGCTTCTGCCAAAACTAAACCCATGACCACGGACGAACTGAAGAAGGAGGAATAGGCGTTTCAAGCCTACGGGGCCCAGTATGTCACGGCTTGGGGGTTTTGAACCACGTTTGAGCCAGGTAGTTTGGGTGGCGGCTATTTTTTGGGCCTGCGCTGGCCAGGGCCCGCCCGCCCAAGTCCATGCCAGCATTCGCGGCCCGGCCATCCGCATCACGCCGCATCTGTACAACCACGAGGGCGATGTGGCGCGCTTGTTGGGAGTCTTGGTAGCGGCGCTGCGCAAGGCTTAGGGCCTACAAAGTCAAGCCGCCAAGCCTCGCACCGACGCCAACCGGGCCGAAATAAATGCGTCCAGCAATCCCTTGAGCCCTTAGCACGACGAATTTTGGCGTGGATGGGGTCAAGTAAATATAGCAATATGCTATATTTACCCATGGCGATGAAGTTGATCTCCAACAAAGTGTTGCGTGAATTCGCAGCGATACATGCTGACGCCCAGCAGCCGCTGCAAGACTTTCGGCGCTTGATAGAGCATGGCATGTTTACCAACTTTGCCCAGCTCAAGGCAACTTTTGCCAGTGTGGACAAAGTGGAGGATCGTTATGTGTTCAACATCGGCGGCAACAAGTACCGGCTGGTGGCGGCCATTGCGTTCAAACCGGGACTGGTGTGGGTAAAAGCCGTTCTGACGCACAAGGAATATGACCAAGGAGCTTGGAAATGAAGGTCTCTGATATTTTGGCCCCGTGGGGCGCAGTGAACACCGCATTAGGCTTGGGTGCGCCCATCCGCGATGAGGCCCATTACAACGAGATGCTGCGTTTTGTTGACGACTGCTTTGAGCAGTTTGGGGCTGACGATGGCCACCCCATTTTTGTATTGGTCGATTGGGTGGCGCTGCGCATCCGGGAGTATGAAGACAGGGTCCACCCATGGCCAGATGCTGGCACGTCGCAAAGCAGGCTGGCATTTTTAATGGAGCAACACGGCCTGCGCCAGTGCGACTTGCCTGAAATAGGAGCGCAGAGTGTGGTGTCTGCGGTGCTTGCCGGCAAGCGTAGTCTTAACTTGCGTCAGGTGCGTGCTCTGGCACAGCGCTTCCAGGTGCCGATAGAGGCGCTGACGGGTTAATTAAGGTCAGCGCTGGTAAGCGCGCTTCGCCCCAATCCACCTCAACATCCGCAGCCCGGCCATTCGCATCACGCCGCATGTCTATAACAACCAAGAAGACGTGTCGCGTTTGCTGGAGGTCTTGCAGGCTGCGCTAAAGACCCGCTAAGGCTCAAAACGCACCTCTAAAATCCCATTCTTCGCGCGACCTGCGCCGTCCCATTGGAATCCCCCGCTTTGTCCTTCGCCTCCGAAACCCGCCGCCGTCGCACCTTTGCGATCATTTCCCACCCGGACGCGGGTAAAACCACACTGACAGAAAAGCTCTTGCTATTCTCCGGCGCGATTCAGATTGCTGGGTCGGTCAAGGCGCGCAAGGCTTCGCGCCATGCGACATCGGACTGGATGGAGATCGAAAAGCAGCGCGGTATCTCAGTGGCGTCCAGCGTGATGCAAATGGTGTACCGCGACCATGTGATTAATCTTTTGGACACACCCGGACACAAAGACTTTTCAGAAGACACCTACCGCGTGCTCACCGCCGTGGATGCGGCGCTGATGGTGATTGACGCGGCCAATGGTGTGGAGGCGCAAACCCGCCGCTTGATCGAGGTTTGCCGTCAACGCGACACGCCCATCATCACCTTCGTCAACAAAATGGACCGCGAAGTGCGCGACCCGTTGGACATCTTGGACGAGGTGGAGCGCGAACTCGGCATGCCCTGCGTGCCCATGACCTGGCCGGTGGGCCAAGGCAAATCGTTTGGCGGTATCGTCAATTTGCGCACCCAAGCCATGACGGTGTTCGAGTCTGGCAGCGAGCGCTTGCCGCAAGACTTTGAAACCGTCCCTCTGACAGAACAAGGCAAGTTGGCCGAGCGCTTTGGTTTGGAGTGGCAAACCGCCATGGACAGCATGGAATTGGCCACCGGTGCC
>CAJBBZ010000081.1 GCA_903951445.1 uncultured beta proteobacterium
GTGCTGGCCTGGTTGGTGGGCCACCGCCATATTCACCGCATCGACGCGCATCCGCCACGCCCACAGGCGCGCGCGGGCGGGGGGCGGGGCTTTTGGGAAATCGCTACCGCCTCCATCATCGATTGGCCCAGCCAAGCGCGCGCTATTGAGTTGCTGCGCCACGACGACGGCAGCCTAGAACTGGTCTGCACCCCGCTAGACCACCGCAGCCCCGCCGGTACGCTGGCGGCTATGCACCATGGTCTGGCGCAGCGCTTTGCAGGTGCACAAGCGCAAGCCATGCAAGGCCGCGCCCAGGACGGGCGGGTACGCCTGGTTTTCCCGATTTGACAGGGCGCATCGGCGGCGCTAAGGTCGCCGCCATGAAAACCCTACGCACATTCCCCCGCGCGGTGCGCGAAATCGCGCACCAGATCATTCCCATGCCCGACGGTACCGAGCTGTCCGCACGCATTTGGCTACCCAAAGACGCCGCCAAGAACCCGGTGCCCGCCATCCTCGAGCATTTACCCTACCGCAAACGCGACGGCACCATCGTGCGCGACGCCCTGACCCACCCTTATTTCGCGGGCCACGGCTACGCCTGCATTCGCGTGGATATGCGCGGCAACGGCGATTCGCAAGGCCTGATGCACGACGAATATTCCGAGCAGGAATTGCAAGACGCCGAATCGGTGATTGCCTGGCTGCGCCAGCAGCCTTGGTGCACCGGGCGCGTGGGCATGATGGGCATCTCCTGGGGTGGCTTTAACAGCCTGCAAGTGGCAGCGCGCCAGCCCGAAGGTCTGGAAGCCATCATCACCTTGTGCTCCACCGATGACCGCTATACCGATGACATCCACTACAAAGGCGGCTGCCTTTTGTCCGAAAACATGGGCTGGTCGGCCACCATGTTTGGCTATTCCTCGCGCCCGCCGGACCCAGCGCTGGTGGGCGATGCCTGGCGCGCCATGTGGCTGGAGCGCCTCAACACGGAACCGCTGCTGGCTATCGACTGGCTGCAACACCCGCACCGCGACGCTTATTGGAAGCGCGGTTCGGTGAACGAAGACATTGGTGCCATCAAAGCGGCGGTATTGGCTTTTGGCGGTTGGAACGACGCCTATACCAATGCAGTGCCGCGCCTGGTCGGTACGGTGCAAAGCCCGGTCAAAGGCATCATCGGCCCTTGGGCGCATAAGTACCCGCACTTTGCCGTGCCCGAACCGCGCATCGGCTTTTTGCAAGAGGCGCTGCGCTGGTGGGACCGATGGCTCAAAGGCGCGCAAACCGGCGTGGAGCAAGACCCGGCGTTTCGAACTTACATCATGGAAGTGCAGCGGCCCGGCGCCAGCATCAGCCGCATTGACGGGCGCTGGGTCAGCGATGCGGTCTGGCCCAACGCCAAGCACAACGGACAGCGCTTGCACCTCAACGCCGATGGCCTGGGTGCAGAACGCAGCACCGTACGCAAGCAGGCCATCAACTCGCCGCAGCATACCGGCGCGGACAGCGGCGAGTACTGCATTATTTGGCTGGGCCCGGAGTTTCCCGGCGACCAGCGGCAGGACGATTCCGGCTCGCTGTGCTTTGACGGTGCGCCCCTCGCCCAGGATATCGATATGGTCGGCGCGCCGGTGCTGACCCTGAAATTCAGCGTAGACCAGCCGGTGGCGCATGTGGCGGTGCGGCTCAACAGCATCTGGCCTGATGGCGCGGTGTCGCGATTGACTTATGCAGTGGCCAACCTCACGCATTTGCACGGGCAAGCCAGCCACGAGCACCCGCAGGCGCTGGAGCCGGGCAAGGTCTATACCGTGAAAATTCAGTTAGACGATGTGGCCTACCGCATCCCCAAAGGGCACCGTCTGCGGGTGTCGTTATCCACCAGCTACTGGCCGCTGATCTGGCCTGCGCCGACGCCCGTGACACTGACGGTACATACCGGAGCCAGCCATATGGACTTACCCGTGCGGGCCAAAGTGCGTGGCGAGAAAGCGCCGCGTTTTGAGCCGGCCCAGGCGGCTCCCGCAGTGCGTCTAAAAACGCTGGACGGGCCCTGGAACAAACGGGAAGTGACGATTGACCAGGCCACCGGCGAGCGGCGCATGGTGATTGAAGACGACTTTGGCCGCGTGACCAACCTGGAACATGGCCTGACGACCTGGGGACGCGGACGCGAGCGCTACAGCATCTTGCCCCACGACCCTTTATCGGCCCGCCAGGAATGCCACTGGAGCATGGAAACCGCGCGCGGCGATTGGGTCACGCGCACCGAAACCTACAGCACCATGACCGCCAGCGCCACGCATTTCCGCATTACCGGCAGGCTAGAAGCTTTTGAGGGTGACAAGCAGATTCTGGTGCGGCACTGGGATAAAAAAGTCAAACGGCGCTTGCTTTGAAGTGTCGGCGGGCGTAAATACCATTTACTGCGCCCCCTGCTCTTGCGCGCACCACACGCGCGCCTTGGCTTCAAAATCGCTGCGGGTTTGGCCCGTAGCCTCGGAAATACGCCAGGGCGTTTTCTCGGAGTGCGCGTCCCAGACCTTGAGCCGGGACTTGACGCAGCGGTCCACAGGGGATTCCTCGCAGGCGGCCAAACCCAGGCAGGACAATGCACAGACCGTCCAATAGGCATTGCGCAACGCCCGCGTAAACCTATTGGGCTGCTTGGTCGTATTCGTGATCAAGACCTACCCCCGTAATCGCCCGTAATTTAGGAAATCCACCATAAGAGGCTAATATATTGATTCTCCACCGGATTAGCTTGAATTTAACAAATGCGACGTTAGCGGAGAAATATCATGATTAAAACGGTAGTCACAGCTCTCGCCATCTGGCTTACAGCCATGTGCCTGTTGTTCTTTTTTTTGGTGGTTATAGGCGAGATGTAAGGCGCATCACCGGCTGCTGAAATTTTCGGACAGAAAAAAACCAGCCATCGCTACGCGATGCTGGCTTTCAAAATGGTGCCGATTATCGGATTCGAACTGATGACCTACCGCTTACAAGGCGGTTGCTCTACCAACTGAGCTAAATCGGCACGGACGCGATTCTAACGTAGGGTCGATGCCCAAATGGCACTTCAAAGCCTTGCGCTAAAGGCACATAGAGTGCGGCTTTATTTGATGCGTGTAAGTGCCGGGCGCGGGCTGCTGCCAGCGGGCTTGGCGTCTGCACGCGTATCCTCAAGCGCTTGCGCCGCGGTCGGTTTCTTTGCAGCGGTAGTTGTTTGCACACCGCTCAAGACTGGCGCTGGTGTCACAGGCTGCGCTGGCGAAGAAGCTTCGGACTTGGTAGCGGTAACCTCTAAGGGAAAGGTCATACCCTGCCCGTTTTCGCGCGCGTAAATGGCCGACACGCGGCCCATGGGTACGCTGATGTCGCGCGCCACGCCACCGAAGCGCGCTTTGAAATCAATATAGTCATTGCCCAGCACCAAGCTGCTAGTGGCGCCCATGCTGATGTTGAGCACGATTTCGTTATCGCGCACAAATTCGGTAGGGACGCGCACGCTGGCATCCACGGCGACCACGATAAAAGGGGTGAGTTGGTTATCCACACACCAGTCGTACATGGCGCGAACCATGTAAGGGCGTGTGGAACTAACGACGGGGCTTTGGGACACCACTAGCGCTCCTCTTGCTGCGTCACCAGTCCTTATTTACGCATGACCTTTTCGGAAGGCGTCAGCGCCTCGATATACGCGGGGCGCGAAAAAATGCGCTCGGCGTACTTCAGCAAGGGCGCTGCGTTTTTGCTCAGGTCGATGCCGTAATACTCCAGGCGCCACAAGAGCGGTGCGATGGCCACGTCGAGCATGGAGAAGCTCTCGCCCATCATGAATTTGTTTTTCAGGAACACCGGGGCCAGCTGGGTCAAGCGGTCGCGGATGTGGGCGCGGGCTTTGTCCAGGGCTTTGTCATTGTTTTTGGTAGCGCGTGACTCCAATGTCGTCACATGCACAAACAGTTCTTTCTCAAAATTGAGCAAGAACAAACGTACGCGGGCGCGGTCCACCGGGTCGCCGGGCATCAATTGGGGATGCGGGAAGCGTTCGTCGATGTACTCGTTAATGATGTTGGACTCGTACAAAATCAGGTCGCGCTCGACCAAAATCGGCACCTGGCCATAGGGGTTCATGACGTTGATGTCTTCGGGCTTGTTGTACAAGTCCACGTCACGGATTTCGAAGTCCATGCCTTTTTCAAAAAGCACAAAACGGCAGCGGTGAGAAAAAGGGCAGGTTGTTCCTGAATACAGCACCATCATGGCGGGGGACTCCTAAAAATTAAAAAGAGTGGGTGCGCTTTGCAGACCCACTCTGACAGGCACCGGTCTGACTTGCAAACCGGCACGCATTGCTTATTCGAATTACTTCACGTCTTTCCAGAAAGCCGCATTCAAGCGCCAGGTAAACACGGTCATCACGGTCAGGAAGATCAAAACCCACACACCAACCTGCACGCGCTTGCTCTGCGATGGCTCGGACATCCACTGCAGATAACCCACCAGGTCTCCCACCATGTGGTCGTATTCCAGTGGAGTCATCTTGCCGGGGCTGACTTGTTCCCAGCCTTTGAAAACTTCGATTTCGTGGCCATGCGCTTCTTCCTTGGCGTACACCGGCACGCGCTTACCCTGCAATTCCCACAACACATGGGGCATGCCCACGTTGGGGAATGCAAGGTTGTTCCAGCCGGTAGCCTTGGTTTCATCCGGGTAGTAGCTGCGCAAATAGGTGTAGAGGTAATCCGCACCGCTGCCTTGGCCCGAGGAGCGCGAACGGGCGATCACGGTCAAGTCTGGCGGGTTGCCCCCAAACCATTCTTTGGCTTGGCGGGGGTCGATCGCAACCTTCATGGTCTCGCCCACCTTGTCGGTGGTGAACAAAAGGTTGTCTTTGATTTGCTGCTCGGTCAGGCCAATGTCTTTCAGGCGGTTAAAGCGCATGAAGGCTGCTGCATGGCAATTGAGGCAGTAGTTGACAAACACTTTGGCGCCGTTTTGCAAGGAGCCCATGTCGTTCAAGTTGTTGGGCGCCTTGTCCCAGGCGATGCCACCGGTATTGGCCTGCACGCCCGAGACCAGGGCCAAGGCAGTCAAAAAGCTGAGTACAAATTTTTTCATTTTCAATAACTCCAGCTCAATGGGCGGCGAACACAACACGGCTCGGAACCGGCTTGGATTGGCCAATTTGGCTCCACCAAGGCATCAGCAGGAAGAATCCGAAATAGAACAGGGTTCCGACCTGTGATACCCGCTCACCGATCTGTGAGGGTGGCTGCACGCCTAGGTAGGCCAAGATAACAAAGTTGATGACAAAAACGCCATACATGTACTTATGCCAATCGGGACGGTAGCGGATGGACTTGACGTCGCAATTGTCCAACCAAGGCAGGAAGAACAAAATCACCACCGCGCCACCCATGATCACCACACCCCAAAATTTGGCGTCGGTGTTGAGCATCATGACGGTGACCGCAGCCGCCGCGCCCAGGGCAACCAGTTTGAACAAAGCAGCCAATTTGCCACGGGTCACCGCTAAAAACACAGCCAGCCAGATACAAGCGATCAGCACATAGACCATTTCACCGGTGATAGCGCGCAGCATCGAGTAATACGGCGTGAAGTACCAGACCGGGGCGATATGCAAAGGCGTCTTGAGCGGGTCGGCCGGGATGAAGTTGTTGTACTCCAGGAAGTAGCCGCCAAATTCAGGCGCGAAGAAGATGATGGCGGTAAACACCATCAGGAACATGCTGACGGCAAAAATGTCGTGCACGGTGTAGTAGGGGTGGAACGGAATGCCGTCCAGCGGGTGGCCCTTGGCATCCTTGGGTGCGTTGGGGCCTTTGATCTCCACGCCATCGGGGTTGTTGGAACCCACATCGTGCAAGGCCAGCAAATGCGCCACCACCAAGCCCAGCAGGACCAGGGGCACGGCAATAACGTGGAAGCTAAAGAAGCGGTTGAGCGTGGCATCACCGACCACATAGTCACCACGAATCAGCAGCGCGAGGTCAGGGCCGACAAAGGGCACTGCGGCGAACAAGTTCACGATCACTTGCGCACCCCAGTAGCTCATCTGGCCCCAAGGCAGCAGGTAGCCCATAAAGGCTTCGGCCATCAGGCACAAGAAGATGGCACAGCCAAACAGCCAAACCAACTCGCGCGGTTTGCGGTAGCTACCATACATCAAGCCACGGAACATGTGCAGATACACCACGATAAAGAAGGCCGAAGCGCCAGTGGAGTGCATGTAACGAATCAACCAGCCCCATGGCACATCGCGCATGATGTATTCCACCGAGCCAAAGGCCAGCGCAGCGTCAGGCTTGTAGTGCATGACCAAAAAGATGCCGGTAACGATCTGGATCACTAGCACTAGCAGGGACAGCGAACCAAAGATGTACCAGATGTTGAAGTTCTTGGGCGCGTAGTACTCCGCCATGTGGACGCGGTAGGCGTCAAAAGCGGTGGGGAAGCGATTTTCAAGCCAGTTGCCTAGCTTGGCGCTGGCAGGCGCGTTGGGGGAAATTTCTTTGAATTCAGCCATGGTGTGCTCCGAAGGCGTGGGGTCAAGCTTGTTTGTCTTCGCCGATCAGCAACTTGCTGTCGGAGAGGAACATATGCGGCGGCACCTCGAGGTTGTCCGGCGCAGGCTTGTTTTTGAAAACGCGGCCGGCCATGTCGAAAGTCGAACCGTGGCAGGGGCACAAAAAGCCGCCTGTCCAGTCATCGGGCAGTGAAGGTTGGGCGCCGGTTTGGAATTTGTCGGACGGTGAGCAGCCCAAATGGCTGCAAATACCTACCACGACCAAAAACTCGGGCTTGATAGAACGCGCCTCGTTGCGTGCGTACTTAGGAGTCAGTTCGTCGGGGTTACGTTGGGACTGCGGGTCGGCCAATCCGCCTTCCAAGCCCTTGAGCGTTGCCAATTGCTCGGGCGTGCGGCGCACCACCCAAACCGGCTTACCACGCCACTCAACGGTCAGCTTCTCACCAGGCTTGATTGCGGATATATCCACCTCAACTGCGGCGCCGGCGGCTTTGGCGCGCTCGGAAGGTTGGAAAGAACTAACAAAGGGCACTACGGCAGTCAAAGCCCCCACTGCGCCTACGCAGGAAGAGGCGATCATCCAGGTCCGTTTGCTAGAGTCGTGGGATGGGGTACCAACGAGGGTGTCGCTCATGAGAATCCTCAGCAAAAATCACAAAAAGGTAACTGGGCATTGTAGCTGAGCGTCAGGCGCTCGATCTGGCGCGCGGCAGCGCAGCATGAGGCTTGCGCGCGGCACAAAAGCGCTCAAGCCTGCGCCGCGACTACCCATTGACGGGCCATGCGCGCGGCCGCCAGCAGGCTGGAGGCATCGGCTACGCCCTGGCCGGCAATATCAAAGGCGGTGCCGTGGTCTGGGCTGGTACGCACAAAAGGCAGGCCCAAAGTCAGGTTCACGCCCTGCTCCACGCCCAAGTATTTCACCGGAATCAGGCCCTGGTCGTGGTACATGGCGATCACCACGTCAAAGCGCGCATCCGTGCACGCAGCCCGAGCCTGCATAAAAACTGTGTCCGGTGGCCACGGGCCGCTGGTGTCGCAGCCGGCTTGGCGCGCTGCGGCAATCGCGGGGCCGATGATGCTTTGCTCCTCGTCGCCAAACAATCCGCCCTCGCCCGCGTGCGGGTTAAGCCCGGCCACGGCGATGCGCGGCGCGCGGCCCAGCACCGGACGCAAGGCCGCGTCAGTAATGCGTATGGTCTCTAGCACTGCCGCCTCGGTCACGGCCTCGATAGCATTGCGCAAGGACATATGGATACTGACCAGTACGGTGCGCAATTCCTCATTGGCAAGCATCATGCGCACCGGCAGGCGCTCCAACGGCAGGCCCGCATGCCGGGCCGCCAGCGCCTGCAATATTTCAGTGTGGCCGGGAAAGCTATCCCAGGGCGGACCCGCAGAAGTCAGGCTTTGCTTATTGAGCGGCGCCGTCACCACGGCGGCGATGGCGCCATCGAGCGCCTGCTGGGCCGCCCATTGCACGCAGCGGCCTGCAAATTCACCCGCTACCGCGCTAACCTGGCCATAGGGCAACAAAAGCATGGGCGCACCCACTTGCAACACCGGGATGCAGCGCGGCGGTACGTGCAGCGCCTCTTGCGGACCGCTGATTTGCAGCACAGGCCAGGCCAGGCCATGGGCGCCCTCGGCCACCAAGGCGCTGGCGCGGCGCATGGCCGGGACATCACCCGCCACAAAACTGCCCTGCATCGACGCGGCCTGCGAAGCATAGGCTTTGGCAATAATTTCCGGGCCGATACCCGCCGCATCGCCCATGGTGATGGCCAGCGGCTTGGCCAGAGAAGTCGATTGCGTCATCGTCAAGGCCTTTAAGCCGGGTTGTCTACGTCAATAAAAATATGGGTAATGCCTAACTGCTGCGCCACCTGCCCCGCCACGGCGGGTGCGCCATAGCGTTCGCTGGCGTGGTGGCCACAGGCGATAAAGGTGACGCCGCACTCGCGGGCGTAGTGCGCCTGGGGCTCGGATATTTCGCCAGTGATAAAGGCGTCGGCCCCAGCTGCAATCGCAGCTTCAAAATAACCCTGAGCCCCACCGGTGCACCAAGCCACGCGCTGCACGGGCCCGGACTTGCCCGCCACCATGACCACCGGGCGGCCCAGTACGGATTGCACATGGTCGGCCAGGGCTTGTGAATCGGTAAAAGCGCCGGCTTGCGGCTGGCCGAGCCAGCCCAGGTCCTGCTCGCCAAAGCGAGACTGCGCCTCAAAACCCAAACGCTGGCCCAGTTGCGCGTTATTGCCCCATTGCGGATGGGCGTCCAAAGGCAGGTGGTAGGCGAACAAGTGGATGTCATGGGCCAGCAACAAAGCTAGGCGCTGGCGCAGCCAACCGGTCACGCGCCCATCGTGGCCGCGCCAAAACAAGCCATGGTGCACAAATATCGCATCTGCGTCCTGCGCAATGGCTGCCTCGATCAGCGCCAGGCTGGCGGTGACGCCCGACACCAATTTGCGCACCGAGCGCCGCCCCTCCACCTGCAAACCGTTAGGCCCATAGTCTTTGAAGCGCTGGGGCTCCAACATGGCGTCAAAAGCCGAAAGCAGCGTGAGGTGGTCAATCATGGGCTGGTTCATGGGATGGATAGGCGCGCCAGGCAGGCGCAATGGGCGGATTATCCGCGCCACGCTTGACGCACCGCGCGACGGCACACAAGCTCCTTTGGCGCTTGTCAAGCCACCGATGCAATGAGCCGCGCCGTTGCGAGGCAGCAGGCCGTGGCAACCCATCGCACCGCGATGGGCATAGCCTCGGGCAACCATGGACTGCGGCGTCGCTTCGCCTCTCACAGTGCCACACCTTGCATCCTGCGAGTCAAGCGCGGCGCTTATCATTTGACGCCGACTGAGCCCCTGACGCGGGCTAACTGCTTGCCAAGCCTACAATTTACGCCTCTAGCGCCGCATTTCGGCGCTCTCCTGCGGGTCAGTCCATGAAGCGTTACTGGTTACTTTTTGCCCAAAGCATCACCGTGTTACTGGCGGCTTATTTTGTGGTGCTGACCCTCAAGCCGGCCTGGCTTGCGCCGCGTGGCGAGGGAGTAATGGGCTTGGTGCAGGCGCCAACCATGTCGCAAGGCCAAGCACCGCCCGGTAGTTTTCGCACCGCCGCGCACAACGCGGCGCAGGCCGTGGTCAGCATTAGCGTCAGCAAAGGGCAAAACGGTGGCAAAACTTCTGTACCGCCTTGGGAACGCTTTTTCCATGACCCTGATGTGGACCCCGAGGAGTCCTCATCGGGGATCGGCAGTGGCGTGATCGTAAGCAGCACGGGTTACTTATTGACCAACAACCATGTGGTCGAAGGCGCGGAGCAAATCGAAGTTGTATTGAACGACCGGCGCCGTGCCCGCGCCAAGGTGATTGGCACCGACCCAGACAGCGATTTGGCCGTGCTCAAGATAGAGTTGGACAAGCTGCCGGTCATGGTCTTGGGCGACTCAGAAAACGCACAAGTGGGCGATCTGGTGTTGGCCATCGGCAACCCTTTTGGCGTGGGCCAAACCGTGACCAGCGGCATCATCAGCGCCTTGGGGCGCAACCAGCGCATCAACACGTTTGAAAACTTTATCCAAACCGACGCCGCCATCAACCCCGGTAATTCGGGCGGCGCCTTGGTCGATAGCCAGGGGCGCTTGCTCGGCATTAACACGGCAATTTACTCGCGCTCGGGTGGCAGCTTGGGCATTGGCTTTGCTATCCCAATTTCCACCGCCAAGCAAGTGCTGGAAAGCATTGTGCGCGACGGCCAGGTTACGCGCGGCTGGATCGGTATCGAGCCCAATGACCTGGCGCCTGAAATCGCCGAGGCCTTTGGCATCGTGGCCGAGCGTGGTGTGGCGGTGACCGGCGTGATGCAAGGTGGCCCGGCGGGTAAAGCGGGCATGGCGCCAGGCGATGTGGTGCTGTCGATTGCCGGTACACCGGTGGACGATGTGGCGCATTTACTTTCCGCCGTGGCAGTGCTCAAACCTGGTGTGCCCGCCACCGTAGAGATTCAGCGTAAGAAGACCGTGCTGGCCTTGAGCATCACCCCCGGCGTGCGACCCAAACCGGGCAAGATGCCGCGTTAATTGCCGGGGTTGGAGGCACCTTCCGGTGCCGGTGGGTCCTCGGGGGCCTGGGTGTGGCGGATAAATACTTGGGCCGCAATAATGCCCACTTCGTACAGCAAGCACATAGGGACCAGCAGCGCGATCATGGAGACTGGATCAGGTGGCGTGACCAAGCCCGCCACCGCTGCCGCTGCGACGATGAAGTAGCTGCGGAAATTGCGTAACTGCACGACGGTAACCACGCCCATGCGCGCCAAAATTACCACCACAATCGGCACCTCAAAGGCCACACCGAAGGCGATAAACATGGTCACCACAAAGTCCAGGTAAGCCTCGATATCCGGGCTCACGGCCACGGACATGGGTGCCATTTTTTGGATCGCCGGAAAAGCCTGGCCAAACACAAAAAAGTAGCAAAACGCCGCGCCGGCGTAAAACAGCAAAGTGCTGGCCGCCACCAAAGGCATAACCAGCTTTTTCTCATGCTTGTAAAGGCCCGGGGCCACAAAAGCCCAGACCTGGTAAAGAATCCACGGTAGCGACAGCGCAATCGCCGCCAGCACGGTTACTTTGATGGGCACCAAAAACGGCGAGACGACACCCACGGCGATCATTTTGGAGCCTTCAGGCAAGGCCTTGACCAGCGGCAGCGCCAGGTAGTCGTACAACCTGGAGGGGCCAGGGAAAAAGGCCAACACCGTAAATATCGCCGCGATGCCGTACACCGCGCGCAGCAAACGGTCGCGCAGCTCGTATAAATGCTGCACAAAGGGCTGCTCGGTGCCGGCCAGTTCGTCGTCAGGAGGCTTGTTATCGCTCATTAAAGGGCTTTAGGTGGCCGAAAGCGCGCCACACGGGCTGCGCCGGAAAGTGCCCGCGTACGCACGCCATTGCGGGCTTTGTACCACTTGGGGGTCGCGCCGATCTTGGTGCGCCAGCGTTTTTTTACTGGGCGGTAAAACGAGTAATAGGGTACGGGTTCGCTGTTGGCGTCCTGGGCATTCGCCTCGGCGAGGCTATTTTCTATAGCTTCTACGGCGGCGGTGCTTTGGTCTATGGAGCTTTGCACCGCATGGGCTGCGTCCTGCAGACTAGCCTGGGCCTTGCGCAGTTCATCCAGATCCATGGAGCGGTTGACCTCTTCTTTGACATCGGCCACGTAGCGCCGGGCTCGGCCCAGCATGGTTCCAAAGGTGCGCGCCAGGCCGGGGAGTTTTTCCGGGCCGATAACGATCAATGCAATGCCGCCGATGATGGCGAGCTTGGTGACGCCAATATCAAACACTTAAGGAAATCTCATGCACAGGCGGCAGACCCACAGACGGGGCTTAGTGCTTGGCCTTGGCTTCGACGTCGATCGCGTCTTTGTTCGCAGTGGGCGCATTGGTGGCCACTTGCTGCGCCGGGGCAGCGGGGGCGGCTTCAGCCGGCTTGTCGCCGCCATTACTCATCCCGTCTTTAAAGCCTTTGACCGCACCGCCCAGATCCGAGCCGATATTGCGCAGTTTTTTGGTACCGAAGATCACCACAATGATGACCAGAAAAATGATCAGATGTGTTGTTGACAAACCCATACGGTTCTCCTAAGTGAGGGGGAATTCTAGTCGCGCAGTATGCACCTGCGCTATTTGCGTGTTTTCAGCCGCGCAGCCAGGGCCTGGGGCCGCCCATAACGTGGAAATGCAGGTGCCGCACCGCCTGCCCGCCCTCTGCGCCGGTATTGGTCACCAGGCGAAAGCCCCCGTCCGGATAAGGGTTGCAACCTTCCTGCAAAGCCAGCTTGGGCACCAGGGCCAGCAAGCGGCCCAGCAGAGGCGCGTCCTCGGACCCGACTTGTGCCATAGACGGAATATGCAGCTTGGGAATGACCAGAAAGTGCACCGGCGCCCATGGCGCGATGTCGTGGAAGGCGTAAAAGTCATCGTCCTCGTACACGGTACGCGAGGGGATTTGCTTGGCGACGATTTTGCAAAACAGGCAGTTGGGGTCGTGGGCGGTGTGGGAATGGGTGGCCATGGTCGGAACTTGGGATGGAAGTAGTGTCTATTACGGGCAATTTGCTTGGTTTGTCGCGGGCTTGGGCTGGGCTGGGGCCGCCATCGAGCCAAGCAGCCTCGCCGCTTCACGGACTCAACGCGATATTAAATCAGGGCTCTTGGGCTTCGCGCTGTACCGCTTTGCGCAGCGCTTTTTCTTCGATGCCGCTGGTGCCTTCGCGCCGGCGCAGCTCGGCGATCACGTCCGATGGGTGCAAATCGTAATGCGCCAGGGCCACCAAACAGTGGAACCACAGGTCCGCCACCTCACCCACTAGCTTGCTGGGGTCGCCGCCATGGTCCAGGTCTTTGGCGGCCATCACCACTTCGGTAGCTTCCTCGCCAATCTTCTTTAAAAAGGCGTCCGGCCCTTTGTCAAAGAGGCGGGCGACATAGCTGGTCTGCGGGTCGCCACCATGTGCGACTTTGCGACTCTCGATGATGGCGGCCAATTGCGCCAGCGCATCTTGTGAAATTTCTTTGCCCGAACTGTCCATTTAATTGCCTTTGGGGTAAA
>CAJBBZ010000082.1 GCA_903951445.1 uncultured beta proteobacterium
AAACCCATCTGGGACAGTGCAAAAGCACATCAAAGTCCGAATGTACGGTTGCAACCTCTCCGATTTAGCCCAAAGTCAATAAAACAGTTTGCTTAACAGGGAGCGTCCATGTACGCGATGACGGACTTATGCAGACCTTCCTTATGCAAGTAACAAGTTTGGCTCCGGTAACGGTAATTTCATTAAAACGTCCCGCCAAACGCCCCGCCATCAAGCAATAGGTTTTGCCCGGTAATGAAGCCCGCCACCGGGCTGCATAAAAACGCACACGCAGCGCCAAATTCTTCGGGCGTTCCAAAGCGCTGCGCGGGTATGCCTTTGCGGCGCGTGGCGGCCAAAGCTTCCACGCTTTGACCGGTTTTTTGCGCTGAGTTGGCAAAAAGGCCTTGCAAACGGTCGGTGTCAAACGGGCCGGGCAGCAAATTGTTGATGGTGACGCCCTGCGCCGCGATGCTGGAGCGCGCCAAGCCGGCGACAAAACCTGTGAGGCCGCTGCGCGCACCATTGGACAAGCCCAGCATGTCGATAGGCGCTTTCACAGCCCCTGAGGTAATGTTGATGATGCGGCCAAAGCCGCGTGCGGCCATACCATCGACGGTGGCTTTGATGAGTTCGATGGGCGTGAGCATATTGGCGTCTAGGGCACGCAGCCATGCATCACGGTCCCAGTCGCGAAAACTGCCGGGTGGCGGACCACCGGCATTGGTGACCACAATGTCAAAGTCTGCGCGGATAGCAAATACGGCAGCGCGGCCTTGCGGGGTAGTGATGTCGGCTGCGCAATGCAGTACCTGCGCGCCACTGGCAGCGGCGTCGCCTGTGGCCAGTTGCGCAGCCGCAGCTGCCAGCACATCAGGCCGACGGGCGACCATCAGCACATGCACGCCTTCGCGCACCAAGGCTTGCGCGCAACCAAAACCCAAACCCCGGCTGGCGCCGCATACCAAAGCCCAACGGCCTGTTAAACCTAAATCCATGCTCTACTCCAAAAGTCAAAAAAATAGTTATACACGCGAAGGGCCATAGCGTCGCCGCCACACACGTCACTGCTAGTCGCGATAGCGGCGCGCAGTCCATGCACGCGTGCGGTAACGCCGGAGACGTCACTGCGAGTCGCGATAGCGACGTGGCAGTCCATGCTGGAATGAGGTCACTTCCGCCAAAGCAAAAGCCATGCATTGCCACGGCCTGCGGCCTCGCAACGACAAGTTTGAGCTAATGCAAAGCTCTCTAAGCCAATCAAGCCGCAGGCGCCGCTACCGGGCTGCGCGTACAAACAAACACACCGGCCATTACCAGCACAGTACCGCCCAGCACCCAAGCGGTCAAGGGTTCGTCCAAAAATATGGCTGCCATCATCAAGGTGGACATGGGGCCGACCATACCCACTTGCGCAGCCAGCCCCGCCCCCAAGCGCTCAATGCCCAGCATCACCAGCAGCACCGGCACCACGGTGCAGAACGCGGCGTTGATGACCGACAGCGTCCAGACCTGTGGCGGCAGTTCCCACAAACCGGCCACCGGCCGCAACAGCAAAAACTGCGCGATACACAACACACAGGCTACCGCGCTGGCCCAGCCCACCAGGCGCAAGGCTCCCAATCGGCGCACCATTTCCCCGCTGTACGACAAATACAGCGCATAACTGACCGCGCTGCCGAACACCAGTGCCGAGCCCAGCCACACGCCCTCGCCCGATAAATTTGCCTCGTGCCCGAAAACCAACAAGACACCGCCGTAGCTGATCGCCAGTCCTAGCCACTGGTAGGCGCTGATCCTGCGCCGGTACAACACTGCCCCGAGCAAGACCACCAGCGTGGGGTTGAGGTACAGAATCAATCGCTCAAACGAGGCGCTGATGTAGGCAAGCCCCGCAAAGTCCAGAAAACTGGCCAGGTAATAGCCAGTAAAGCCCAGCCAAACGATGCCCAGCTTATCGCGCCAATCCAACGCATCGGGCTTGACGCCATCGCGGGGTCGCCCGGCCCACCACGCCATCAGCACAAAAAACGGCAGTGCCATGGCCATGCGCAGCATCAGCAGGGTCACCGCATCCACCCCATGGCGGTAGGCCAGTTTGACGATGATGGCTTTGCCACTAAAGGCTACCGCACCCAGCACCGCCAGGGCCAAACCGCTGGCCAGGCGGGGGGATGGGGCGCTAGGGAGCGCGGCGTCGGGGCTTACGGAAGAGGACAAAAAGAGGGCTTTCGATGGCGCAAGCGCTGATTGTCGCCTTTCGCGGCAGGTGCAATGACCTTGCGCATGGCTCGGGTTTATATCCATGCCATGTCAATCATTGCCTATGCAATGATTAGAATCCGCGCCTCATGGAAAACCCTAGGTTCACCGACCCCAGCAAAGCGGACAGCACGCCGCAAGCCTTGGTCAGCCACGCGTTTTACCAGGCCGATAACTACCAGCCCGAGGACAGCGTGGGCTACATGATGCGGCGCATTTTGCTCAGCCTGGCGCAAAGTATTGAGATCGAACTGGCCGGTTCCGCGCTGACCAACGCCCAATGGCTGCCCATCATGAAGCTGTATTTAGGCCACAGCTCGACCGCCGCCGAGCTGGCACGGGAATGCCAGCTGGACGCCGGTGCCATGACCCGCATGCTGGACCGGCTAGAGGCCAAAGGCCTGTGCAGCCGGAGCCGCTCGGAGCGCGACCGCCGCCTGGTGCATATCTCGCTCACCGACAGCGGCCAGCGCGCCGCCCAAACCCTGCCCGGCGTGCTCAGCGCGGTACTCAACCAGCATTTAGCCGGTATCAGCGCAGACGAATTTGCCACCCTGAAAACCCTTTTACAAAAAATGCTGAGCAACGGACAGGCCTTGCAGGCCCAGTCCGGCCCACTGCCGCCCGGCGACAGCGAGACCTAGCACTGAACCGACCATGACCCATTCGCTTATGCCCCCTTTTTATGCGCCGCATGCATTGCACAACGCACCTTTTTTCATACGCATGTACCGCGCCCTGTCCAGCCTGCGGCGCCCCTTTCAACAAGGCCGGCAAAACTCCTTTTGCGTCGTTGCGCGCGGAGCAAAGCAATCCAGTTCTCTTGATGCATCCATCACCGATGGATCGCCGCGTCGCTGCGCTCCTCGCGATGACGCGCCTACACAGCGCCCGCTTGGGCTGGCCCTGGTGTGCGCCAGCGTGCTGCTTAGCGCATGCGCTGATTTTTCGGGCATTGCGCCCATGGCGCGCGCCCTGCTGCCCGAAAGCCTGGGCCTGCGCGCCATGCCCCTGCCCGCCGCCACCATCACTGCGCCTGCCGGTGGGGCCAGCGCGGCGGCTGCAAGCAAGGAAAACAACTTTGACCAAAACTGGTGGCGCAGCTTTCAGGACCCACGTCTGGACGCACTGGTCAGCCAAGCTTTGGAAAGCCATCCCTCCCTCAAAGCCGCGCAGACCCGCATCGCGCGCGCGCAGGCGGTGATCGAGGCCCAGGGGGCCAATGACAAGGTGCAGTCCCTGGCCAGCCTGGACGCTACCCAGCAGCGTTTTAGCGCGGTCGGCATGTACCCGCCGCCACTGGCCGGCGGGGTGTACCAAACCGCCAATGTGCAGATGAACTTGACCTACGAATGGGATTTGTTCGGCAAAAACCGCGCAGCGCTGGACGCTGCGATTGGGGCTTCGCAAGCCGCAATTGCCGATGCACAACAAGCGCGCTTGCTGCTGTCCACGCAAGCGACGCGCACTTACCTTGCTATGGTGCGCTTGCAGGCGCAGCGGGCTTTGCAGCAGCAATACCTGGCGCAGCGCGTGCAGGCCAATGCCATCGGCAAAGCGCGCAAAGACGCGGGCTTGGACAGCGACTATGAGTTTTTGAGCGTCACCACCAGCATGGCCGAAATCCGCCAGCAAATTGAGGCGCTGAGCGAGCAAATTGCCCTTTCGCGCAATGCCCTGGCTGCGCTTAGCGGCAAGGCCAGCCTGGACTTGGACGTGCCCGATGACGCGATGGCCGCGCTACGCGCCAGCCCTGTGCAAGACAGCGTGCCCATGGATTTATTAGGCCGTCGGCCCGACATCGTGGCGGCGCGCTGGCGGGTGGAAGCGGCAGGGGCCGATATGGCTTACGCCAAAACTTTGTTTTATCCCAATATCAACCTCACAGCCTTTGTGGGCCTGAACAGCGTGGGCTGGGGCAATATCACCCACGCTGGTAGCGAGCAATGGGGCCTGGGCCCGGCGCTGCGCCTGCCGGTTTTTGAAACCGGGCGGCTGCGCGCCAATTTGCACGGCAAATCCGCCGAGCTCGATGGCGCTATTGAAAGCTATAACGCCCTGGTCTTAGAGGCGGTACGCGATGTGAGCGAGCAACTAAGCAGCCTGCAAGGCATTGCCAAACAACAGCGCGAGCAGCAACTGGCCCAGGCCAATGCACAGGCTTTGCTGCAAATTGCGCAGCAGCGTTTTGCGGCAGGGCTGGTGATCCGCTCAGCAGTGATTAATGCGCAAAGCGCACTGGTGCCACACCAACGCCAGGCGATTGAATTGCAAGGGCGCGCGCTGGACGTACAAGCCCAGCTGTTGCGCGCGCTAGGCGGCGGCTACGGCAGTACCCACACCGTTGGCAGCGCCAGCGCCGCATCGAACACCACCCCCTGATTTTTCTAAAGATATTTTGTATGAGCCAAGCTAACACGCCATCTCCCTCCTCTGCCCCATCCGGCAATCCTGCGCCTGTGCAAGCTACATCGGCTGCTGCAAGCGCGGGGCCTGCTGCCGACCCGGCGGCGGCGCAAGCTGCGAGCGGCCCAAGCGCGAGTGCGCCTCCATCACCCGCTGCGGCGGCGCCTGCGGCAGCAGCGCCGGCCAGCCCCGGCGCGCCATACGGGGCAGCGCCCGCTGTACCTGCGGGCGGCGGTCGGCAAAAGGCCTTGACCATGGTGAGTCTGGTGGTGCTGGCCGGGCTAAGTTATGGCGGCTACGAGTGGTATCTGGGCCGAAATCAGGAATCCACCGACAACGCCTATGTACAAGGCAATGTGATTCAGATCACGCCGCAAATCGGCGGCACGGTCACCGCCATCCTGGCTGACGACACCGACTTTGTCAAAGCCGGTCAGCCCTTGGTAAAGCTAGACGCTGCCGACGCCAAAATGACGCTGGACTTGGCCGAGGCCAACCTGGCCCAAGCGGTGCGCCAAGTGCGCAATCTGTATGCCAATAACACCACGCTGGAAGCGCAAATCACGGTGCGCGACAGCGACATCGGCAAAGCGCAAAATGAAATCGACCGCTTACGCGACGACCTGGCGCGGCGCCAGTCGCTAATAGGCATTGGCGCAGTTTCCGCCGAAGAGATTTCGCATGTGCAAGCGCAGATAAGCCAAGCGCAAAATGGGCTGGCTTCGGCCAAGGCCGCCAGCCTGGCAGCGCGCAATCAACTGCTAAGCGCACGCACCCTGACCGACAACACGCAAGTGCAAAACCACCCCAGCGTGGTCGCAGCCGCCGCCAAAGTGCGCGAGGCTTTTTTGACGCTGCACCGCGCCACCTTGCCCGCGCCCGTGGATGGCTATATCGCCAAACGCACGGTACAGCTGGGACAGCGCATTGCACCGGGCACGCCTTTGATGTCGGTGGTAGCACTGGGCGCGCCCTGGGTCGATGCCAACTTTAAAGAAGTGCAGTTGCGCACTATCCGCATTGGCCAGAGCGCCACGCTGACGGCCGATGTCTATGGCAAAAAAGTGGAGTACCAAGGTACGGTGGTCGGCATGGGTGCAGGCACGGGCGCGGCCTTCTCACTGCTGCCGGCGCAAAACGCGACCGGCAACTGGATCAAGGTGGTGCAGCGCGTGCCGGTGCGCATCGCCCTGGACCCGGCGCAGGTGAGTGCACACCCACTGCGTATCGGTCTTTCGATGGAAGTGACCGTCGATGTGAAATCGCAAGACGGCAAATCGCTGGCCGAAGGTGGCCAAGCGGCGTCTGCGGTGCAAACCGAAGTCTATGAATTGCTGGATGGCCAAGCCACCGCCGAAATTCAACGCGTGATTGCCAACAACATGGGTGGTGGCAAAGCAGCGCCGGTGCCCGCTGGCAAGTCCTAAGCGCGCCATGGCCTCTGCCCCGCCGCCTTTTGCCAATGCGCCGCTCACCGGTGCCGCCCGCGTCTGGGGCACGATTGCGCTGTCCGCAGCCACGTTTATGAACGTGCTGGACTCCTCAATTGCCAATGTGTCCTTGCCCGCCATCGCTGGCGACTTGGGGGTCAGCCCCAACCAGGGCGCCTGGGTGGTTACCAGCTTTGGCGTGGCCAATGCGATTGCTGTTCCCTTGACTGGCTGGCTATCACAGCGCTTCGGGCAAGTGCGTTTGTTTACCTTGAGCGTTTTGCTGTTTGTGTTGGCCTCGTGGTTGTGCGCACTGGCGCCCAATATGCCGACGCTGATTGCGATGCGCGCCTTTCAGGGCTTTGTAGCCGGGCCGATGATGCCCCTGGCGCAAACCTTGTTGCTCTCTAGCTACCCGCCCGCATTGGCCGGTATCGCGATGGCGATGTGGGCTATGACCACGCTGGTGGCTCCGGTGATGGGGCCCTTGCTCGGCGGTTGGATTACCGATAACGCGCACTGGGGATGGATTTTTTATATCAATATTCCAGTCGGCCTGGCGGCGGCGTTTATCACCTGGACAATTTACAAAAAGCGTGAATCGCACCGACAAAAACTGCCGATTGATACCGTGGGCCTGACGCTGCTGGTGCTAGCCGTGGGCGCTTTGCAAATCATGCTCGATAGGGGCAAAGAAGTCGACTGGTTTCATTCCAGCGAAATCATTGTGCTGGGTCTGGTTGCGACCATTTGCGGAGCGTTTTTTATCGCATGGGAACTCACCGACAAACACCCGGTGGTGGATTTGCGCCTGCTCAAAATACGCAATTTTCGCTGGGGCTCGATTTGTCTCGCGATTGCCTATAGTTTGTTTATCGGCAACTTGGTGTTGTTTCCACTATGGCTGCAACAGTTCATGGGTTACACCTCGACGCAGGCGGGCATGATGCTCGCGCCCGTGGGCTTGTTTGCCATATTGCTCTCGCCCATCGTGGGCAAGAATGTACAAAAATTTGATCCGCGCAAACTTGCTACGTTCTCGTTTGTGATGTTCTCCATCGTGCTGTGGATGCGCTCGCAATTTAGCACCCAGGCCGACTTCATGACCATCATGCTGCCCACCATCATTCAAGGCATTGCGGTGGCGTTTTTCTTTATTCCGCTGTCCACGCTGACGCTCAACGGCATTACACCGGCCCAAATGCCATCGGCCTCAGGTCTTTCCAACTTCATGCGGATTTTGGGCGGCTCCTTTGGCACCTCGGTCACGATTACTTTGTGGCAAGACCGCACCGCCATGCACCACGCCGAACTGGCAGAAACCATTAACCTAGGCAGCCAGGCCACCACCAGCGCCATAAGTAATTTTGCGGCCGCCGGCATGAGCCAGGAGCAAGGCCTGGCCAGTATCAACCGGCTGATCGACCAGCAGGCCGCGACCATGGCGGCGGACGATATTTTCTTGGCCTCCGCGTTTATCTTTTTATTGCTGATACCGATTATTTGGCTGGCAAAACCCATGCAGCCGCCACCACAAGCTGTGCCATTGGCCAAGCCTACGGCAGATGCGGCGGGCGCGCATTAAGCCTTCGCTCAACTTTGCCTGGGCTGGTTCTTGCGCGGCAGGTATCCGCTCGGCGAAGCACTGCCAAGCGAGCTCAGGCCGTCAGGCCGTCAGGCCGGGCAGGCGACCTGCGTAGAGCGCCCAGCCTAGCCAAGTCACAGCGGCAAACAACAGCAGGCCGGTCAACACATGCGGGGATCGGATGCCTTGTTCAGGCAAAGCGCGCTTGCGTCCGGTCCACATGGCGCGCACCAGGTTTTCGCGGTGTTTGAATCCGGTAGCAACTACAGCCAGCACATGCAGAACAATCAAGAGAAGCAAGGCATGGGACAGCACTTCGTGGGCCTCGCCCGCCGTATCCGGCGCGCCGGACTGGTACGCCCACCATCCGCTGGCTACCGCAGCCGCCATCAGCCCCAGCAAGCCCAGCACCGCCCAGCCACCCGCCGGGTTGTGGCCCAGATAGCGCCGTGGTGCCTCTAAGGTGCTGCCGGGCAAATAGGCCTGCAAATAGCGCAGCGCCGCTGCCGGGCTGCGCACAAAATCACCAAACAATGCATAGCGGCTACCCACAACACCCCACATCACGCGCCACAGCACCAATGCCCCAGCGCAATAGCCCAGGGTCAGGTGCAACAGTTGCGTGCGTTCGCTTTCCGCCGTGAGCCAGGCACCGGCAAAACACAGCACCAGCAGCCAATGGAATACCCGCGTCGGCAGATCCCAAATTTTTTGCGCTTCCAAAGCGGCTTGTTCGGGCAGGGTGTCAGCCGCGCTCATGAGGGAATCCGCACGCGGTCTTCATCAAAATCGCCTTTGTCTGCGCCGCCGTGGCAAGCGCCGCAATTGGCCGGGCTCTTCACGCTAGCGCGCTTCCACACTTTGCTGCTCACTTCGTCGTGCTGGCGCACAAACCAGTTGCTTTTACTGATACGAAACTCCGGGCTGGCGCTGGCGTACTGGCTGCCTTTGGCAGCATGGCCGATAAGCCAAGCGCTGATCGTTTGGCGCGATTTTTCGTCGATGGAGGCATCCACGCCAAAGTGCTTATCCAGCCCACCCATAATGCCGCGCCAGTTGGCCTCTCCGGTCAGACCCGGCGCGAAGCCGATATGGCAGCTAGTGCACTCGGTATTGAAAGCTGCGGGTGCGCCCTTCAGGCCCGCGCTGCTTTGGGCCATCGCAGTGAATGAGGCCAAGCCCAGCAAGGCCGCCAAGGCGACAGTCTGCAAGCAGGATAGGTAGCGGTTTTTAGCCATAGAGATCCAATTAAAAAGTTATTTCAGGGTAATGAGCCAGGCCAGCACATCGGCCTTTTCGGCGGCGCTGCATTCGCGCGCCAACACGTCTTTGCAATTGCGGCGAAACCACTTATCCGCCTTCGCCAGATCGCTAAAGCGCTGGGCGTTGAAGGCAGGCGCCAGGGGTTCGATCACTTTGTGGGTAATGGCATGCTCGCCCTTGCCCGTGGGCAGCGCGCCGTGGCAAGAGGCGCATTTCCATTCATTACCGTGGGCGCTGTTAAAAAAACTTTGGCCGCGTGCCGGGTCGCCTGCGGCCACACCGGCCGCCTTGGCCTGGGCCTTGTAGGTATCTAACAAATTGGCTGGGCTGTCGGCCAACACAAAGCTGGCCGAAAGGGTGAGCATCAGCGCCATCCCCAGACGCCGGGCCATAAAGAAACTATCCACAAAAACCGCCTCTCACCGAAGTGCTCGTTATGCACCCAGTCTAGGCAGTCCCTGCATGCGGCGCATTGCGCGCCGTCAAAGTAATGTAAAGAACTAAGCTGCTTAGTGCAGCGGAACACCAGTCTTGGACTGCACAAATTCGCGCGTCACCCCCGGCGCCAACTCCACCACTTTGAGGCCCTGCGGCGTCACGTCCATCACCGCCAGGTCGGTGATGATGCGGTCCACCACGCCCACGCCGGTCAGCGGCAAGGTGCATTGGGGCAAAATTTTCAGGTCTTCGGTGCCGTCTTTCTTTTTGGCCACGTGCTCCATCAGCACGATCACGCGCTTGACGCCCGCCACCAAATCCATCGCACCGCCCATGCCTTTGACCATCTTGCCGGGAATCATCCAGTTGGCCAGATCACCGTGTTCGCTCACTTGCATGGCGCCCAAAATGCTCAGGTTGATCTTGCCGCCGCGAATCATGGCAAAGCTCTCGTGGCTGCCGAAAATGCTAGAGCCTTTGATGGTGGTCACGGTTTGCTTGCCCGCATTGATGAGGTCGGCATCCACCGCGTCTTCGGTGGGAAAGGGGCCGATGCCCAGCATGCCGTTTTCGCTTTGCAGCCAAACTTCTTTGTCGCTAGGTACAAAGTTAGCCACCAGCGTGGGGATGCCAATGCCCAGGTTCACATAAAAACCGTCTTCCAGTTCTTGCGCCGCGCGTGCGGCCATTTGGTCTTGTGTCCAGCTCATGTTCAGGCTCCTGCTTTTTCGGTCTGCGCCGCGTGCTCGCGCGGCGCTTCGGTAATAGTACGTTTTTCAATACGTTTTTCCGGGGTGGCATTGAGCACCAAGCGGTGTACGTAGATACCGGCCAAATGCACATCGTCCGGGGCGATAGCGCCGGTCTCGACGATTTCCTCCACCTCCACCACCGTTATTTTTCCGGCCATGGCGACGGCCGGATTGAAGTTGCGCGCCGTCAGGCGGAACTGCAAATTGCCCGACTTATCCGCCCGGTGCGCTTTGACCAGCGATACATCAGGCACCAAGGCGCGCTCCATGACATAGGTTTCGCCATCAAATTCGCGCAATTCCTTGCCCTCGGCGACCAGGGTGCCGACGCCGGTTTTAGTGAAGAAGGCGGGGATGCCTGCACCTCCTGCACGCAGCTTCTCGGCCAGCGTGCCTTGCGGTGTGAACTCCAAAGCCAGTTCACCGGCCAGGTACTGGCGCTCAAACTCCTTGTTCTCGCCCACATAGCTGGAAATCATTTTTTTGATCTGGCGGGTTTCCAGCAACTTGCCCAGGCCAAAGCCATCGACACCGGCGTTATTGGAAATCGCCGTTAGGTTTTGCTTGCCGCTGTCGCGCACCGCATCAATCAAAGCCTCGGGAATGCCGCACAGGCCGAAACCACCCACCGCAATGAGCTGGCCGTCCTGCACGACGCCATCAAGCGCCGCTTTGGCGCTGGGATAAATCTTGTTCACGCAATTTCTCCATGGAACTAAAAAGCCGGTACCGGAAACAGTCCGGCAGATGCAAGCGCGGCAGTACCAATCAAGGGCAAGTTGCCGACGCCAGCACGCATTTTGACCGATAGGCCTGACCCAGGACTTGCGCGAACGTTGTCATACGCCAGCCTAAAGCGGCGGCTAGGTGCAGCAGCTCAACTCAGGAACCGAAGGCACAATGGCCGGATGACTGCGCACACCACACCCGCCGAAACGCCCGAATCGCCTAGCGAAGCGCGCCTGACCGCCCTGGAAATCAAAGCCAGCTTTGCCGAAGACTTGCTGGACAAGCTGGACCAAACGGTGATCCGCCAGCAAACGCAAATTGACGCGCTGATCAGCGAGGTGCTGCACTTGCGCCAGCAAATCGGCAGCGCGCAAGGCGACACGCCGCGCAGTTTGCGCGATGAACTGCCGCCGCATTACTGAAAAAAGCCTTCATCACGCTGCCTTGTGGGCAGCTTCGCGAACTGACTGAGTAGAAGTTATTGATTGCGCAAACAAACGTGACGACCTCCCGGCAAGCGGCCAGGTCGGCGCTCCCACCCGCATAATCTGTCGCTAAACGCTCCCCATTCAATTGCCAGGACCTATCCATGCCCCGCTACCCCCTGCCCGACCTGAATACCTTGCCCGCCGACATCCAGGAAAAAATTCTGGAAGTGCAAGAAAAATCAGGCTTTATTCCCAATGTGTTTCTGGCGCTGGCGCGCCGTCCGGCCGAGTGGCGGGCGTTTTTTGCCTACCACGATGCGCTGATGTTGCGCGAGGAGTCCAGCCTCTCCAAAGGCGACCGCGAAATGATCATTACCACCACCAGCGCGGCCAACCAATGCCTGTACTGCGTGGTGGCACATGGCGCGCTGCTGCGCATTTACGAGAAAAAGCCCTTGTTGGCCGACCAGGTGGCGACCAATTACCGCAAGGCCGACATCACGCCGCGCCAGCGCGCCATGCTGGACTTTGCGATGAAAGTTTGCCAGTCCAGCCACACCGTGGAGGACGCCGACTTTGCCGCGCTGCACGCCCATGGCTTTGACGACGAAGATATTTGGGACATCGCAG
>CAJBBZ010000083.1 GCA_903951445.1 uncultured beta proteobacterium
GGAAAGGCGTTGGCGCACAGGCTTCGCCTACGGTGGAGCGTCTGATCAACCAGGCCGCTGCCAGCGCGCCGGTCGCAGCCTAAAGTGTCCCTTAAAGGGTTTGCGCCTTGCGGTGCAAACCCTTTGCGGCAGACCTTATTTCGCATGATCGCAGGCCTGGAGCCCGCTGAGCTTCCGGCAGATGCCATTGAAGTGGCACGCATCGGCGAGGCCTGGGGCGTCAAAGGTTGGTTCAAGGTATTGCCGTTTAGCGCCCAACCCGAGGCGCTTTTTTCTTCCAAGCGTTGGTTTTTGCTGCCCACTGAGCGGGGTACTCCCACGTTTGCCGGCGTAGTCAAACTCGCCATCAAAGAAGCCAAAGAGCATTCCGACACCGTGGTCGCCACTGCCCACGAGGTGCTAGACCGCGACGCTGCGGAGGCCTTACGCGGCGCACGCGTGTTTGTCCCGCGCTCTAGTTTCCCCACGGCCGAGCCCGACGAGTACTACTGGGTGGACTTGATCGGCCTGGACGTCATGAACCGCCAAGACGAACTCATGGGCTGCGTGCGCGAACTACTTTCGACCGGTGCCCAAACCGTGCTGGTGTTGGAATATGCGGCAGAGGGCAAAGTGCAGGAGCGCATGATCCCCTTTGTCGCTGCCTTCATCGACGAAGTGGACCTGGCGGGGCGGCGTATCCGCGTGGACTGGCAAAGCGATTACTGCGGGGCCGGGCCATGCGTTTTGACGTCATCACCCTGTTCCCTGAATTGTTTGAGCCTTTTCTCCGTACCGGCATCACCCGGCGCGCTTTTGAATCGGGGCAAGTGCAGGTTTGTCTGCACAACCCCCGCGACCATGCCGAAGGTAATTACCGCCGTGTCGATGACCGGCCTTTCGGTGGCGGCCCCGGCATGGTCATGATGGCCGAGCCCTTGTCCCTGGCGCTGGCGCAGGCCCAAACGCAGCGGAGCCAGCGCGCCAAAGTCATCCTGTTTTCTCCCCAGGGCAGGGTGTTGGACCACGGCACGGTGCAGCGCTGGGCGTCCAGCGAGGGGGCGGTATTGGTGTGCGGCCGCTACGAGGGGCTGGACCAGCGCTTTGTGGATCGCTATGTCTATGAGCAAATCAGTCTGGGGGATTTTGTGGTGTCCGGGGGCGAGCTGCCGGCCATGCTTTTCCTGGACGCGATCGCCCGTTTGCAGCCCGATGTATTGAGCGACGCCCAAAGCCACCAACAGGACAGTTTCAATCCCGCGCTGGACGGCTTGCTGGACTGCCCGCATTACACGCGCCCGGAGGATTGGCAAGGCAGTGTGGTGCCCGAAGTGCTGCTTTCTGGGCACCATGCGCGCATAGAACGCTGGCGGCGCGACCAGCGGCTGCTGCTGACGGCTAGGCTACGCCCCGAGCTGATTGCAGCGGCCAGGGCGGCAGGCGCACTGGATGCGGCGGATGAAAAATTGCTGCGCGCTCGCGCCCTAGCGCCTTAGCTGGGCGTGCCCCAGCGGCAGGACTGGGGAGCGAGGCCTGGATTGCTATAATGGCGGGCTAACCGATCCTCTGCATGGCCATATAAGGCGCAGCAATGGTGCTGACACGACAAGGTAACTCGCTAAGGGTTCCGGCGCTTGCAAGATCACGAAAGAAGCTATGAACCTCATCCAAATTCTGGAACAAGAGGAAATCGCGCGTTTGGGTAAAACCATCCCCGATTTCTCCCCTGGCGACACCGTCATCGTAAGCGTCAACGTCGTCGAGGGCACCCGTAAGCGGGTTCAGGCCTACGAAGGCGTCGTGATTGCCAAACGCAATCGTGGTTTGAACAGTGGCTTTATCGTCCGCAAAATTTCCAGTGGCGAAGGCGTTGAGCGCACCTTCCAAACCTACAGCCCGCTGATTGCAGGTATCGAAGTCAAGCGCCGTGGCGATGTGCGCCGCGCCAAGCTCTACTACCTACGTGACCGCAGCGGCAAGTCGGCGCGTATTAAAGAAAAGCTGCCAGCGAAAAAGACAGCCGCTTGACCGGTTCTGTCCCCGCAATGAAAACCGCCCCGGGCATCCCCGGCGGCGGTTTTTTTACGGGCCGGATGCATGCTTTTTCGGCTAAAAAGCATGAGCAAAATCCCACCATTTGACCCACGCCAAGTGCCCTTTGAGCTGGCTGATGGTCATCTGCCGCCGGTGCCTGCTGCCCATTTACACCCCGAAGCCCTGGACCGGCGTTTTAGTGCGCCCCCGGCCTGGGAGCCCGAAATCCGGGTGGAGCCGCGATTTATAGACCGAGCGCCCAGCGCCGCCTCAGTGTTGGTGGGCTTGGTTACCCACGCGCGGCCGACGGTCTTGTTGACCCAGCGCACGGTCGGCCTGAGCAGCCACGCAGGCCAAGTCGCCTTCCCCGGCGGTAAGTCCGACGCCGAAGACCAGGACGCTGTAGCCACCGCCTTGCGCGAGGCGCAGGAAGAAGTGGGCTTGCACCCGCGCCATGTGCGCGTTTTGGGTAGCCTGCCGCACTACACCACTGGCAGCGGTTTTGTGGTCACGCCGGTGGTCGCACTGCTAGAGCCTGATTTTTCCATCGCAGCCAATGCCGCAGAGGTAGATGCGGTATTTGAAGTACCGCTGGACTATTTGATGAATCCGGCGCACCACCGGCGCCATACCTTGCAAACGCCCCTAGGCCCGCGCCATTGGATCTCCATGCCTTACCAGGATGGCCCGCATGAGCGCTATATCTGGGGTGCGACCGCCGGTATGTTGCGCAATTTGTACCGGTTTTTGCTACCGGCGTAGGCTATGGCAAAGCGCAGCCCGTCGGTATGATGCGGTGACATGAGCTTTTTCGCCATTCTTTTTGCTTTATTGATCGAGCAGGCGCGCCCGCTCAAAGACGCGAATTTTTTGCATACGCAAGTGCGTAGCGCCTTGTCCTGGGCGGTGCGCCAGTTGGACACCGGGCAGGATTCGCACGCCCGCTTAACCTGGGGCGTGGTGGTCATATTCCCAGCTGTGCTGACTGCATTGGTGCATTGGGCCTTGCTGTTGTGGCTGGGCTGGATCGCAGCCGTGGTGTGGAACGTGGCCATCCTGTACCTGACCCTAGGCTTTAGGCAGTTCAGCCACCATTTCACCGATATCCGTGATGCGCTCGATGCCGGGGACGAAGACACTGCGCGCAGCCTGCTGGCGCGATGGATGCAGATCGATGCGAGCGATTTACCGCGCAGCGAAATCGTCCGCCAAGTCATCGCGCATTCGGTACTCAATGCGCACCGCTGCGTATTCGGGGTGTTTGCCTGGTATTCGCTCTTATCGGGTTTGGGGCTGGGGCCTGCCGGGGCGGTTGTGTACCGCATGGCGGAGTATTTTTCTGCGCTGGCCAAGCGACCTGCGAGCCCGGACGCGCTGCTGCTGAGCCCCGCGTTGCGCGACTATGTGGCTGCGTGGTGGCACCGGATCGATTGGATTCCGGCGCGCCTGACGGCCATGGGCTTTGCGTTTGTGGGCAGCTTTGAGGATGCGATTGACCGCTGGCGCAAATTTGAAGCTGCGGTACCTGGTGATAACGATGGCATCGTGCTGGCCGCCACCGCTGGTGCGGTGCATATTGGGTTGACCGAAATGGATGTGCAGAACGCGGCACCTGTGCCCCGCTTGGGCCATTTGCGTGCGGTTGTCGGCTTGGTCTGGCGCACGGTGGTGATGTGGATGGTGGTGCTGGCTCTCATGTCCTTGGCGCGCTTGCTGGGGTGAGGCCAGGGCCTGTTGGGCTCTTTGCGAAGGTGCCGCATCGATGGCATTGGCAAGCGTCTGTTTTTTCGACAATCAAAGAGGAATGGATCGCCACGTCCACGCACCCCGTGTGGTGTCGTACTGAGCTGGGCAATGCCAGGGCGGTGCCTGGCCTAAGCTGCCGTCTCAATAGCGTTTTTGCGAAAGCTCTTCGAACAAGTCTTTATAGATTTTGTAGCGCACCGGGCTGATCGGGCTGGGTTCGGCGGCGCAAGCGGTGCGCACGCCGCAGCCGGGTTCGTGCAAATGCGTACAGTTGTAAAACTTGCAGTCGCTGCCTTGTGCTTGGATATCGGGCATGAGCTTGCCCAGATCCATGGGTGCGATGTGCTGCAGGCCAAACTCCTGAAAACCCGGTGAATCAATCAGGGCCGAATGCTTATCCGCATCTAGCCAATACCAGGTGGTGCTGGTGGTAGTGTGTTTGCCCGCCTGTAAGGCGATAGAAATTTCCTGGGTCAGGACATTGGCTTGCGGCACCCAACGGTTGATGAGCGAACTTTTGCCTGCTCCGGACGGGCCGAGTACAAGGCTGGTTTTACCCGTCAGGAGTGCGCGCAATCGGTCGGTGTCGTCATCGGCAGCTTGCACCACGGATGTATCGCTCGAAGGCTTGAACGCGGTCGCCAATACGGTGTACTGCATGGCGCGGTAGGGCGCCAACCTCTCCCAGGATGCAGCAAACAAAGTGCCCAGATCACGCTTATTGAGCACGATCAGTGCGTCCACTCGCTGCGCCGTAGCGGCAATCAACGCGCGCGACAACTGACCGTCAGAGAACTCGGGCTCCGCGCCCAGCACGATAACAACCTGGTCGATATTGGCAGCAAATGACTTGGTGCGGATTTCGTCCTGCCGGTACATCAAATTACGCCGGGGCAGCACTTTTTCTATCGTGCCTTCGTCTTGCGTGGCCTGCCAGAGCACCTGGTCGCCCACCACCGTCTGGCTTTTTTTGCCGCGTGCGTGGCAAATCACTTTGCGGCCCGATGGCGTCTCCACCCACACATGCCGGCCATGCCCGGCGATTACCAGGCCTTCTTGCAGACCGGCTGGCTCAGCCAATTGCGCTTCCGGCTTGCTCGGGGGCTGCCAAGGCATCGACCAGAGCGGCGCAGCGCAGGTCGCGCGGCGAGATGCCGCCCACATCGTGCGAGCGCCAGCGCACGCTGCAATGGCGGTAGGTGAGCAGCATGTCTGGATGGTGGTCTTGCTGCTCGGCCATGAAGGCTAGGGCATTGGCAAAAGCAATGGTCTGCAAATAGCTGTCGAAGCGAAATGTTTTTTCAATCGCCAGGGTGTCGCCGTCACCCCACAGCTTCCATCCTTCCAAGCTGGCTAGGCGGGCAATGACTTGCGGGCCGCTTAGGGCCTGGCCTTTGGCGCTTTTTGGGGTGTCTGCTGGTGGTGTCATGCGGGTTTCTTTATCGGGGCGCAGCCAGCATGCGGCCCAGGCGTTCGGATGCTGGTGGGTGCGAGTAATAAAACTTCACATACAGCGGGTCTGGCGTAAGCGTGGAGGCATTGTCCTCGTATAACTTCAAGAGGGCCGAGGCTAGATCGGAACCGCGTGTTTGTGCCATGGCATAGGCATCGGCTTCAAACTCGTGCTTGCGTGAAATTTGCGAGAACAAGGGGCCGAGAAAACCAGTGAACGAGGGCAGTGCCAGCATAAACAGCAGCAGCGCCAGTGCGTCGTTGGCGCCTGCCAGATTGGGCATGACGCCCAGGCCCGTATAAAACCAAACTTGTGCGTTAGCCCAACCCAGCAAGGCAAAGCCCGCCAGACTGATGGCGAAAATGGACACGATGCGTTTGAGAATATGTTTGTGTTTGAAGTGGCCTAGTTCATGGGCCAGTACGGCATCGACTTCATCAGGCGATAGTCGGGCTAGCAAAGTGTCATAAAACACGACTCGCTTGGACGCGCCAAAGCCGGTGAAATAGGCGTTCGCATGCGCGCTGCGTTTGCTGCCGTCCATCACATAAAAGCCCTGCGCCTGAAAGCCGCAGCGTTGCATCAGGGCGCGCACACGCTCGGTCAAAGTGGCGTCGTCCAGCACTTGAAATTTGTTAAACAGCGGCGCAATCCAGGTCGGATAGATCAACATGGCCAGCAGGTTAAAGCCCATCCACACGCCCCAGGTCCAAGCCCACCACAGTTGGCCCGCTGCAGCCATCAGCCACAACACCAGAGCCAGCAAGGGCCCGCCTATCAGCACACCCAAGACCAAAGACTTGATCAGGTCTTGCAGCCACAGTTTGGCGCTAGTTTTGTTAAAGCCAAAGCGCTCTTCGATTACAAAGGTGGCGTACAGCGAGAAAGGCAATTCCAGCAGGGTGTTGATGGCTGTGAAGGCGCCCACCAAGGCCAGTTGCTGCCACAAGCCCGCGCCCATGGCGTCCAATAATGCGTTATTCAAGGCTGACAAGCCCCCTAGCAGCGTCCAAGCCAAAGTCAGGGCCGCGCCCCAGGCCAGTTCGATGAGGCCAAAGCGTGTTTTCACCACGGTGTAATCGGCGGCGCGCTGGTGCGCTGGCAGGGTAATGGTGGATGCAAAGGCGGGCGGCACCGCGTCGCGGTGGGTGGCGACATGGCGGATTTGGCGGGTTGCCAACCACAATTTCAACAATAAGCTACCGGTCAGGGCCAGCGCAAATATCAGGGTCAGGGTGTCGGAGGGATTGAGCGCGTGGTCTTGCATGGAGTCGCAGTTTAGGCCATAGGCGACAATCTCCGCTATGCAAGATACATCAAGCCCACTCACCAAATCCGACAAAAACCTGGTCTGGCTGGACTGCGAAATGACGGGCTTACACCCGGCGCAGGACCGCATCATCGAAATCGCGGTCGTGGTTACTGGCCCCATGCTGGAGTCGCGCACCGAGGGCCCGGTGTTTGTAATCCACCAGTCGGATGCGCAACTTGACGCCATGGACGCATGGAACAAAGGCACCCACGGCAAAAGCGGCCTGATCGACAAAGTGCGCGCCTCGACTGTCAGCGAGGCTGAGGCTGAGGACGCCTTACTCGCATTTTTGGCGCAGTACGTGCCCGCTGGTGCCTCGCCTTTATGCGGTAACACCATTGGGCAGGACCGGCGTTTTCTGTCCGCCTACATGCCGCGCTTGGAGGCCTTTTTCCACTACCGCAATCTGGATGTCAGCACCCTCAAAGAGCTAAGCCGCCGCTGGCGGCCTGAGGTCTACGCGAGTTTTAAAAAGCAGCAAAAGCACACGGCGCTGGCCGATGTGCATGAATCCATTGACGAGTTGGAACACTACCGCACCCATTTTTTGAAGCTCTGAAGGGCTGGCGTATGCCTCTGGCCTGCGGATCAAGATGCTGCCCTTGGCGCATGCGCTTGGCGCGTGAAGGGGACGGCCCGCATAATCTGGCGGGCCTTGCCCTTCGCACACCGGCATTTGCGGACTAGAAAGCTCGGCTATAAGTACAAACCCGAATCCGTGCAATAATCGAGGGCTTCGCTAAACGGCGGCGCGGTATCCAAGCCAGGCCCAGCGAAATTTGCACATCTCCCAACATTCACCGGGCCAAAGTAATAAAGGCCCCAGCCGCACCGGCAGCGTAGTAGACGCACCAGGCGCAGCCTCCGTTTGATGGTTGATGTTTTTTAACCATTGACGGAACGCCCACCTCGCGGGTGGCGTTGCTGTGTGAGTGAAACTATGACTGATTCTTTGATCGCATCGGGCGAATTCGCGCCCGAGAACACCTTTTCCACCCAAGACGGCGAGGCTTTCCAGCCGGACCACAGCGCCGAGCAGGCCATCTCGGACGATGCCGTAGCCGCTACTGACGAAGCGCAAGCGGCGCCAGCCGAGCCCAACGGCTTTTTGACACTGGACCTCGCGCCTGAGCTGATAAAAGCCTGTATGGACTTGGGTTACACCCAGCCCACTCCGGTGCAAACCAAAGTGATTCCCTTGGCGTTACCCACCGACGGAGCAGACAAGGGCGCTAAAAAATACATCGACCTGATGGTGTCCAGCCAAACCGGCAGCGGCAAGACCGCTGCGTTTTTGCTACCGGTATTGCACACCTTGCTCAAGCAAATGGCGCAGGCCGAAGCCGATGAGCGCCAGGCCTATGAAGACGCCGTGGCGCAAGCCGCTGCCAATGGCGAAGCGCCTCCTAAGCGCCCCAAACGCAAAGACCCGACCAATGCACGCAATTTCAAAGCCCCCACGCCTGGCGCGCTGATTGTTTGCCCCACCCGTGAATTAGCCCAGCAAGTGGCGCATGACGCGATCGACCTGGTTCAGCATTGCCGTGGTCTGCGCGTTGCCAATATCGTAGGCGGCATGCCTTATCAGTTGCAAATTGCCAAGCTGCAAAACGCCAATCTGGTCGTGGCCACGCCAGGCCGTTTGCTTGATTTGCAGCGCTCTATGCAAATCAAGCTAGACCAAGTGCAATTTTTGGTGGTCGATGAGGCGGACCGCATGCTCGATCTGGGTTTTTCCGACGACCTCGCCGAGATCAACCAGCTCACCATCGACCGCAAACAAACCATGATGTTCAGCGCCACCTTTGCGCCGCGCATTCAGCAATTGGCGGCCCGCGTGATGCGCGAACCCCAGCGTGTGAGCATCGACAACCCACAGGAAAAGCACGTCAACATCAAGCAGGTTTTGTACTGGGCCGATAACGCCCAGCACAAGCGCAAGCTGCTGGACCACTGGCTGCGCGACACGGGCATCAACCAAGCCATTGTGTTCGCCAGCACGCAGATTGAATGCGACGGCTTGGCCAACGATTTACAGCAAGACGGCTTTGATGCCGTGGCCTTGCACGGCGCGCTGAGCCAAGGATTGCGCAACCGCCGCTTGATGGCGCTGCGCCAGGGCCAGGTGCAGATTTTGGTGGCGACCGATGTAGCCGCGCGCGGCATCGACGTGCCCACGATTACCCATGTGTTTAACTTCGGCCTGCCCATGAAGGCCGAGGACTACACCCACCGCATTGGCCGTACCGGCCGGGCAGGACGTGACGGTTTGGCGATCACCTTTGCCGAATTGCGCGACCGCCGCAAGATTTTTGATATCGAGGCCTACACCCGCCAGCCGATCAAGGCCGAAGTGGTAGCCGGTTTAGAGCCCAAGCAACGCATTCCCGAAGCGCCTCGCCCCGGTTTTGCTGCGCGCAATGGTGGTGGTGGCCGCGATGCACGTGGCCCGAGCCGTGGCTTTGCAGGTCCGCGTGAAGGCGGCTTTGGTGGCGGCGACCGCCGTGGCGGTTTTGCCGATGCCGGTACCCGCGAATTCCGTGGTGCGGCCCGCGAAGGCTTTAGCTACGAGCGCAAAGGCGGCTTTAATGACCGCTTTGCAGGTCAAGGCGCACCGCGTGGCGACTTTGCCCCGCGCCGCGATTTCGCGCCTCGCGCGGATGCCGGTGCACCGCGCGGTGACTTCGCGCCACGCCGTGATTTCGCGCCCCGCGCCGATGCCGGTGCCCCGCGTGCAGACTTTGCCCCGCGCAAAGATTTTGCGCCTCGTGCGGACTTTGCTCCGAGGAAGCCAGCACCTGGCAAGTCTGCAGGCTTTGCTAAACCCGGTAACGGCGGCAAAGTGTTTGTGCCGCGTGATGCGAAAAAGCGCCCTGCGCGTAGCCCAAGTTAAGTAGCTTGGTAGAGCGCCATGCCGGTCTGAGCCAGCAAGGTGTTATTTAGACCATGGCCGCATGTATTGCGGCCATTTTTTTAAGCAAAGATTTACCAGAACGTGTCCAATTCGGCTGGCTATTGAGCGCAGAACAAGCGTGCCGTGGCGATCTCATGAGACCTTAACCTTGAGGCTGGAATGGTGAGCTTATTCCAAAATCTTGTGTATGAGCAAAACGCCTAACTTCGACTTTGATCGATTAAAGGGGCGTCTTTGGTAACTCCTACTTTACGCCTTAGTTGGCATAAGGTGCCTTGGCCCAAAGCAAGCCCGGCTGCCATGGCCATCCGTCCTAACTAGTCAAGGCTATACTGAAACGAAGTGACGAAAATCGTTTGGAATTTATGTCAAACAGCCCATCTTTAGAGGTTTTTCTCGGCAAGGCCATCCGCGAAAAGCGACTAGGTCACGGCCTAACGATTGCGGACGTTTCTGAACGGGCCGGTATCAGCCGGGGGATGCTTTCAAAGATCGAGAACGCGCAAACCGCCACCAGCCTAGACACCTTGCAGCGCATTGCATCCGCGCTAGGGGTTTCCTTGTCGATGCTGTTTAGAGACTTTGGTATCGAGGGTGGCTCTGCCCAGCATGTGCGCAACGGCCAGGGAATGCAAGTGGTGCGCCGCGGTACCAAAAGTGGGCATACCTACCATTTGCTGGCCTACGACCAAGGCCCGACCAAAACCTTTGAACCGTTTCTGATCACCATTGACAACCAAAGTGAAGTTTTCCCGGATTTTGAGCATCCGGGTACAGAATTTATTTACATGCTGGAAGGGCGGATGGACTACCGCCATGGCGAGCAAATTTACTCTTTGGTCCCTGGAGATTCACTGACTTTTCGTGGCGAAGTTCCCCATGGGCCGGGCGTGCTGCACGAGGTTCCAATTCGCTTCATCACGGTGATCGTGTACCCCATTCGAGGAGATATTGAGTAGTTTTCCCGGAGTTTTTTGTTTATTCTTAAGAATAATAGTTGCATTCAAAGAATTTTCGATGCATACTTACCGCCAGAACTTTAGAGAATTCTCATGCCTTGGCGACTCCTCAAATTTGCCCTATCGGACCGACATCCTGAGCCACGGATGTTTACACCGCATGGGCAATTAAAGTCCAGCTATGACGTGGTCATCATCGGCGCAGGCGGTCATGGCCTGGCCAGTGCCTATTACCTGGCGCGTGACCATGGCATTACCAATGTGGCGGTCATCGAGCAAGGCTACATTGGCGGTGGCAATACCGGGCGCAATACCACCATCATTCGCTCCAATTACCTCACGCCCGAGGGCGTCAAGTTCTACGACGAGTCGGTGCGGCTCTGGCAGGATCTGGCCACCGACTTTGACCTCAATCTCTTTTATTCGACGCGCGGCCATTTCACCTTAGCGCATACCGATGCTTCGCTGCGCACCATGCGCTGGCGTGCCGAAGTCAATAAGCATTACGGCGTGGACTCTGAGCTTGTGTTCCCAGATTTCATTCAAAAAGCCATTCCTTCGATGGATATGACGTGCGCCGGACACGCGCCGGTGATGGGTGCGCTCTACCATGCGCCTGGTGCGATCGCCCGCCATGATGCAGTTGCATGGGGATACGGTCGTGGCGCGGATATGCGCGGGGTGGAGATACATCAGCAAACCCGCGTGCTGGACATCATGACGCGCGGTGGTCGGGTTACCGGGGTAAAAACCACGCGCGGCGACATTGCTTGCGGCAAGGTATTGTGCGCAGTGGCGGGCTCTACGCCGCGCATTCTCAAGATGCTGGATTTGCGCAGCCCGATCTACATCCACCCCTTGCAAGCCATGGTCAGTGAACCCATGAAGCAATGGCTCGACCCGATTATTGTGTCGGGTAGCTTGCATGTATATATCAGCCAGACGGCGCGCGGCGAATTGGTCATGGGTGCGTCGCTAGATCCTTACGAATTGCACTCCACCCGCTCGACCCTGGACTTTACCGAGAGCCTGAGCGCGCACATGGTGGAATTGCTGCCCCATTTGTCGCAGGCCAAAATCGTACGCCAATGGGCGGGTATGGCCGATATGACGCCCGACTTTGCGCCGATTATGGGGAAGACACCGGTCGAAGGTTTTTACCTCGATGCCGGCTGGGGCACTTGGGGCTTTAAAGCCACGCCGGTAGCGGGCAAAACCATGTCCTACACCGTGGCCAATGACCGGGCACACCCACTTATCGAAGGCTTTGGCTTTGACCGGTTTGAGCGCTATGCGCCCACCGGTGAAAAGGGTGCCGCTTCGGTCGGCCATTGAGGAGCGCACCATGAAAATCATGACTTGCCCCATCAACGGCCCGCGCCTGATTTCGGAGTTTGCGTATTGGGGTGAATGCAAAACCATGCCCGATCCTGCAAGCTCTACCGATGTGCAATGGGCGGACTATGTATTTAACAAGAACGGCGCACCGGGCATCAAGCACGAATGGTGGTGCCACACGCCCAGCAATACCTGGTTTATTGCGGTGCGCGACACGGTGTCTGATGTGATTGAAAAGACCTTTCTCTATGGCCAGCAGTAACTTCATGCGCCTGCCGCCCCAACATGGCGAGTGGATCGACCGCGCAAGCGCATTGCCTTTTCGTTTTGAAGGCCAAAGCTTCAGCGGCTTTGCGGGTGACCGCATTAGTGCGGCTCTTTGGGCTGCTGATCAGCGCGTTCTGGGTCGCTCCTTCAAATACCACAGAGCGCGTGGTGTATTGACGCTGGCCAACCATGACATCAATGTCATGTTGCAAACAGACCAGGCCATGAATATCCGTGGCGATGTCGAGGCACTGGTGGCAGGCATGGATTTGCGTGTGGTCAACACGGCAGGTGGTGTTCACCATGACCGGAACCGCTTCATGGGCCTGCTGGCGCGCTTTCTGCCCGTGGGTTTTTACTACAAAGCTTTCCACACCAAGCTACTCTTTCCCTTGTGGGAACGCGTGATCCGCGATTTTTCCGGTTTGGGCAAGCTCGATCTGAGCAAGCCTGCCTTGCACACACCCAAGCGCTATGATTTTTGCGATGTGCTGGTAATCGGCGCAGGTCTTTCGGGCCTACAAGCGGCCTTACACGCTGCGCGCTCTGGGGCCCAGGTCGTGGTGGTCGACGAAAACGCGCGCAGCGGTGGTAGCGCCAGCTACCAACTCGGCGCGGATACTGCATCCTTAGAGGCCTTGCACCAACTGCAAGCTGCGGTGGCAGCGCAACCGCTCATCCGCCTGCTTACCGACACCGTTGCCGCAGGCTACTACGCTGACCACTGGGTCGCGCTGGTGGACGCGCAGCGCATGACCAAGCTGCGTGCTAAATCTGTGGTGGTGGCCACCGGGGCCTTCGAGCTGCCTGCGGTATTTCGCCACAACGACATCCCCGGCATCATGACCGGCGGCGCAGCCCAACGGCTGATTAACCGCTACGCGGTGCGCCCCATGCACACCGCAGTGGCGCTGGTGGCCAATAGCGAAGGATTTACTGCCGTGCTCGATGTCCTGCGCGCGGGCGTGAAAGTCGCCGCCGTGGCCGATATGCGTAGCCATGTCCCCGCTTGTGCCGCGCGTGACGCGGTGTGCGCAGCCGGTGTGCGCGTGCTAGACGGCTGGGCCATTTACGAAGCCCATGCAGGCGACAGTGGACGCAAACTCACCGGTGTGACCCTTGCGCGCTTAATGGCCGATGGACAAGCCGATACCAGCAGCCAAGAACCTATTGCCTGCGACGGCGTTATCATGAGCGTGGGCTATGCGCCTGCTTCCAACCTCTTGTACCAAGCGGGTACGAGCATGGGCTGGTCCGATGCTGTGCAGCAGTTTGTACCGGCCAAGCTGCCTGCGGGCATATTCGCTTGCGGACGGGTCAACGGCGTTTACGACAACGCTGCCAAGGCGCTGGACGGACAGCGCGCCGGTATGCTGGCTGCTGCCCACTGCGGTTTCGCCAGCCTAGAGGCGGTGCCAGCTGTGCCCGCGCCGCTGCATTGCCCTAGCCATCCCTGGCCCATCGTGGCCCATCCGCAGGGCAAGAACTTTGTCGACTTCGACGAAGACCTACAGCTCAAAGATTTTTATAACGCGGCGCAAGAGGGCTACGACAACATCGAGCTCATGAAGCGCTACACCACCAACGGCATGGGCCCCAGCCAGGGCAAGCATTCCAATATGACGGCGCTGCGGGTATTGGCGCGCATCACCGGTAAAACGCCGATCGAGGTCGGCACCACCACTGCGCGGCCCTTCTTTCATCCGGTGCCGATATCGCATCTGGCCGGGCGCGGCTTCAACCCCGAGCGGCATACTCCCATGCGCGCCCTGCACGCGCAGGCTGGCGCCGTCTGGATGGCAGCTGGTATGTGGCAGCGTCCCGAGTACTACGCGGTAGCGGGCCGTTCGCGCATGCAATGCATACGCGAAGAGGCGATGAACGTTCGCCAAGGCGTGGGCATCATCGATGTGGGCACGCTGGGCAAGCTCGAAGTGATAGGCCCGCAAGCCGCTGAATTTTTGGAGCGCGTCTACATCTCGCGCTACGCCAATTTGGCGGTAGGCATGACCCGTTACGCGGTGATGTGCGATGAGTCTGGCGTGGTGATTGACGACGGCGTGGTGGCCCGCCTGGGCGAGCAGCATTTTTATTTCACCACCACCACTTCGGGCGCGGCTACGGTTTACCGCGAGCTCTCGCGCTTGAACACCATGTGGCGCATGGACTGCGGCATCGTTAACCATACCGGCGCGTTTGCCGGGGTGAATCTGGCCGGGCCGCAGGCCCGCCAACTTTTGGCAACGCTGACCGCAGCCGACCTGGACGGTAGCGCCTTTCCCTATCTGGGTGTGCGCGCCATCGAGGTCGCTGGTATTACGGCACGCGCCATGCGCGTGGGTTTTGTGGGCGAATGGGGCTACGAAATCCATGTGCCGGCCGAGCACGGCGCTGCGCTGTGGCAGGCCCTGATGCAAGCCGGTGCACACCTGGGCATACGCCCCTTTGGCGTGGAGGCGCAGCGCTTGTTGCGGCTGGAGAAGGGGCACATCATCATCGGCCAGGACACCGACGGCTTGACCGTTCCTCGCGAGGCCGGATTAGGCTGGGCGGCCAAATTGGACAAACCTTTCTTCATTGGCCAGCGCAGCCTGCAGGCGATTGCCAAGCAGCCGCAAAAGCAGACACTGGTCGGCTTCACCATGGACCTACCCGGCATGGACGCCAGCCAGGACAGCCACCCAGACATGCCCGCAGAAAGCCACCTAGTTATCGTGGACGGCGAGATCCGCGGGCGTATCACCAGCGTGGCCTTCAGCCCTGCGCTGGGCAAAGTCATCGGCATGGTCTATGTCACACCGGCACTTAGCGCGGTAGGCACCCCCCTGCCCCTGCGCCTGACCAACGGGAAGATGGTGCACGCGCAGGTGGTGGCGCTGCCCTTTTACGACGCTACCGGTGCCCGCCAAAAGGAGGCTAGCGCATGAACACCCTGACGCAGGCCCCCCAACGCGCTTCACCTTTTGCGCTGGCGCAGCACTGGTCCGCTCAAGATACAGGCCCGGCGGCCTCCGACCTTACCCTGACAGACCGTTCGCTACAGACCGCCCGCTGGGGCTGCAAAGGCCCAGCCGCGCCACATTGGCTGGCCGAACACGGCCTACCCGTGCCGCCCGAGTACAACCGCTACTGCGAACTAGCGACCAGTGGCCTGGTCGCGCGCTTAGGTGTTACCGAATTCCTGATAGAGGCTGACGCCGCAACCCTCGCCTCGCTGCACGACGCAGCCATGCCCGCAGGTCGGGTTCACGGCCTGTACCCGGTCTTGCGCCAGGACGCTGCCTTGCAGTTGGAGGGCCCCGCCTTGCACACGCTGTTGCGCCAAGTCTGCTCGGTCGATTTACAAGCCCGTGAGAACCCAGCGGATGCCGTGTTCCTCACCACCATGGTGGGCGTTGGCGTGACCCTGTTGTGGCGCGGCAATGCGCTGCTGCTGTGGGCCGATGGCACCATGGGCAGTTATTTGTGGGACACATTGGCAGAGGTGGCGCGCGATTGCGGCAGCCTGCGCCTGCGCCCCGCGCCTTAATTTTTTTCCTAAGCACCCCGACCCATTGCCCAAATAAAAGGAGACATACGATGAATCGAGACGAGGCGAAGAAATTTTTCAAAGACAACAACGTACGCTACGTGCTGGCGCAGTTCGTGGACATCCACGGCGCGGCCAAAGCCAAAGCGGTCCCGGTTTCCCATTTTGATGAAGTGCTGGACACCGGCGCGGGGTTTGCCGGCTTCGCGGTTTGGGGCCTGGGCATCCAGCCGCATGGGCCGGACTTCATGGCCCGTGGCGACCTGGGCGCGGTCAGCTTGGTGCCCTGGCAACCTGGCTTTGCGCGCATCGTCTGCGACGGCCATGTCCACGGCAAGCCCTGGGAATACGACAGCCGCGTGGTGCTGAAAAAACAGGTGGCCCTGCTCAAGGAACAAGGCCTGACTTTCTTTACCGGCCTGGAGCCCGAGTTCTCGGTCTTGCGCCGCGACGAACAGGGCAATATCGTGCCTTGCGATGCCAGCGACACCCTGCAAAAACCCTGCTACGACTACAAAGCCTTGTCGCGTACCCGCGAGTACATGGATCGCTTGGTAACGGCGGCCATTGGCTCGGGGCTGGATGTCTACCAGATCGACCATGAGGACGGCAACGGTCAGTTCGAGATCAACTACACCTATGGCGACTGCCTGACCTCGGCGGACCAGTTCATCGGCTTCAAGATGGCCGCCGCCGAAATTGCCAATGACATGGGGCTGATCTGCTCCTTCATGCCCAAGCCCTTTAGCAACCGCCCGGGCAACGGCATGCATATGCACATGTCCATGGGCGATGGCAAGCGTAATTTGTTTGAAGACAAGTCCGACAAGCGCGGGCTGGATTTGTCCACCATGGCCTACCACTTTTTGGGTGGAGTGCTCAAACACGCCAAGGCGCTTACGGCCATTTGCTGCCCCACGGTCAACTCCTACAAACGGCTGGTGGTCGGGCGTTCGCTTACCGGCGCCACCTGGGCACCCGCCTATGTGAGCTACGGCAATAACAACCGTTCCTGCATGGTGCGCATTCCGGGCGGTCGGCTGGAACTGCGCGTACCCGACGGCGGTTGCAACCCCTACCTGGCCGCCGCAGCCGTGATTGCCGCCGGTATGGATGGCATGAAAAACCAGATCGACCCCGGTGACCCGGTCAACGAAAACCTGTACGAGATGAGCGCTGCCGAGCTGCGCAGCCGTGGCATCGAGACGCTGCCGCAAAACCTCAACGAGGCCATCGACGCATTGGAAGCAGACCGCGTCATCATGGATGCGCTAGGCCCGGTAGCGCAGACCTTTGTGGACCTCAAACGCATGGAGTGGGTGGAATACATGCGCCACGTGTCCGACTGGGAAATCAAAACCTACCTCGAATTTTTCTAATCCCTTTTCCAAGGGCTTTGCAAAGGACCGACCATGTGCGGAATTATTGGATTACTCATCAAAAAACCTGCGCTGCGCAGCGAGCTAGGGCGGTGGATGACGCCCATGCTCATCGGCATGACCGAGCGCGGGCCGGACTCGGCCGGGCTGGCCGTGTTCAGCGATCCGCTCAGCGACGCGCATGCCCGCAAGATCAGCGTGTATTCGGGCCTGACTGCTTTGGGTTCGGCCTTTGACTGGCATGCACTGGCCGCTGCACTGGAAAAGCACCAGGGCAGCGCGGTAACGGTGCAGACCAAGGACAACCACGCGATCGTCACCGTCACCGGCGATCCCGAGCAGGCGCAGCAATTCATTAAAGCCTATGACCCGCTCTTGCATCTACTTTCGCTGGGCCGCAGCATCGACTTATATAAAGACGTTGGCATGCCCGCTGCCGTAGCGCAGCGCTATGACTTCGCGCACATGACGGGCTCGCATGTGGTGGGCCACACCCGCATGGCCACGGAGTCGGCGGTGACGCCAGACCGTGCGCACCCGTTTACCGCTGGGCAGGATTTCTGCATGGTGCACAACGGCTCGCTCTCCAACCCCTACCAGATTCGGCGCATGCTGGAGCCACGCGGCATCAAGTTTGATACCGACAACGACACCGAAAGCGCCTGCCGTTTTATCGAGTGGCGCATGCGTGAGGGCGACGACCTGAAAACTGCGCTGGAAACCGGTTTTGACGAGCTGGACGGTTTTTACACGCTGCTCATGGGGACGGAGAACCAGCTTGCCCTGATCCGCGACCCCTTTGCCTGCAAACCGGCCGTGATTGCTGAAACAGACGACTATGTGGCCATTGCCTCGGAGTTCCGATCATTGGCGCATTTGCCCGATATCGATCACGCCTATGTGTTCGAGCCCGCACCCCAGGAGATGTATATATGGAAGGCATAAATTTCGATCTACGCCAGCAGACGGTGCGTGATCTCAATGGTTTTTTGCATAGCGCAGAGGGCAAGGCCAAGCGCGGAACCATTGAGGTGCACCACCCCGACGGGGCGCACAGCATCGCTGCCGGGCTCAATGCCCCGGTCAAAGTCGTCGTGCATGGCCACGCCGGTTATTACGCCGCAGGTATGAACATGCATGCCGACATCACCATCGAAGGCAGCGCTGGCACGGGCGTGGCCGAGAACATGATGAGTGGACGTGTCCACGTCAAGGGCTTTGCCAGCAACAGCGCGGGTGCCACAGCGCACGGCGGCCTGCTGGTTATTGACGGCAATGCGGCCTTGCGCTGCGGTATTTCGCTCAAGGGCGGCAATATCGTGGTGGGCGGCTCGGTGGGCAGTTTTTCCGCCTTCATGGCGCAAGCCGGACGCATGGTGGTGTGTGGCGACGCGGGTGACGGACTGGGCGACTCGCTGTATGAGGCGGTGTTGTACGTCAAAGGCAGCATCAAGTCATTGGGCGCAGACGCGCAGATCGAGCCCATGGGTGAAGAGGACCTGAAAACGGTGACTGATTTGCTTGTGCAGGCTGGCATGGGGCAGCACAGCGCGGCAGACTTCAAACGCGTCGCGAGCAAACGCGAGCTCTACCACTGGAACGCCGACGCCAATCAGGAATACTAGAAAGAACGCTATGGAAAAACCCATGAATTTTTATAAGTCCGCTTCGCACGAAGAATCCTGGGGCTATGACGCCAAGATGTTGCAGTACATCCGCAATGCTGCGGCACATGGCCTGTACGAGATTCGCGGCTTGGGGGCCAAGCGCCAGCTTCCCCACTTTGACGATTTATTGTTTTTAGCGGCGTCGCTGTCGCGCTACCCCTTGGAGGGCTACCGCGAGCGCTGCACCACCAAGACGGTGCTGGGTACGCGGTTTGCAAAAAAGCCCATCGAACTAGACATACCGATCACCATCGCCGGGATGAGTTTTGGCGCTTTGTCTGCCAATGTCAAAGAATCCCTGGGGCGCGCTGCAACGGAGATGGGCACCTCGACCACCACGGGCGACGGCGGCATGACCAGAGAAGAACGTGATTCTTCTAAAACCTTGGTCTACCAGTGTTTGCCTTCACGCTATGGCTTTAACCCCGATGATGTGCGGCGTGCGGACGCGATCGAGGTCGTGATCGGACAGGGTGCGAAGCCGGGTGGCGGCGGCATGTTGTTGGGCCAGAAAGTCAATCCGCGCGTGGCCAAGATGCGCACGCTACCCGAAGGGGTGGACCAACGATCGGCCTCGCGCCAACCAGATTGGACCGGCCCTGATGACCTGACCATCAAGATCAATGAGCTGCGCGAAATTACCGACTGGGAGAAGCCGATTTACGTCAAGGTGGGGGCCACGCGGGTTTTCAACGACGTCAAACTGGCCGTCCATGCGGGTGCTGATGTGGTGGTGGTCGATGGTATGCAGGGCGGCACCGCAGCCACGCAGACCTGCTTTATCGAGCACGTTGGCATCCCCACGCTCGGTGCATTGCGCCAGGCGGTGGATGCGCTGGAAGACTTGAACATGATCGGGAAAGTGCAATTGATCATTTCTGGAGGCATACGCACGGGTGCCGATGTGGCCAAGGCCTTGGCCATGGGCGCCGATGCAGTTGCCTTGGGGCAGGGTGTTTTAGTGGCTTTGGGCTGCAACTCGCCAAGTTATATGCAAGATGGTGAGCATATGAGTGCGCTGGCCGAGTACGAAGCGCTGGGCACTGCGCCAGGCTATTGCCATCATTGCCATACCGGCAAATGTCCGGTAGGCGTGACAACGCAGGACGCCGTCCTGGAGCAGCGCCTGCAACCCGATGTTGGCGCCAAACGGCTGCGCAATTACCTCAAGACGCTCAACATGGAGTTGACCACGATTGCCCGCGCCTGTGGCAAGCAAAACGTGCACCACCTGGAGCGCGAGGACCTGGTGGCCCTGACGGTCGAGGCAGCCGCGATGGCGCGCCTGCCCTTGGCGGGAACCAACTGGATTCCTGGACACGACGGTCGCTACTGAGCGCAAAGTTGCTTAGGTAATGCGCAAGGTGCCAGTATTTGCACCACCACTTGCGCGTTAGAAAAATCCTACGCCCTGAAAATCATCGACTTAACGCATGCCATTGCGCCGCGCCAACTCTGCAAACAGCGCAGCCTGGTCCATCCCGGCCAAGCCATTGTCATGCGCCTGGGCGTAGAGTTGCTCCAGCAGTTGGGTAATGGGCGCGTCAAAGCCTAGTTGCTTGCCGGTATCGAGCGCATTGCGCATGTCTTTGAGTTGCACGCTGATGCGTCCGCGTGGGGCAAAGTCCCGCTCCACCATGCGCTGCCCATGCACTTGCAAAATACGGCTATCGGCGAAACCGCCACTAATCGCTTCTTTCACTTTCGCCATGTCCGCGCCGCCTTTGGCGCAGAGCAACAAGGCTTCGGCCACGGCACCGATGGTGATGCCCACAATCATTTGGTTTGCCAGCTTTGCCAACTGGCCGCAGCCGTGCGGGCCGACCAATGTGGATTTGCCAAAATGTTGCAGCGCAGTCTGCGCCTCTGCCAGGTCGGCTGCCTCGCCACCGGCCATGATGGCCAGCGTGCCTTGTTCGGCCCCCAGCGTGCCGCCGGAGACCGGCGCATCCAGGTAACGCACGCCCAGTGCGTTCAGGCGCGCCGCATGGCTGCGCGCTTGCTCGGGCGCGATAGACGACATATCCACCAGCAAGCTGCCGGCCTTCAAAGCTTGGGCCAGGCCTCGTTCAAACAAGACCAATTCCACAATGCCGCCGTGCTCTAGCATGGTGATGGTGAGGTCCGCGCTGCGCACCGCGTCTAGGGCGCTCAGGTGCGCATGTGCGCCTAAAGCTACCAGTGGCGCGGTTTTTTCAGCCGTGCGGTTCCACACATGCACCTCCAAGCCCGCGCGGCACAAGCGCGAGGCCATGGGCACGCCCATTAATCCCAATCCTAAAAATGCAATGCGCATGGCGTGGTTTCCTTCTATGTTCTTGAGCTTGTCTGTTAATTGAACTGGCAGCAGACCGGTTTGGCGGGCGATACCTTGGCCCTGCAAGGGCTGTAATTCTTAGGGCGCATGGTGCTGCTTGCTCGGCTTCCCGAGGCTAGCGTTACATCAACAAATGTTCACCCGCGTTATCGCCGCCCAAGGTCACATAGTTCACTTTGCGGATATCCATCAGCTTTTTGCCGCCTGCATAGCTAATAGAGCTTTGCAAGTCTTGCTCCATTTCCACCAGGGTATTACGCAGCGGGCCTTTGATCGCTTCGAGGATGCGCTTGCCTTCCACGTGTTTGTACTCGCCCTTGTTGAAGTCGCTGGCCGATCCGTAATACTCTTTGTATAGCTTGCTATCGACTTCCACCGTCTGGCCGGGCGACTCTTCGTGGCCTGCAAATAGCGAACCAATCATCACCATGGACGCGCCAAAGCGGATGCTTTTGGCGATATCGCCATGGTCGCGGATGCCGCCGTCGGCGATGATGGGTTTGGTGGCCACGCGGGCGCACCACTTGAGCGCGCTCAGTTGCCAGCCGCCGGTGCCAAAGCCGGTTTTGAGCTTGGTAATGCACACCTTGCCCGGCCCGATGCCGACTTTGGTTGCATCCGCGCCCCAGTTTTCCAGGTCAATGACTGCCTCGGGCGTGCCCACATTACCGGCGATTACAAAGCTGGCTGGCAAATGCTGCTTGATATAGCCAATCATGTTTTTCACGCTGTCAGCATGCCCGTGGGCGATATCGATGGTGATGTAGTCGGGCGTGAGGTCCAATTCGCGCAGCCGGTCCACGGTGTGGTAATCGGCTTGCTTGACGCCTAGCGAGATGGAGGCATACAAACCCTTGGCGCGCATGTCCTGGGTAAAGCGCACATTGTCCAGGTCAAAGCGGTGCATGACATAAAAGTAGCCGTTTTGCGCCAGCCAGACGCAAATGCTTTCGTCCACCACCGTCTTCATATTGGCCGGAACCACCGGCATGCGAAAGCTGCGCGCGCCCAGCTCTACGCTGGTGTCACATTCGGACCGGCTTTCCACCCGGCACTTGCGGGGCAGCAGCAAAATGTTGTCGTAGTCAAAAATATCCATAACCCAAGCTCCAAAAGTTGCATCCGTCAAACAGGCGCTTGGATTGGGTCCGGCAAAAAAATACCGGACGCCAAATGCTTGGGCCCGGTGATTGATTTTACGCACAGACGCTGACGCACCGGGCTTCCTACAATCGGGCATGTTTTCTGACAGCTCCGCGTCCTCCCCCCTGCTTGACAGCCTCAACCCCGAACAGCGCGCCGCCGTCACCCTGCCGCCCGAGCATGCGCTGATCCTGGCCGGAGCCGGTTCCGGTAAAACCCGGGTGCTGACCACCCGCATCGCCTGGCTCATGCAAGAGGGCCATATCAGCCCCGGCGGCATTTTGGCCGTCACTTTTACCAACAAAGCGGCCAAAGAAATGGTCGCGCGCCTGACGGCCATGCTGCCGATTTCGGTGCGCGGCATGTGGATCGGCACCTTCCACGGCTTGTGCAACCGTTTTTTGCGGGCGCATTTCAAAACCGCTGCCTTGCCCCAGGCCTTCCAGATTCTGGACACGCAAGACCAGCTGAGCGCCGTGAAGCGCCTGTGCAAACAACTGGCGGTGGACGAAGACCGCTTTCCGCCCAAGCAACTGAGTTGGTTTATTTCTAATTGCAAAGAAGAGGGCATGCGCCCGCAGGATGTGCCGGTGCGCGATAGCGATACCCGCCGCAAGGTGGAGCTGTACCAACTGTATGAAGAACAATGCCAGCGTGAAGGCGTGGTGGACTTTGGCGAGCTGATGCTGCGCAGCTACGAAGTGCTGCGCGACCATGCGTCTATCCGTGAGCATTACCAATGGCGCTTTCGCCATATTCTGATCGACGAGTTTCAGGACACCAACAAGCTGCAATACGCCTGGATCAAGATGCTGGCGGGCAAGCAGGACGGTGCGGACAGCAGCAGCGCCCGCCCCGGCGGGGCGGTGCTGGCGGTGGGCGATGATGACCAAAGCATTTATGCCTTTCGCGGCGCGCGCGTGGGCAATATGGCCGACTTTGTACGCGAATTTGCGGTGGAGCACCAGATCAAGCTGGAGCAGAACTACCGCAGCCACAGCCACATTCTGGATTCGGCCAACGCGCTGATCAGCCACAACAGCCGCCGCCTGGGCAAAAACCTGCGCACCGACCAAGGTCCGGGCGAAGCCGTGCGCGTATATGAAGCGCCTAGCGACTTTGAAGAAGCGCAATGGATGGTGTCCGAAATGCGCTACCTGATGGAATCGGGCAAGCCCGGTTTGGGCCAAGGCTATCCGCAATCCGAGATTGCCGTGCTCTACCGCAGCAATGCGCAAAGCCGCGTCATCGAAACGGCTTTGTTCAACGCCGGTATCGCCTACCGGGTGTATGGCGGTTTGCGCTTTTTCGAGCGTGCCGAAATCAAGCATGCGCTGGCCTATTTGCGCTTGCTGTCCAATCCGCGTGACGACACCAGCTTTATGCGCGTGGTCAACTTCCCGGCGCGCGGCATTGGTGCGCGCAGTCTGGAGCAATTGCAAGACATCGCCAAAGAACTCGGCTGCTCGCTGCACGATGCGGTGAGCGCGCTCAAAGGCCGGCCCGGCGCTTTGATATCGGCTTTTGTCGCAAAAATTGACGTGCTGCGCGAACAAACCGCTACCAGCAGCTTGCGCGATATTGTGGCCACCATGCTGGAAGAAAGTGGCCTGCTGGCCCATTACCGCCAGGACCGCGAAGGCGAGGACCGCATCGAAAACTTGGAAGAACTGGTCAACGCCGCCGAAAGCTTTGTGCGCCTGGAAGGCTTTGGCCGCCAGGAAGCGGCGCGGGGCGGGGCCGCTGGTGCCGCGCCGCTGACGGACGAGGCCGGTGTGCAAGCTCAGCAAGCGCCCACCGACGCGCCCGCACTGGAGGAGCCCGAATTTGGCGACACCGGCGAAACCCTGTCGCCTTTAACCGCCTTCCTTACCCATGCCGCTTTAGAAGCGGGCGACAACATGGCCCAGGCTGGGCAGGACGCGGTGCAGCTGATGACCGTGCACGCGGCCAAAGGCCTGGAGTTTGATTGCGTGTTCATCACCGGCATGGAAGAGGGTTTGTTCCCCCATGAAAACGCCATGAGCGACCGTGACGGCCTAGAAGAAGAGCGCCGCCTGATGTACGTCGCCATCACCCGCGCGCGTGACCGGCTCTACCTCAGCCATTCGCAAACCCGCATGCTGCATGGCCAGACGCGCTACAACCTGAAGAGCCGCTTTTTTGACGAACTGCCCGAGGGCAGCCTGAAGTTCCTCACCCCCAAACGCCCGCCCGCGCGCAGCCCCTGGGCCGGCAGCAGCACACCCGCTTGGCAAACACCGATTTCCAGCCCGCGCACCGAGACCTACAACGCCGGCCCGCCGGTGGCCCGCAAAACCGACCCCGCCCACGGCCTGCGTGTGGGCTTGCAGGTGTTTCACAATAAATTTGGCGAAGGCAAGGTGCTGACCCTGGAAGGCGAGGGCGCCGACGCCCGCGCCCAAATCAGCTTCCCCCGCCACGGCACGAAATGGCTGGCCTTGAGCGTGGCGAAGTTGACGCCGGTGGAGTGAAATTTAGCCTTTTGGAAAGGCTGCACTTTTGCGCTAAGCGCCGGGCTTAATTCCTGCGTTTAGCGTCACTTGGCTAAGGGGCTGGTTTATTAACCCTGTGCCTGGGTGAATAAGACCACGTGGTCCGCTTGCATCTTTATGCCAATCCATTCGCCGACATGGTGGTCATGGTGGCTGGGCACATGTGCCATAAGGGTTTGGCCGTTGCCCAGGCGCAGGGTGTAGAGAAACTCAGAACCCCGAAACGCTTTGCGCAAAATTTCTGCTTGGACCAGTGCCTCATCGTCATGCACGATGTCATCGGCGCGCAATAGCACATCGCAGGTTCCACCATGCTTCCAAGTTTCCCGCTCCTGGGGGCTCTCTACTTGCTTGCGTAACTCGCCTAGGGGCGTTTGCAATACCAGGGTTTGGTCTTCGCAGGCAATGGCCGCTTGCACAAACACCCCGTGACCAATGAATTCAGCAACAAAACGGTTAGCAGGCCGGTGGTACAAATGGTAGGCATCGTCCCACTGCTGCAATTGCCCCTTGTCCATGACACCGATCACGTCGCCAATGGCAAACGCTTCCATTTGGTCATGGGTGACAAACAAGGCGGTGATCTGTGCCAATTGCAAAATTTCACGTAACTCCTGCGCCAGTCGCTCGCGTAAATCCACATCGAGATTGGAAAACGGTTCGTCCAGTAAGAGCAGTAATGGTTCGGGTGCCAATGCGCGCGCCAAGGCCACACGCTGTTGTTGCCCGCCTGAAAGTTCGTGCGGATAGCGCTGGGCCGAAGATGTCAGGCCCACGAGCGACAACATATCCCGCACCCGAGATTGGCGTTTTTGCGCCGGCCAATGCGTGACGCCAAAGTCAATATTTTTTTCCACACTCAGGTGGGGAAACAAGGCGTAATCTTGGAACACCATGCCGATGCGGCGATTCTCTGCGACTAGGTGCACCCCAGCACCGCTGATGACCTGGTCGTTCATCCGAATGACACCGCCGCTGAGGGGTTCCAGCCCGGCGACCGCCCGCAGCAAGGTGGTCTTGCCACATCCCGAGGGGCCAATCAGTACGCCCATTTGGCCCTTGTGCAAGCCAAAACTTACATGCTCCACCGCCGCCTTGTCGCGGCCAGGGTAGCGCACTTGCAGATCGCTGATGTCTATAAACATGGCGTTCATTGTAGGCAGGCCCTAGGGCGGGCCTGCATAAGTCCGTCATCGCGCGCAGCGCAGCGACGCCGCGATCCATCAGCGCAAGCTTGGCAAGCAGATAGGGATTGCTTCGCTGCGCTCGCAATCAAGGGGTTTGCACTTATGGAGAGCTTCCCCAGGCCAACTACCTACAATGACTGCTTAGCTTTGCCGCCTCGGCGTCTATTTACGCAATGCCTTTTTTTACCGTTTTTCGCGGGCTCGCTGTCTGGATGCTGGTTGCCCCAGTGCTGATGGTATTGACCGCCTGGCTGCAATGGGACGCAAGCTCCGCAATGGTCTGGCAAGGCTTGCTAGAAACGGTTTTGCCGGATTACACGCGTACCAGTTTGTTCTTGTGTGCGCTGGTGGCAATAGGTGTGGTCAGTATCGGCGCCGTGAGCGCAGCGGCGGTTACTTTGTTTGAATTTCCAGGTCGCCAGATGCTGGCTTGGCTCTTGCTGCTGCCATTGGCCATGCCTGCCTATGTGGTCGCCTACGCCTATACCGATTTTTTGCAATACAGCGGCCTTTTGCAAAATTGGCTGCGGCTCCACACCGGCTGGCAAGGCGCACTTTGGCCAGATATTCGCAGCACTTGGGGCGCGGCGGTGGTACTGAGCCTGAGTCTTTACCCTTATGTCTATTTGCTTTGCCGAAGTGCCTTGTCTGAACGTGCACCGCAGTTGATGGAAGCAGCGCGATTGCTAGGTGCTGGCTTATTGCGGCGTATTTTTCGCGTGGCCTTGCCGCTGGCGCGTCCGGCCATAGCCGCCGGTCTGGCATTGGCCATGATGGAGACCCTGGCTGATTTTGGTGTCAGCAGTTACTTTGGCGTGCAGACGTTTTCTACCGGTATTTACAAAGCGTGGCTGGTCATGGACAACCGGATTGCGGCGGCGCAGCTATCGTCTGTGCTGCTGTTTTTCGTTGCTGCCGTGCTGTGGTGGGAGCATCGCGCGCAAGACCGTTTGCGCTTTGCGAACCGGCGCGGGCCCTCGCGCAGCAACGAGTCGCAGCCCTTGCGACTTCATGGCTGGCACGCCGCTTTGGCGTGTGTACTGTGCTTGTTGCCCGTGTTGTTGGGCTTTGTGTTTCCAGTGCTCATCATGGGCCATGCGCTGTGGCTAGGCAGCCAACAACAAGCTTTGCCCTGGGCTGCCTTTGGGGGCTGGTTTTGGAATAGCCTTCGCTTGGGCGGCATCAGCGCACTGCTGGCTGCGGCCTTGGCATTGTGGCTGGCGCACGGGCTGCGCACCCACCCCACATGGTGGCGTCGCCTGAGCACGCAACTGGCCGGCCTGGGATATGCCGTGCCGGGCGTGGTCATCGTGGTGGGCTTGCTGCTCCCGGTCAGTTGGGTGCAGCAACAATGGCCCAATAGCGGTGCCGGTTACTGGCTCACCGCAACCCTGCTGGGTTTGATTTGGGCCTACTTGGTGCGCTTTATTGCCGTGGCTTTGCAGAGCGTGCAAAGCGGCTATGCACGCATACCCGTCAGCGCCGACGAAAGCGCCCGCATGCTCGGTTCGCGCGCAAGCGATGTGTTTGCCCGCGTGCACTGGCCCTTGCTGCGCCCGACCGTGGCTTCGGCGCTGTTATTGGTGTGGGTGGATGTGATGAAAGAGTTACCAGCCACTTTGGTGCTGCGCCCCTTTAATACCGACACCCTGGCCGTTATGGCCTACCAATTGGCGCGCGACGAGCGCTTGGGCGAGGCGGCTTTGCCATCGTTGGCATTGGTACTGGCTGGTTTGCTGCCCGTGCTGCTCATGGCCAAAGCGCAGCAGAAATAGACCTGGAAATGGGCAGGACTTTCAAATGCGAATGATTCGCATTTGGTTATACTGAGGCCTTGTCTTTTTTACCAGCTATTTTCATGAACGCTTTATCTGCGCGGCCTTGGCTCAGCGCGAGCCGCCAACTTTGCTTGGCCATGGGCCTCCTCCATTGCACCTTGCCTGCTTTTGCCGCTGAAGAAGCGGTACTCAATTTGTACTCCGCGCGGCACTACGCGACCGATGAGGCGCTATACGAGAACTTCACCCGTGCTACCGGCATCAAAATCAACCGGGTGGACGCGGATGACGCGGGCATCCTGGCCCGCCTCAAGGCGGAAGGCGCCGCCTCGCCTGCGGACGTGATCCTGCTGGTCGACGCGGCCCGGCTGTGGAAAGGCGAAATAGAAGACTTGTTTGCGCCAGTCCAATCGGAAGTCCTGCTCAAGGCGGTGCCCGAGCAATGGCGCGCCAAACTTCGGCCGGAGGGAACCCGCTGGTTCGGTTTATCCACGCGCGCCCGACTGATCGTGTATGACAAGCAAAAAATCAAAGCGGAGGAGGTAGACAGCTATGAAAAGCTGGCCGAACCCAGGCACGCCGGGCGGCTATGCACGCGCTCAGGCTCGCACCCCTACAACCTCTCTTTGTTTGGCGCCATGGTGGAGCACCTGGGCGCACCGGCTACCGAGGTCTGGCTTAAGGGCTTGGTGGCCAATATGGCCCGTGCGCCTAAAGGCGGCGACACTGACCAGATCAAGGGCGTGGCCAGCGGCGAATGCGGCATCGCTTTGGCTAACTCCTACTACCTTGCCCGCCTCTACCGCAGCGACAGTGCGCAAGACAAAGCCATTGTGGAGCGTATTGGCGTGGTGTTCCCCAACCAATCGTCCTGGGGAACGCATGTGAACATCGCCGGTGGCGCGGTAGCGCGCCATGCCAAGCATCCGGAAAACGCCCTCAAATTCCTGAGCTATCTGGTCAGCGAACGGGCACAGCTGTATTTCGCCGATGGCAATAACGAATGGCCTGTCGTCAAAGGTTTGACCATCAACAACCCGGCGCTCAAAGCCATGGGCGGCGCCTCCTTTAAAAGTGAAAAATTACCCGCCAGTGTTATCGGCATGAACCAGATCAAGGTACAACAAATGCTGGACCGCGTGGGGTTTCGTTGAGAGGTATATGGGCATCTGCCGCTTCATTTGATTCAGGTCAAGACTGCCTTCTAGGTCCGCGCGCATGATGCGCCCATGACCCACACCATCTCCGCTATGCAGCACCACCACGCCATGGTGCACCTTGAACGCCTTGAAAACATGCTGGCTGATTTGCTGCGCCTGATCCACGAGCAGCGCGGGGGCGAGCGCTCGCGGGCTGAGGTTGCGGCTGAATCCTTGCCTGGCCCGGGCGACTCGCATGCACAGAGCATTACCCAACGGGATATGGACTTTTGCATTGGCGAGCGCGAGATTGCCCGTCTGCATGAGGTAGAGGCCGCGCTCAAGCGCCTGCATCAGGGTAGCTATGGTTTCTGTACCGAGTGCGGCAATGAAATTATGGAAGCCCGTTTGGACGCCATGCCCGAAACCGCGCATTGCTTGGCTTGCCAAACCCAGCTCGAAGCCCACGGCGGCGTGTAAGGGCTAGGCGCTGAAGCAGCTTGTCGCAGTGGCGGCCTAGCGCACGCAGTAAAAATGTAAATCCGGCCCGCGTACTTCGTCGGCGCTGCGCACTGGCGAGGGGTTGGGCAGGTCTGGTGCATAAACCTTGCCTTCCGGCAAGGCCCACACGTCGCTACGCAAGCTCACACCGCCGTTGTAATCGCCCAATGCAGCCAGGTATTCCAATTCGGCCACGGTAGGTAGGCGCGCGTTCATATTGCTGCAAGCCCGCTCGGCGGCTGCCGGGCCAGCGGTATGCGCCACCGGCATGCTCGGTGCGCCCAGCAGTTCTAGGCTGCGGTTGCCGACCATCACCTTGGAGGGGAATTTGGTTTTCTGAAAATAGTCAAACACCTGTCCGGCCACGCCTTGCATCACCGACTGCGGAAAGCCCTGGCCCTGAAAGCTGCGGGTGGTGCCGTCTTTGCCTTCCAGGTGCATGGTCACCAGAACCTGGCCGTTGCAATCCTGCGCAAAGGAATACGTGCCCCAAAAAATGCCATACAGGTCGCGCACCAGCTTGTCGTCCAAATAGCCCTGGCGTTTCTGGTCGCGTAGGCCGCGTACCAATTGGGTCAAGGGCATGGGATTGAAAAACGCAATCTTGCGTTGGCCTGGTTGCAGGTCGCGGTAGTACGCGTCCAGGGTGGCTTTGAAGCTGCCTTCGAGCAGTACGTCCATGCCCATGCCGGTATTGGCCTGCGCGCGGTTGGCGTTTTCCATGTCGTCCATGGCCTGCACAATGCCGAAGGCGACCGCCTCTTTCGCGCCTTCGCGGATTAGCGAGACCACGTTTTGCAGCATTTCCTTGGACTGCTCGTTTTTGGTTTTGGCGTAAGTTTCCTGGTACTGGCACAAGTCCTTGCCGCGCACAAAGGGGATGGTGGGCCAAATTTGAATGGGGCGCGCGGCCTGCGCCAGCGCAGCCTCGCCCGTCAGAGCGCCTACAAGCAGCAGCGCGGCCTGCAAGGCGCGGCGCAGGGATGGCCAGCGGGGGCGATGATTTTTTTCCAACGACGATGTGTGCATCTTGTTTTCTTTCCGGGTCTGACAAGCCTGAACCCGAGGGACGGACTCTTTCGCAGCCCGGCTCACGTGCTGACAATTTTAGGGTGCGTGCCGTTCGGCTAACTTACGGGTGGGCTGATGCAGCGCAAATAGGGTGAAACTAAGCATGCAAAAAATCTCCCCGGTGGGCGATGTGCTGGCGGGATCTTGTTGGGATTATTCAAGGCTGTTGGTGCATCATGCGCCATGGCACCAGAGGGATAAACAGGGAAAGTTTGATTCTGCGTCGTGGCCGCTTCGCAGGACCGCGCTTTAAAAGTTAGATGCCCTACAACTGAGCGACTTAGGCACGCCCCTGTATCTAAGTTCGCACACCTAGAATGCCCTCATGTGGATGTATTTGCTTCAGGGAATCGGTTTTGGTTTTGCGGCGGCTTCGCAGCCCGGGCCGTTTCAAACTTACCTGATATCGCAATCCATCAGCCGGGGCTGGCGCCGCACTTTGCCCTCTGCACTGGCACCCTTGCTCAGCGACGGCCCCATCATTGCTTTGTGTTTGCTGGTTCTGTCGCAAGTGCCGGTGTGGATGGAGCAGGTCTTGTATGCCGTGAGTGGCGTGTTCATCTTGTACCTGGCCTGGGGCGCTTTGCGCGCCTGGCGTGCGCCACCGGCGCCGGAGCTGCTGGAAGTAGAAGCGGGCCTGCCGATGGGCAAGGCGGTAGTGATGAATATGCTGAGTCCCGGCCCCTATATTTTTTGGACACTGGTGACCGGCCCCATTCTGGTTGCGGGTTGGCGCGAATCCCCCGCCTATGGGCTATCTTTTATCGGTGGTTTTTACCTGACGCTCGTGGGCGGCTTGGCCACGATTGTCTTGGTATTCGGTTTGGCAGCGCGCTTTGGCGCGGGTATCAAGCACGCGATGCTAGGTGTGTCCGCAATTGCTTTGCTGGTGTTTGGCTTGTACCAACTGAGTAAGGCTATTGCGCTTTAACTTGCTACGGCTGGTACTGCTGCGCAAGCGACGCGCAGATTAGCAATACAAGCCTGGCTCAGGCCAGGTGCACGCTGGGGATGCTGAAGCTGTCCGCGTAGGTAAAGTAAATCGAGCTAAAAAACATGGCCGCCATCACCATGGCCGTGGGATAGAGCACCAAAGCCACGGCCTCTTCGCTACCGGACAAACCGGCCACCAACACCACCCCCAGGCCGATGACCATAAAGGCCAGCATCCACACCAAGCTATAGACGGTGAAGGCGCCGATATTGCGGATGCACGCTACTAAGCTGAAAAACAGACTCTTCATCGGGCTGACTTTGTCCCAATACACCAGCGCTGGTGCGAACCAAAACAACAGGGACAAGGGCATGTAAAAAATCAGTGCCACCATGGTGGCCGCTTCAAAAGCCGGGTCTTGCAAAACCTCGCTGCCCACCGCGCCGCCAAACAAATACATTTGCGCAAACTTGCCGCCATCGGCCAGTGCGGACAGGCCCAGCACACCCACAAAACCCAGCGCATAGAGTGCACCCAAAATCAGCATGGCGCGCAATTGCTCGCGACCGGCTCGAAAGCCCGCAAGCAACACACTGGGCATGGGGAACTGGCCTTTGAGCGCTTCTTGCGTTGCCACCATCAGCCCCAGCGTGGCGCCGGGCAGAAGCGCCAGGGCCAGCACATTGCCGATAACCGGCACCATCGAGATCACCGACATCACCGCCATAAAAATGAAGAACAGGCCGGTGAGCGCCAGCGGTTGGCGGAAAAACGTGCGCATGCCCAGTTTGACCCAAAGGATGCCTTGGCGGGCGGGAACGATATGAAGTTTCATGCATTGGGGCTGGTGGCGACGGATGACGCGCTCCAGCTAAGAGGGTGGGCGATGCGCTGGCGCAGTATGCGCTCAAAGGTGGCCGGGTCGTGCGCTTTGAGCATGGCGGCTTGGCGCGGCAGGTGCAAGTCCCACAAACGCGAGAGCCAAAACCGAAAGGCCGCCGCGCGCAATAGGCTGGCAAAAACGGCGGCTTCCGAGGCATGCAGAGCCCGCACGCTGGTATAGGCCTGCATAAATGCATCGGTGCGGGCGGCATCGGCCACGCCATTAGCCATGTCCACACACCAATCGTTCAGGCAAATGGCAATGTCATACACCCAGGCGTCGTTGCCGGCGAAGTAAAAATCAAAAAAGCCGGTCAGTTGCGCGCGGCCTTGGGCGTCGGGCGCAAACATCACGTTGTCGCGAAACAGGTCGGCATGGATGGGGCCGCGCGGCAGCGCTGCGTAATCCGCAGTCTGCGTTAGGGCCTGCTGCGCGGCCAACTCGCTTTGCAAGAGCGCGCTTTGTTCGGGCGTCACAAAAGGAAGCACCTCGGGCACGGTGCGCTGCCACCAGTCCAAGCCGCGCAAATTGGGCTGCTGTATGTCAAAGCTGGCCCCGGCCAGGTGCATGCGCGCGAGCATGGCGCCTACTTGGGCGCAGTGCTCGGTGCCCGGCTGCAATTCGCTTTTGCCTGCCAGCAGGCTCACCACACAACTGGGCCGGCCCTGCAAGCTGTGCAGTAACTGGCCTTGGGCGTCCGCCGCCGGGTTGGGCACGGGAATGCCGCGCTGGGCCAGGTGGCGCATCAAGCGCAGGTAATAGGGCAGTTGCTCGGCGCTCAGGCGCTCAAACAAGGTGAGCACATAGCGCGCTTGCGCGGTGTCGGCAAAATAATTGGTGTTTTCAATGCCCCCGGCGCAGCCTTCCAGACGGGTCAGCGGCCCCAACCCTAGGGTGTGGAAGTAGGCTTGCGCCTGATCAAAGGAAACTTGGGTGTAAACCGCCATGAAGCAAACCTGAATGAGGGGCGCAGCGCCTAAAGGCAGTGCGGACATTGCGGGCGCCAGAGTGAGGGCAGGCCCTCTGTGGCACCGGGCGCGATTGTAGGCGGCGCCCTTTGGCCCCCACGCAGGCAGGCAAAATGCCGCCATGCACCCCACTTCCTCCGCTCCCACGCCTGCTTTGCTGCTGATTGACGGCTCCAGCTACCTGTACCGCGCTTTCCACGCCATGCCCGACCTGCGCGCCGTGCCTGGCGACCCGGCCAGCACCCCCACCGGCGCGCTGCGCGGTATGGTCAACATGATGCAGGCTTTGCGCAAAGAAGTGCCCGCTGCCTATGTGGCCTGCGTGTTTGACGCCAAGGGCCCGACCTTTAGAGACGCGATTTACCCCGCGTACAAAGCCCAGCGCGCGCCCATGCCCGACGACTTGCGCGCGCAAATTGCGCCTATCCACGAAATGGTGCGCCTCTTGGGCATGCAAGTGCTCGATGTGCCGGGCGTGGAGGCCGATGACGTGATCGGCACCCTGGCCGTGCTGGCCGCTGCGCGCGGCATGGATGTGGTGGTCAGCAGCGGGGATAAAGACCTGGCGCAATTGGTGAACGAGCGCATCACCATCATCGACACCATGAACGGCAAGCGCCGCGATGTGGCTGGCGTGTTGGAAGAGTTTGGCGTCCCCGCCCATTTGATGCTGGACTACCAAAACCTGGTCGGCGATACGGTGGACAACGTGCCTGGCGTCAGCAAAGTAGGCCCCAAAACCGCCGTGAAATGGCTACAGGAATATGGCAGCCTGCAAGGCGTGATAGAGAACGCGGGCGCGATCAAAGGCGTAGTGGGCGAAAACCTGCGCAGCGCGCTGGACTGGCTGCCTACGGCGCGCCAACTGCTCACTATCAAAACCGATTGCGAGCTCAAGGACTGGTTGCCAGGGCTACCCGAGTTTTCAGATTTGCTGTGTGGCCAGGAGGACCTGGCGGGCTTGCATGCCTTCTACCTGCGCTTTGGCTTTAAGGGCCTAGCGACCACCGTGGCGGCGCAGTTGGAAAAGGGTGCGGCCAAGGCCCAGGCCCAGGCCGGTGGCGCGGATTTGTTTGGCGACATTGCGGCGCAAAGCCCCGCTAGTGCTGTTGGTAGCTTGGTGCAAGGTGGCGAAGCAGCGCCGTCCCTGCTGGCGCGTGCCACCGAGTACGAAACGGTGCTCGACCATGCCGCGCTGCAACGCTGGCTGGCGCTGATTACGTCGTCTGATTTGGTGTCGCTGGATACCGAAACCACCGCCTTAGAAGCGATGCGCGCCGAGATCGTGGGCATCAGCCTTAGCGTGGCGGTGGGCGCTGCGGCCTATATCCCCTTGGCGCACAGCTATCCGGACGCGCCCAACCAGTTGCCGCGCGACGAGGTGCTGGCCCTACTCAAGCCTTGGCTGGAAGACGCTACGCGGCACAAGCTAGGGCAGCATGTGAAATACGACCGCCATGTGTTTGCCAACCATGGCATCGAAGTGCGCGGTTATGTGCATGACACCATGTTGCAAAGCTATGTGCTGGAAGTGCATAAGCCCCACGGGCTGGAAAGCCTGGCCGAGCGCCATTTAGGCCGCAAAGGCCTGAGCTTTGAAGACCTGTGCGGCAAAGGCGCGAACCAGATTAGCTTTGACCAAGTGGACATTGCCCGGGCGGCGCAATACGCCTGCGAAGACGCCGACCTGACGCTGGACGTACACCAGGCTTTGTGGCCGCGCGTGCAGATGGACGCCGGTTTGCTGTTTATTTACCAACTGGAAATGGACAGCAGCGAAGCCCTGTACCGTATTGAACGCAATGGCGTACTGATCGACGCCCCGACGCTGGCCGCGCAAAGCCAGCAATTAGGTACGCGCATTGAGGAGCTGGAAACCGAGGCCCA
>CAJBBZ010000084.1 GCA_903951445.1 uncultured beta proteobacterium
CGCCAAGCGCATGCTGTGGCGACGAAAAATGTCTCCTTTTCAGCAGAATTTGCTTGACTGGGAGCACAGTTCATTGCGAGCGAAGCGAAGCAATCCAGGTTTGCTTTTGAATCACGCGCCCAGGTATCGCTGAGGCACTAGATGAAACTGTTTGACAACCCATGCCCACTACTTTCATGCAGCCTTCCTACCTGCACATCGACCCCGCCACCCGCCGCGTGTCGCTCAACGCGCGCGATCCCGCTTTTTATCGCAATCCCAACGCCGCCTACGCCGCCTTGCACGCGCAGTGCCCATTGTTTTATTGGGAGGAACAAGCGCAGTGGTTTTGCTGTGGCTATGCGCAGGTCAATAGCCTCTTGCGCGACAAGCGCTTTGGCAGGCAAATATTGCATGTGGCCACGCGCCAAGAACTGGGCCTACCCGCGCCCGCATCGCATTTGCGCGACTTTGACCAAGCAGAGCAATGGTCGCTGCTGTCGCTAGAGCCGCCCGAGCACACGCGCTTGCGCACCATGGTCAACCGCGCTTTTGTGTCCGGGCAGATAGCGCGCTTTCGCCCGCAAATCGCCACGCTGGCGCATACGCTGATCGACGGCTTTGCGGCCCAAGGCCATGCCGAATTGCTTGGTGACTTTGCCGACATCATTCCCGTCACCATCATCGCCCGCCTGCTCGGCGTACCCGAGGCGATGGGCCCGCAGCTGCTGCGCTGGTCGCACGACTATGTGCGCATGTACATGTTTGGCCGCACCCATGCCGACGAGTTGGCGGCCAACCAGGCGGCAGGCGAATTTGCGGCCTATGTACGCGGCCTGATCGCGCAGCGCCGCAGCCAGCCGCAAGACGATCTGATCAGCAGCATGATCAGCAGCGACCGTGCCGGCCCGCCCATGACGGATGAGGAACTGGTCTCCACCATCATCGTGCTGCTCAACGCCGGTCACGAAGCCACGGTGCACCAAATCGGCAACGCGGTAACCACCATCTTGGACAGCGGACTGGACCCGGCCACCTTGTTTGCCGACGACGCCGCCACCCAGGCCACGGTGGAAGAATGCCTGCGCATCTGCGCCCCGGTGCATATTTTTTCGCGCTACGCGCTGCAAGACGTGCAGTTAGCCGAGGGCGTGCATATCCAAAAAGGCCAAAGCATCGGCCTCATCCTGGCCGCCGCCAACCTAGACCCGCTGCAATTTACCGAGCCCCTGCGCTTTTGGCCGCAGCGCGACCAAGGTGCCAACCTGTCCTTTGGCGCGGGCATCCACTTTTGCATCGGCGCCCCGCTGGCGCGGCTGGAGCTGCAAATTGCGCTACCCATCCTCTTTGCGCGCTTGCCCGGCCTGCGCTTGGCGCAGCGGCCTGTGGTGAAAGATGTGTACCACTTTCATGGATTGGAGCGGGTGGAGGTGGTTTGGGGCTAGGGCCGCCCTCTTGGTTAACCCTGATAATCGCCACCCCGGCATCCTGCCTTGTGCTGATGCCATCGGGTGACCAACGACAACTCAATAATTCACTTCCCCAACCGCTTATGAAAATCAACACCGGCCGCCCCGTGACCATGGGCCCATCTTGCATGGTCACCTGCCCGCATTCTTTGGCTTCCGCAGCAGGCGCGGACGTGCTTCGCGCTGGTGGCTCGGCGGTGGATGCGGCTATCGCCACCACCGCCGCTTTGGCGGTGCTTTACCCGCACATGACGGGCGTGGGCGGCGATGCGTTTTGGCTGATTTACGACGCCAAAACCAAGGCCGTGCGCTACCTGGACGGCGGCGGGCGCGCCGCTGCGGGCGCCACGGTTGACTGGTTCAAGAGCCAAGGCCATAGTGAAATCCCGTTTCGCGGCATCCTGCCCGCCACCACTACCACGCCCGGCGCCGTGGCCAGCTGGGCCGAGGCGCATGCCGCCTACGGCAAGCTGCCCCTGGCGCGCAACTTGCAAAGCGCCATTGGATATGCGCGCGACGGCTTTCCGGTCACGGCCCGCTTGTCCGGCTTTATCGACGCCACCGCCAAAGACCTGGCGCCCCACGCCGAGACCATGGCCATCTTTATGCCCGATGGCAAAACTCCGCGCCCCGGCGCGCTTTTGCGCAACCCCGGCCTGGCCAAGACGTTGCAAGCCATTGCCGACCGTGGTCGCGCCGGTTTTTACGAAGGCGAAGTAGGGCGCGAGTTAGCCCGTTTCTCTAAGGAAAAAGGCGGCTTGTTTACCGAGGCCGACCTCGCCGCGCAAACCGCGCGCTGGGGCGAACCCATCAGCGGCACCTATCGGGGCGTCAAGATTTTTGAAACGCCCGCGCCCACCCAGGGCTTTACCGTGCTGGAAATGCTCAATTTACTAGAGCCGCTGGAGCTGCACAAGCGCCCGCACCTGGGCGCAGACCATGTGCATTTGCTGGTGCAGTCCAAGCAGATCGCCTACCACGACCGCGACCGTCACCTGGCCGATCCGGCTTTTGCGGACGTGCCGATGGAGCGCCTGATCTCCAAAGCCTACGCCGACGAGCGCCGCAGCCTGATGGACCCGGCGCACGCCTTGCCCTGGGACAAAGTGCCTTCCTACGGCAGCCTGAGCGGCGATACCGTGTTTATCGCCACCGTCGATGCCGAGGGCAATGCCGTCGCGCTGATTCACAGCCTGTACGGCGTGTTCGGCTCGGGCGTGGTGGCGGGTAACACCGGCGTAGTGCTACAAAACCGCAGCGCCTATTTCAACCTGGACCCGACCCACCCCAACCACCTGCAACCGGGCAAGACGCCGTTGCACACGCTGATTGCGTCCATCGCCTTCAAAGACGACAAGCTCTGGGGCGTGGTCGGCTGCATGGGCGCCGACGGGCAGCCGCAAATCCATTTGCAAACCTATATCAACCTGATTGACTACGGCTGCGACATCCAAGAAGCGCTGGAGGCGCCACGTTGGCTGTCGGGCCGCTTTGGCCTGCTGGAGTCCCGCGACACGCTGCACATCGAGGCACGCTTCCCTGCTGAGACTATTGCCGAGCTGGACCGGCGCGGCCACTTGCTCAACCGCTGGGGCGACTGGAACGAGTTTGCCGGCCACGCGCACGGCATCCTGATCGACCCGCAATCGGGCATGCGCTATGGCGGTTCCGACCCGCGCTCGGATGGCGCGGCTATCGGCTTTTAGGGCAGCGCGCCCAGGCTTCTAAGGCTGGGCGCGCCTAGTCGCTTGGGGCGGGCGGGGAGTTCTCTCCGCAGTCTTTGTATCAAGCCCACTGCACCGGCTGGTTGGCTGCGTACCAGGCGTCTAGCATGGTAGCACTGGGTTAATTTTTACCATGTAATTTACGGATTATTATCCGTATAATGCATGGATGATTGATCGCCTATTGTTTCCCACCATACAGCTTGCGCTGTCGGATACACCGGCGCTGGCCTTGCTGGGGCCGCGTCAGTCGGGCAAAACCACCTTGGCGCTGCAGGTGGGCAAGCAATGGCCGCACACCGCGCCCTCAGCCAGCCTCGACAACAGCATTTACCTGGATTTGGAAAGTCCCAGCGATAGGCAAAAACTGATAGACCCGGTTGCCTACTTGGCGCAACATGCCGACAAGCTAGTAATCCTGGACGAAGTGCAGCAAATGCCGGCCCTATTTCAGGTCTTGCGTGGCGTCATCGACCAAGGCCGCCGCCAGGGGCAGGGCACCGGGCGCTTTTTATTGCTGGGATCGGCCAGTGGCGAGTTGCTGCGCCAGTCCAGCGAAAGCCTGGCCGGCCGGGTGGTTTATCTGGAATTGCCCCCCTTGCAAGCCATGGAAGTGGGCGCCGATCAGCAGGACGCTTTGTGGCTGCGCGGCGGCTTTGCGCCCAGTTTTTTGGCACCCAGCGTGCCCAAGAGCCTGAGCTGGCGGCAAAACCGGATCAAAACGTATCTGGAGCGCGATATCCCTAGTTACGGTACCCGCATTCCTGCCGAAACCTTGCGCCGCTTATGGACCATGCTCGCGCACCAGCAAGGTGCTTTGTTGGATATTTCGCATTTGGGCCGCAACCTGATGCTCGACGCTAAGACGGTCAATCGCTATCTGGACATGCTGGTCGATCTGATGCTGATGCGCCGCCTGCAGCCTTGGTACGGCAATGCGGGCAAGCGCTTGGTGAAGTCGCCCAAGGTCTATGTGCGGGACAGTGGCCTGGTGCATGCCTTGTTAGGGATAGGTAGCCACGATGCGCTGTTGTCGCACCCGGTGGTCGGCCTGAGTTGGGAAGGCTTTGTGCTGGAAACTTTGATCAATGCCGCGCCGCTCAATACCGGCTGTGGTTTTTACCGCAGCAGCAATGGCGCAGAGGTGGATTTGCTCCTCGATATTCCAGGCCAGGGCTTGTGGGCCGTAGAGATTAAGCGCAGCGCAAGCGGCAAACCGCGCCGGGGCTTTTACAGCGCTTGCGCCGATCTGGCTCCCGCCAGACGCTATTTGGTGTACCCGGGCACCGAGGCCTATCCCGTAGGTGACGGAGTGCAGGCGATAGGTTTGCGCCAACTTGCCGCCGCGCTAGGGCGTTTGGGCGGCCCATAAAAATTCCGCCCCATTGGTCAGGCCGCACGTGCTCGCACTTAAATTGCTAGGCGCAGGAGATTGCACCAGTTCATTGCGATGCCAAATGCTGAGGCACTCCATGACTTCTTACCCGCATGGATTGCCGCGTCACTACGTTCCTGCCGATAGCGGGGAATACATCAAGCCCACTGCACCGGCTGGTTGGCTGCGTACCAGGCGTCTAGCTTGGGTTCGATGGCTTTCTCGATATTGGCGCGCTTGATTTTCATGGTCGGGGTGAGCATGCCATTTTCGATTTGCCAGGGCTGCTCGGCCACCACCAGGAATTTGAGTTTTTCATAGTCGGCTACCTGGCTGTTGACTTCGGCCAGCAGCGCGGTCAGCGCGCTTTGTACCTCGGCGCGTACCGCCGCGTCTTTCTGGCGCGGGCGTATGTCCTCGGCCAACACCACGATGGCAAAGGCGGCCTCGTAGCTGGCACCCCCCACCAGCGACATTTCCACCAGCGGATGGTTGTTGATGCGGTTTTCGATGGGGGCGGGGGCGACATATTTGCCCTTGCTCGTTTTGAACAGCTCCTTCATGCGGCCCGTAATTTTGAGCTGGCCATCGGCGGCGAGCGAACCCAAATCGCCAGTGCGGAAAAAACCATCTTCGGTAAACGATTCGGCATCCAGATCGGGGCGTTTGTAATAGCCGACCAACTGCCCGGGCGACTTCACTAAGATTTCGCCTTCCGGGCTGATGCGCGCTTGTACGCCTGGGTTGGCCACGCCAACATAGCCCGGCTCGCTAAAGCGCGGCGTGGCGGTGTGGGAGTAGGCGAAGTCCTCGGTCATGCCCAGCCCTTCGAGCAATTGCAGTCCCAGGCTGCGGTACCAGCGGATGAGGTCAGCAGGCAGGGGTGCCGAGCCACTGAAGGCGGAAATCGTCTGGTCCAGGCCCAGGTTGGTGAGGATTTTTTTAGCGATGATTTTTTTCAGAATCGGGATGCGTAGCAGTAAATCCAGCTTTTTCTGCGGCATCTTGGCAAACACCGCTTGTTGAAACTTCAGCCATAAACGCGGCACGGATACAAAAATCGTGGGCCGTGCACGCTGCAAGTCGGATACAAAGGTGTCTAGCGATTCAGCGAAAAACACATGCAATTGGCCGCTGACAAAGCTGGCACATTCCACCACCGCGCGCTCAAACACATGCGCCAGGGGCAGGTAAGACAGCACGCGGTGGACTTGGTCATCGCCCAGGTTTTGCGACATGCTTTGCGAAACGGCTAGCTCGGTGGCTACGGTGATGCGCTCAAAACTGTGCATCACGCCCTTGGGCTGCCCGGTGGAGCCCGAGGTGTAAATCAGCATGGCTAGGTCAGTGCCAGCGCGGTGCGGCTGGCCCTCCATGGGCGCGCTGCGGGCGGTGACGGCGTCCCAGGTTTCGTAAGCGGTGGCGGGGGCAAGGGGAAAGGCGATGCGTGGCATACCAGCCGGGACGCCGGGTTCTTGGTCGGGCCAGGTGTCTAGCTTGCCGACAAAAAGCAGGCTGGCTTCGCTGTGCTCCAGCACAAAACGGATGGTTTGGGCGCTTTCAGTGGGGAATATGGCCACCGTGGTGTAACCGGCCATCCAAATTGCCAACTCGGTCATAAAGAAGTGCGCGCAGTTTTTGGACAGGATGCCGATGCGCGCTCCTGGTGCAAAGCCCATGGACTGCAAATGCGTGGCCATGCGCCGGGCCTGGTCCAGGGTTTGGGCCCAGGTGTAGTCCGCTACGCGACCGCCGCCAAGCGGCTGGGTTAGATATACCTGCTGGGCACGTTCTTTTTCGTGCTGGTAAACGTAGTCAAGTATGAGCTTGGCGGGGCTGGTCATGCGGGGTCTCCTTGGGGATTTTTTGACAATTCAAATTCATTCTAGGGTGAGTTTCGCCCAAGACGAAAAAAAGCCCCGATTATCAAATGGCCCTACAAACGTTTCAATTAAACAAATCTAACTTATATAAAAAATATAAAAAAATTGGTTATGATTTGATGCTTACAACAGCGCCACCAGCGCCAACCACGGAGGACTGCCCCTTATGCCTTACCCGCCAAAGACTTTGCGTGGCACGTTTCTTTGGCTCAAAAGCGGCATATCTACCCATTGTGGACACGGCCTCCGGGTGTCGCCCAGCGGACAAGGTATCCCCACGCATCCATAGGGCGCAGCGATGAATTTCTTTGAGCAACAAGCCCAGGCCCGCCAGCGCACTGTGTGGCTGGTGTGCGGCTTTGTGCTCGGACTATTGCTGGTGGTGTTCTGCATTTATGTGCTCACGTCTTGGGCCGTACCGGTTTTACTTTTTTTTGGCCATGAAGTTTCGGTCCAGGCGCCGCAGTGGTGCGCCGCAGGTGCTGCCTTGTTGATTGGCCTAGGTGCTGCTTTGGGCTGGCGCATTGTGGATGGTGCGGCCCTGGCCCGCAACATGGGCGCTAGCGCCTTGCCCTTGACCAGCGCGGACCCGGACGAACGCCGGTGCCTGCAGGTGGTTCAGGAAATGGCGATTGCAGCAGGCTGCCCGGTACCCGGTATATATGTGTTTGAAGACGCTGCTATCAATGCCTTTGCTGCCGGCGGGACGCCCCAGACGGCAGTCATTGCGCTGTCCCGTGGCGCATTGTCGACTTTGGCCCGCGATGAATTGCAAGCGGTGGTAGCCCACGAGTTCAGCCATATCTTTAATGGCGACATGCGCCTCAATATGCGGATGCTGGGTGCACTGACCGGCCTCATGTTGATCGGTGTGGCCGGTCAGGTCATGTGGCAAAGGCGTTCCGCCCAAAACCTGGCGTTGGGCGCGGTATTGATGGTGGTGGGCGCCTTGGGCCTCATCGTGGCGCAAGTGATAAAGGCGGCGGTGGCACGCCAGCGCGAATACCTGGCCGATGCCTCTGCTATTCAGTTCACCCGCAATCCCGCTGGGCTGTATGGTGCATTGCGCAAAGTGCGCAAACGTGGCTCGCTGCTGTTGCCGCTGGTGGATGAGTCGCCAGTGCGAACCGACAGTTCGAACATGCCCGATTGGGTGCCTAATATGGCAGTCGTGCAGATGCAGGCGGCGCAGGCCCAGAAGCAGGTGTTTTGCACCAAGCTCATGAGCCATTTCTTTTTTGCGCCGGCCTTTGATTCTGCGTTTGACGGTTGGCTGGCTACCCACCCGTCGTTACAAGACCGCTTGCAGGCCATTGATGCCAATGGGCTGCTGGAGTTTGAGCACCTGCAGCGGTCCAAGTCAGAGCCTGCACGAAAAGCAGCCCTTCAGGCCAATGCCCCGCTGCATATTGCCGATGGCGCACCGATGGCGATCGCCCAGCCTGAACCCGAGGCAAGTGGATCTGTCGAATCTGCCGTTGAAGAATTCGAGTCAGACATCATTGTGGCCCTGCGCCAGCGTATTCCTGATGACTTGAGACGACGCCTGGAATTGCCGGCCGGTGCCGCAGCCGTAGTACATGGCTTGTTGTTAAGTGCCAGGCCTTTTATCCGCAAGGCGCAGCGCGATATTTTGATGGAGCATTCCAATGGCTTGGTGGCGGATGCGGCTGTGCGCGCCCAGGGGCAAATGGTGGATTTACCCCAGGTATTGCGCTTGCCAATATTGGGTTTGGCCATGCCCGCCCTACGCGCGCTGGTGCCGCTAGAGCAAGAGGCATTTTTGAAAACTGTGAATTTGCTGGTGTTGGCAGACGGCAAGGTCAATGCCTTTGAATTGATGGCCCAGGTGCTGCTACAGCGCAATTTACGCCCGCAATCTACCGTGCTGGCACCGGGCACTGCGGGGCAGCATATGCGGGTGGCCTTGTCCTATATCGCCTATTGCGGCGCGCGCGGCCATGCTGCGCCAGCGCAGCAGTCGTACCACTATGCGTTGCGCCAGGTACCGGGTTTGCGCTTGCGCGAGATGCTGCCGCTGCAAGACTGCGAGCCGCAGGCAGTGCGGCGTAGCGTGCTGGCGCTGGCAGGTTTACGGCCATTGGAAAAACAAAATTTTTTGGCGGCGGTGCAGGCCTGCGCCATGCATGACGCGGTCGTTCACGTATCGGAGTGGGAGATTGTTCGCATCCTCTGCCAATGTTTAGAAGTGCACTGCCCGCTGGCGCCGCCGGGCCTCCAAGTCGGCGCCTTTATCAGCTAGAAAGGAAGTGGTATGTCCGAAAAATTGATTATTGTTTTGCTCCTGGTGGGTGGTGTCCTGGTCTGGGCCGTCTTGGCTTACAACCAATTGGTGGCATTGCGCAATCGCTTTCAAAACGCGTTTGCGCAAATTGACGTGCAACTCAAGCGCCGCTACGAACTGATCCCCAACCTGGTGGAAAGTGCCAAAGCCTATATGGCCCATGAACGCGGTGCATTGCAGGAAGTCATCGCTGCCCGCAATAGCGCCGATGCCGCCCGGCAAAGCGCGTCTGCGCGGCCCGAGAACGTGCAGGCGGTGCGTGCCCTTTCGCAGGCCGAAAGCGCCATGGGCGCGACGCTGGGGCGGTTTATGGCCTTGGCAGAAGCCTACCCAGACCTCAAGGCCAACCAGACCATAGGCGACCTCATGGAGGAGCTGGCCTCCACGGAAAACCGCGTCGGCTTTGCGCGCCAGGCATTTAATGATGCTGTGATGTTCTACAACACTGCTTGCCAAAGCTTCCCGTCTAACCTAATCGCCAAGCGCTACGCCTTTGGCCCGGCCGAGTTGCTGCAAATCGACAACCCCGAGGAGCGCAAGGCGGTGCGGGTGGCGTTTTAAGAGGCTTACTTTTTAATGATTCTTGAGGGGCGAAAAATTGACCGTGTATGCATCCCGACGCCAGCGCATTTCCGCAGCCTTGATTGATTCAATCATCCTTGCGCCCATTGCAATAGTCACAGGGCTTGTTTTTTTATATTTGCCAACCCTATTTGTCGTTGCGGGGCTCTACTTTTGCATGGTCCCGACTTTGTATTTGGTGGTATTTACCGTGCGCTCAGGTCAAACACCAGGCAGGCGCTGGTTGGGCCAAAAGGTAACCCGTCCAAACGGCCAATTGCTGTCTTACCGCGCAGCATTTTTAAGGGAGATCGCTTCCCTTATGAATGGCCTAATTTTTTGGTTCCAAGGCCTATACCTTGTCGGCATGATGAAGCGGCTTAATTTGCCGAGCTTGGGGTTAGAGAAAGCCTTGGAATTGTCCGCTGAGTTACCTCACTCGGGTTTAGATTTCCTCTCTGATGCCATTTTCTGGTTTGTATGGATATCCTTGGCCTGCACTTTTTTGAATGAAAAAAAGCGCACTTTAGAAGACTTTGTGGCCGGCTCGGTGGTGGTGGTGGAGGAGGAGGCCAGCGAAAGCGCCGATGGGCTTGCCAAGGGCAGACAAGCCCCAAGCTGAGGTTTACCCGCTTTACGCCCTGCTTAACCCTAAAAAAATTGATTTCTTTTTATTGAAAATGGTTTATTCAATAGAATCTCGCCCTAATCTCCATTTTTTGTTGGAAAAATTTTTCTAAGCGATGATGGCTGCAATCCACACAACCTGTCTTTCCCCCCGCCGATTGGCCTTGCTTGGGCTGCTACTTGGCTTGGTGCTGGCGCAACCTGCCTTTGCCTACAAAACCGAGCGCGTCTGCGAAATGACCGAGGAAACCGCCAAAGCGAAGGCGCGCAAGATTTGTAAAACCCTGCTGGTGATGACCGACGCCGAAAAAGCGGCCACCGCCAAAAAAGAAGAAAAGAAGGTAGAGAAAAAGAGCGGGCATTAGCGGGCCTTCGCGCGCCTTTGCGCGCCTTGATAGGCGCCTGTGCCGCTCGCTTTATCCCGGCGCCTGTGCCGTTTCCAGCGCAGCAGTGGCGCCCAGCCACTGGTCTTCTAAGGTTTGCAGCTCCTCGTTGATGGCTTTGAGCCGTTTCCCCAGCGAGGCAATTTCCTGCGGTGTAGGGTTGGCGTTGATCTGGCTTTCCAGTTGGCTGCCTTCGGTGCTCAGTGCCTGCATGCGGGCATCGAGCCTGGCGATTTCTTTTTCCCACTTGCGTTTTTCCGCGGTCGCCGCCGGTAAGGGCTTGGCAATCGGCGCGGCTTTAGCAGCGGCCAGGGATTTGTTGGCTTGCACTTGTTCCTGGCGCACGGCTTCGCGGGCGCGCTTGGCCTCGTCTAGCAAATAGCGCTGGTAGTCGTCTAGGTCGCCGTCAAAGGGCGCGACGCCGCCGTGCGAGACCATCCAGAACTCGTCGCACACCGAGCGCAGAAGCGCCCGGTCGTGGCTCACCAGCATGACGGTGCCTTCAAACTCGTTGATCGCCATGCCCAGGGCCTCGCGGGTAGCCAGGTCCAGGTGGTTGGTGGGTTCGTCCAGCAGCAAAAGGTTAGGGCGCTGCCAGACGATCATGCACAGCACCAGCCGGGCTTTTTCGCCGCCGCTCATGCTGCCCACGGCTTGCTTGACCATGTCGCCGCTAAAGTTGAAGGTGCCCAAAAAGCTGCGCAAGTCTTGCTCGCGGGTGGCCTGGCCGGCCAATTTGGATTGGGCCGTCAGGTCTTTGACCAGGCGGATCATGTGTTCCAGCGGCGTGTCATTGGGGCGCAGCACGTCCAGTTCCTGCTGCGCAAAGTAGCCGATGTTCAGGCCCTTGCCTTCGGTTACTTCGCCGCCTATAGGCGCCAAGTCGCGCGCCACGGTTTTGACCAGCGTGGATTTGCCTTGGCCATTGGCGCCCAAGATGCCGATACGCTGCCCGGCCAACACCGAGCGGCTGACGTTGCGCACGATGATGGTGGGCTCGGTGCCCGGCGCAGCGTCTTCGGGCGCGGGGTAGCCAAAGCTCACGCCCGATAGCGAGAGCATGGGGTTGGGCAAATTCGCCGGTTCCTTGAACTCGAAGCTAAATTCCGCTTCGGCCAGCAGCGGCGCGATTTTTTCCATGCGGTCCAAGGCTTTGACGCGGCTTTGCGCTTGCTTGGCTTTGCTGGCTTTGGCCTTGAAGCGGGCGATAAATTTTTGCAGGTGCGCAATTTTTTCTTGCTGCTTGGCGTAGGTGTTTTGTTGCAACTCCATTTGCTCGGCGCGCATGTCTTCAAACTTGCTGTAGTTGCCGCCGTAGCGCATCAGCTTGCCGCCGTCGATATGCAGGGTGACATTGGTCACTGCGTCCAAAAATTCGCGGTCGTGGCTGATCACCAGCATGGTGCCTTCATAGCGCTTGAGCCAGGCTTCCAGCCACACCAACGCGTCCAGGTCCAAGTGGTTGGTAGGCTCGTCCAGTAGCAGCAGATCCGAGGGGCACATCAGCGCGCGCGCCAGTTGCAAGCGCATGCGCCAACCGCCCGAAAAGCTGTTCACCGGGCGCTGCAGCTCCGTGGTCTTAAAGCCCAGGCCCAAAATCAAAGCCTGCGCGCGCGAGGGCGCATCGTGCTCGCCGGCGTCGTGCAGCGCCATATAGGCATGGGCCATGCGGTCGCCGTCGTCACCGGCTTCGGCAGCTTGCACTTCGGCACGGGCGGCGCACAACATCGTGTCGCCCTCGATCACAAACTCGGTAGCACTTTGGCTGGTTTCGGGCATGTCCTGCGCCACCTGGCCCATGCGCCATTGGGCGGGGATGTAGTACTCGCCCGCGTCCTCGTGTAAGAGGCCAGTGAATAAGGCAAACAGCGAAGACTTGCCCGCGCCATTGCGCCCGACCAGGCCGACTTTTTCGCCAGGGTTGATGGTGACCGAAGCGTGTTCGAGTAAGACCTTGGCACTGCGGCGCAAGGTGACGTTTTTTAAAGTAATCATGCAAGAAGCGATTCGCGGGTGAGCAGCAAGACCTGGTCTTCCCCCGCACTGGTGGGCAGCCACACCGCGGCTAAGGCGGGAAAGGCGGCTTCAAAAAAAGCGCGCTCGTGGCCGATTTCCAGCACGAGCACGCCTTGGGGATGGAGATGCTGCGGCGCATCGCGCAGCAAGCGGCGCACAAAGTCCATGCCATCGCGCCCGCCATCGGCATTGCCGTCCAGCGCCAGCGCCGGTTCGGCACGAAATTCGGGGGGCAGCGCGGCCATGCTGTCGGCATTGACATAGGGCGGGTTGCAAAGTATCAGGTCAAACGGCCCCAGCGCTTGCAAAGCCGGGGCGTCCAAGCCGTCCGATGGCAGCAGCGTGATGCGCGCTTGCAGACCGTGTTGCGCCACATTGATGGCTGCCACGTCCAGCGCGTCTTGCGAGAGGTCGCTGGCGCAAACAACGGTGTCTGGATATACATGGGCTGCGATGATGGCCAGGCTGCCGTTGCCGGTACACAAGTCCAGCACCTGGCGCGTGCCTTCGTGCAAAAAGTAGTCGATGCCACCATCGACCAGTAACTCAGCAATCAGCGAGCGTGGCACGATCACGCGTTCATCCACATAAAACGCGTAGCCTTGCAGCCAGGCTTGGCGCGTGAGGTAGGCGGCAGGTTTGCGGGTGTTGATGCGCTCCGCGATCAGCGCTTTGCAGGCGCTTTGTTGATCTGCAGTCAAGGCGGCTTGGGCACCCGTGCCGTTCAGCGGCGTGTCCAGGGGTGTGTCCAAGGGCAACCCCAATTGCCACAAGACCAGCCAGGCAGCTTCGTCAAAGGCGTTGTCGGTCCCGTGGCCGAAAGCGACTGAGGCGGCTTGGAGTTGGCGGGCGGATTGTTCGACCAGTTCGCGCAGC
>CAJBBZ010000085.1 GCA_903951445.1 uncultured beta proteobacterium
AAACCCATCTGGGACAGTGCAAAAGCACATCAAAGTCCGAATGTACGGTTGCAACCTCTCCGATTTAGCCCAAAGTCAATAAAACAGTTTGCTTAACAGGGAGCGTCCATGTACGCGATGACGGACTTATGCAGACCTTCCCTAGGCCAATGCAGACTTACGAAGACCTTCCCTGGGCCAATGGGCCACACACTTATTGATAACTGCGTGCGTCTTCGATGACTTTGCCATCGTTAGGCAAACTACCCGGCGCTGCGAGCTCGACCGTACCGCGCAGTTTGGTCACATCTCGAATGGCTTCGCTGATGCGGGCCGACAGCCCCTCGCTGACGTTCGCGCTTTCCACTTTGAGGGTCATTTCATCCTGGGCCATGGCGCCGCTCACCACCAAGCGGGCGCGCAACACCTCGGGGAAGCGGCGCACGATGTCCGCCACTTGCTTGGGGTGCACAAACATACCGCGGATTTTGGTCGTCTGGTCGGCGCGGCCCATCCAACCGCGAATGCGCGTATTGGTGCGTCCGCTGGGACATGCGCCAGGCAGCACCGCTGACAGATCGCCGGTGCCAAAGCGGATCAAAGGGTAGGCTGGATTCAAGCTGGTAACCACCACCTCGCCCACCTCGCCCGTAGCGACGGGGTCTCCGGTGCCTGGGCGGACGATCTCGACGATAACGCCTTCGTCCAGCACCAAGCCTTCACGGGCAGCGGTCTCGTAGGCGATCAAACCCACATCAGCGGTGGCATAGCACTGGTAGCCCTGCACGCCGCGCTCCGCCAACCAGTCGCGCAAGGAAGGGGGAAAGGCTTCGCCCGACAGCAAGGCCTTGCGCACGCTGGGAAGGGCAACGCCCATGTCCACGGCCTTCTCGATAATGATTTTCAAAAAACTGGGCGTGCCGATGTAGCCTGCCGGTTGCAACTCGGCCATGGCCCCGACCTGCTGCTCGGTTTGGCCAGTTCCCCCCGCAAAAACGGTGCATCCCAGTGCCTGGGCGCCAGTCTCCATCATCGAACCGGCCGGCGTGAAGTGGTAGCTAAAGCTGTTGTGAATCAATTCGCCAGGTCGGAAACCAGCAGCAAAAATGGCGCGTGCCATGCGCCAATAATCGCGCTGCGTGCCTTCTGGCTCGTAAATCAAACCCGGACTGGCGAACACGCGGGGCATGTGCGCACCAAAGCCCAAGGCGCTAAATCCGCCAAACACATCGCCGCCTGCGGCGCGCGAGGCTTTTTGCAATTCCAATAGTTCTTGTTTGCGCACCACCGGCAAAAGGGCCAATGCAGCAAGCGAGTTGACTTCCTCCGCCTTTACCCCGGTAAGACTAGCCGCCAGCGCCGGTGCATGCGCTTGGGCATGGGCTATTTGGGCGGGCAGCGCCTGCATCCAGGCTGCCTCACGCGCCGCTTGGGTGCGGGTTTCCAGTGCGTCGTAATGCTGGGCCATAGACACTCCTGAAAAATTAAGCCAACCAGCGCTTGCGGCGCTTGTAGCTCTTGACGTCTTTAAAGCTCTTGCGCTCGCCACCGCCCATGCCGAGGTAAAACTCTTTGACGTCTTCGTTATTGGCCAAATCGCTAGCCTGCCCATCCATCACCACCCGCCCGGACTCCATGATGTAGCCATAGTCCGCATAGCGCAGCGCCATATTGGTGTTTTGTTCAGCCAGTAGAAAAGTAACTTTTTCTTTTTGGTTCAGGTCTTTGACAATCTCAAACACCTCTTCCACGATTTGCGGTGCCAGACCCATAGAAGGCTCGTCGAGCAAAACCATGGTCGGGCTGGCCATCAGCGCGCGCCCGATGGCGCACATTTGTTGTTCACCACCCGAGGTATACGCCGCCTGGCTGGTACGCCGCGTTTTCAGGCGTGGGAAATAGGCATAGACTTTTTCCAAATTGCCCGCGATTTCGGCCTTGCTCTTGCGCGTGTAGCTACCGGTGAGCAAGTTTTCTTCGATGGTGAGGTGGGCAAAGCAATGGCGCCCTTCCATAACCTGCACCACGCCACGTTGCACCAGGTCAGCCGGCGTAAGGTTCTCGATGCGCTCGCCACGCAGTTCGATACTACCTTTGGTCACTGCGCCGCGCTCACCTTTCAACAAATTAGAAACCGCGCGCAAAGTCGTGGTTTTGCCGGCACCATTGCCGCCCAAAATGGTGACGATGGCGCCTTGTGGCACCTGCAAGGAAACGCCCTTGAGCACCAAAATCACATGGTTGTAAATGACTTCAATGCCATTGACATTGAGGACGATAGAGGGGGCTTCAGCCATAGTGGAAATTCCCGTTAAACCTGGGGAAAGAGCGCGCCAGTACGCTCTTTCCCCAGGCCACTCTGGACGAGTGGCCTAGGTGCTTGTAAAAGCGGTGAACGATCAGGTTTGGCAGTCCTTGGCATCGCGACGGGTCAGCTTTTTCTCGGCGGCGTATTTGTCAGCATATTGACGCACCAGCGGCTTGATGATGGAGGTGTCAGCCTCAATCCAATCCGATGCGTACTGCCATTTTTTGCCGTCCCAAGTATGGATGCGGGCAGAACGTGAGCCTTCATGATCCACGCAGGTCGTGCTGATGGGTTTCATCACGGAATCCAGCTTGAGCGCCTTTAAACGCTTGGCATCTACGGCCAAGTTTTCCAGGCCCCAACGGATTTGCTCGCCGTCCATAACCTTGCCCTTACCGAAGCGCTCTTGCGCACGGCGCACGGCCTCCACGCCAAGCGCTGCGCTGACCATGCCCCGGTTGTACAGCACGGTCGACACTTCTTCCATGGGACCGGTACCCTGGCCTTTGCCGTGCACGAACTTCTTGATGTCATCGATGACGGCACCACCTTCGCCAGTAGCGACCAGGCCGCTATAGCCCTTAGCCGCTTCACCGATGTCCTTGACATCCGGTTCGCCAGCAGACCACCACACACCATACATTTTTTCGCGTGGGTAACCGGTCGCGACAGCCTCTTTCAAGGCCGCAGAATTCATCACACCCCAGCCCCAGAGCAACACATAGTCCGGGCGGTTTTGGCGAATTTGCAACCAGGTAGCCTTTTGCTCAATACCAGGTGCAGTCACCGGCAGCAAGCTCAAATCAAAGCCTTGCATCTTGGCGCGCTCTTGCAACAAAATGATTGGCTCTTTGCCATAGGGACTGTCGTGATATACCAAAGCAATTTTCTTACCCTTCAGATTGCCGCCTTCTTTGGTCGTGATGTGCTGCATCAAAATATCAGCGCCAGACCAATAAGTGCCCATGAGCGGGAAATTCCATTTGAAAACGCCGCCATCGCTGGACTCGGAGCGGCCGTAACCGCCGGTAATCAAGGCGTTCTTGTCGTTAGGTGCCTTTTCCGTCAAAGCAAAGGTGATGCCGGTGGAGAGCGGCTGAAAAATCGCTCCCGACGCTTTGCCTTTGAGGCGCTCATAGCATTCCACGCCGCGGTCCGTGGCGTAGGCGGTATCGCACTCCTCAAAGCTAAGCTTCACACCGTTGATGCCACCGTCACGGGCATTGATCAGCTTGAGGTAATCCACAAAACCGTTGGCCCATGGCACGCCATTAGGGGCGTAGGCGCCAGAACGGTAAGGCAGTACCGGGAAAAATTGCTCTTTCGCCTGTGCAAAAGACGCTGTGGGCACCAAGGCCGAAACAGCGCCAGCCACCAAGGCGATAGCCAATGTGAGCTTACGAATCGTCATACATGTCTCCTTGAATATTGAAACAAACTACCAACAAAAAAACCAACCCAAACAAACCAAGCTCAATGCGGGAAAGGCCAAATACGCATCTTTTGCTTACCCACGCTCCACAAGCGCGCCAAACCGTGCGGCTCCACAATCAGGAACCAAACGATCAACGCACCAAACACTATAAATTCGGCATGGGTCAATGTCGCCGTGTCCACATTAAATCCAAACAAATGGCCCAAGACGGGCAGGAACTGGTTGATCGCAATCGGCAAGACCACAATAAACGCGGCGCCAAAAAAGCTGCCCATCACCGAGCCCATGCCACCCAAGATCACCATAAATAGCAATTGAAACGAGCGGTCCACCGAGAAGGCCGCAGGCTCCCAAGAGCCCAAGTAGACAAAAGCCCACAATGCGCCGGCCACACCGACGATAAAGGAGCTGACGGCAAAGGCGCTGAGCTTGGCATACATCGGGCGGATGCCAATGACGGCGGCAGCTACGTCCATGTCGCGGATGGCCATCCACTCACGGCCAATCGCGCCGCGCACCAGGTTTTTCGCGAGCAAACCAAACACCACCAAAAAGCATAGGCAGAACAAATACTTGGCCAGCGGCGTGGTAATTGCAAAACCCAGCACCTGCAAATCTGAAACCGAGGCCGTGCCCGAGGCCGAGTCATTGGTAAACCACGTGATACGCAAAAACGCCCAGTCGCAGAAAAACTGCGCCGCTAAGGTGGCCACTGCCAAGTACAAGCCTTTGACCCGTAAGCTGGGCACACCAAAAAATATACCCACCAAAGTGGAAAACACGCCTCCTAAGAGGATCGCCAGCACCACCGGCATGCCATCGACCCGAATAAAAAAGTTGTAGGCCGCATAAGCACCCACCGCCATAAAGGCGCCAGAGCCTAAAGAGATCTGGCCGCAGTAACCGACCAAAATATTGACCCCCAAAGCCGCCAGCGAGAGGATGAGGAAGGGCACCAAAATAGCGCGGAACATGTATTCGTCGGCCAAGAAAGGCACGCCGATAAAGGCAAAGGCGATGAGCAGCAATACACCGACGCGGTCTTGCGTGATGCCAAATATCTGCTGGTCCGCCCGGTAGCTCGTTTTGAATTGGCCGTTTTCTCTGTAAAACATGGTGTGTTCCTTCAGACGCGGTCAATAATTTTTTCGCCGAACAGGCCTTGCGGACGGAACAGCAAGACGATCAGCGCCAACACATAGGCAAACCAGATTTCGATGCCGCCGCCCACATAAGGCCCGAGAAAAACTTCGGAGAGTTTTTCGCCGACACCAATAATCAAGCCACCCAAAATCGCACCGGGCACCGAGGTCAGCCCGCCCAAAATCACCACCGGCAGCGCGCGCATGGCGACCGTGGACAAGGTAAATTGCACGCCCAGCTTGCTACCCCAGATCATGCCGGCCACCAAGGCTACGACACCGGCCACACACCACACCACCACCCAGATACGGTCTAGCGGAATACCGATGGATTGCGCCGCCTGGTGGTCATCGGCCACTGCGCGCAGAGCGCGGCCAGTCGATGTTTTTTGGAAAAACAGGGTAAGCAAAATAACCAGACCTGCGGCAATCGCGGCAGCAATCAGGTCTTCTTTGTTAATCAAAATGCCACCGGGGAAGGTGGATTCAAAAGCCATGATGGGCTCTTTGGGCATGCCAATGTCAATCTTGTAAATATCGCTGCCAAAAATCGTCTGGCCCACGCCGTCGAGCAAATAGGCAATACCCAGGGTCGCCATCAAAAGCGTTGTGCCTTCCTGGTTCACCAGGTGGCGCAGCACAAAGCGCTCCACCGTCCAGGCCACCAAAAACATCACCACGCCGGCCAAGATAAAGGCGATCGACGTGGTGACCAAGCGGTTGTCGGTGATGCCGGTCCACAGCGGTACCCATTCAGCAAAACGCGCCATCGCCAGGGCCGCGAACAAAACCATCGCGCCCTGGGCGAAATTGAACACGCCAGAGGCCTTGTAAATCAGCACAAAACCCAGCGCCACCAGGGAATACAGCATGCCAGCCATCAGACCGCCAAGCAACGTTTCAAGAAAAAATCCCATGCTTACACACCTTCTCCAATTGCCCACACGCCACTTTTTTGCATTTTGTTTTGCATCGTCTTGCCCCGCCCTTAGTGGCTGGTGCCCAAATAGGCGCTGATCACATCCGGGTTGTTGCGCACTTCGTCGGGCGTGCCATCGCCGATTTTTTTGCCGTAGTCCAACACCACCACGCGGTCGCTAATGTCCATGACCACGCTCATGTCGTGCTCAATGAGCACTACGGTGGTACCAAACTCGTCGTTCACATCCAGCACAAAGCGGCACATGTCCTGCTTTTCTTCGACGTTCATACCGGCCATAGGTTCATCGAGCAGCAAAACCTGCGGCTCCATCGCCAAGGCACGACCCAGGTCCACCCGCTTTTGCAAACCATAGGGCAATTGCCCGACCGGCGTTTTGCGGAAGGCTTGAATCTCTAGGAAATCAATAATGCGCTCCACCGCCTCGCGGTGCATGATCTCTTCACGCTCGGCCGGGCCGATGCGCAGCGCCTGCAAAAAGATATTGCTTTTGATTTTCAGGTTGCGCCCGGACATCAGGTTGTCCAACACGCTCATGCCTTTGAACAAAGCCAAGTTTTGAAAAGTGCGGGCAATACCCATGGTGGCCACATCGTGGCTGTCCATATGGCTAAAGGTTTTGCCCCGGAAGGTGATGGAGCCATGCTGCGGCGTATAGACGCCATTGATGCAGTTGAGCATAGAGCTCTTACCCGCACCATTGGGGCCGATGATGGCGCGGATCTCGTGCTCGCGCACGTCAAAGGAGATATCGGTCAGCGCCTTCACGCCACCAAAGGCTAGAGAAATATTGCTGACGTTCAGAATAACGTCGCCGATTTTTTTGCTCATGCTGCGGCTTTCACGGGGGCGAAGATCTTGGCGTCCTCGATCTTCAGGGTGGCGCTGACGCTGCCGGTGCGCCCGTCTTCAAATTTCACCTGGGTTTCAATAAACTGTTCGCCAAGCCCTTGGTATAGCGCATCGACCAGCACCTGGTATTTCTCGGCGATAAAGCCACGGCGCACTTTGTTGGTACGCGTCAGTTCGCCGTCATCGGCGTCCAATTCTTTGTGCAAAACCAGAAAGCGGCTTACCTGGCTACCGGCCAGCAAAGTGTCGCGGCTGAGGTCGGCATTGACTTGCTCCACGCACTCTTTGATCAGTTCATAAACCTGGGGTTTCTGCGCCAGATCGGTGTAACCGGCATAGGGCAAATTACGCCGCTCGGCCCAATTGCCTACGGCATCAAAGTCGATATTGATAAGCACACAGACTTTTTCACGCCCGTCGCCGTACGCCACCACTTCTTTAATATGTTGGAAGAATTTGAGCTTGTTCTCTACGTACTTGGGCGCGAACATGGCCCCGTCAAATGCGCCGCCGCGCACCCGGCCTACGTCTTTGACGCGGTCGATAATTTTTAGGTGCCCTTGCGCGTCGATAAAGCCGGCGTCATTGGTGTGGTACCAGCCGTCGGCGCTTAACACTTCGGCGGTAGCCTCTGGATTTTTGTAATAGCCGCGCAGCAAGCCGGGCGACTTGACCAAAATTTCACCACTGTCATCCACCTTGATTTCCACGCCTTCGCAAGGCACGCCCACGGTATCGGCATGCGCCTGGTTATCGGGCTGCAAGCAGACAAACACGGCAGTTTCGGTGGAACCATACAGCTGTTTGAGGTTCACACCAATCGAGCGGTAAAAACTAAACAAATCGGGCCCGATGGCCTCGCCAGCGGTATAGGCCACGCGCACCCGGCTAAAACCCAGGTTGTTGCGCAGCGGGCCATACACCAGCAAGTTGCCCAGGGCATACAAAGCGCGGTCCACCAAGGACACCTGGCCGCCGCTGCTCAGCACCGGCCCCACGCGCTTGGCCAGGCGCATGCAGGCATGGAACAAGCTGCGCTTGATCGCAGAGGCGTCTTCCATGCGGATCATCACGCTGGTGAGCAAGCCTTCAAACACACGCGGCGGTGCAAAGTAATAGGTCGGGCCGATCTCTTTCAAGTCGATGGTGGAAGTGGCGGCCGACTCCGGGCAGTTCACCACATAGCCACAAGACAGCCACTGCGCATAACTGAATATGTTTTGGCCAATCCAGGCCACCGGCATGTAGGCCAGTACTTCCTCGTGTTCCGTCAGGCGGTCAAAAGTGGCACCGGCGCGGGCGCGGTTGAGCAAGGTATCGTGGCTGTGCACCACGCCTTTGGGGTTGCCGGTGGTGCCGGAGGTGAAAAACATGGCTGCCGTGTCGTCCGGCTTGACCTGGGCGATGGCTTCAGCAAAAAACGCAGGATGCGCTTCCGCATAAGCTTTGCCCGCTTCCTGCAAAGCGTCCATAGACAGCAGGCCGGGCTGGTCGTAATTGCGCAAGCCGCGCGGATCGTCGAAATAAATATGTGTCAGTTGCGGCGCGCTTTCGCGCACTTCCAAGAGCTTGTCGACCTGCTCCTGGTTTTCGGCAAAGGCAAAACGCACTTGCGCATTGTTAATAGGGAATTCGCATTCGGCAGCCACTGCGTCCTGGTAAAGCGCTACCGGGATCGCGCCCAGCGATTGCACCGCCAGCATGGTGGCATACAAGCGTGGGCGGTTGGCGCCCACCACCACCATATGCTCACCCCGGCGCAAACCGGCCTGGTGCAGCCCGGCGGCGAGTTGCTCGACCATGTTCGCCAATTGCGACCAACTCAGTGTCTGCCAGATTCCGTATTCCTTTTCACGCATCGCCGGCGCGTGGGGGCGCGCTTTGGCGTGCTGCATGAGCAATTGCACAAACGTTGTTTGCATCAAAAAAAGTCCTTCTGGTACGCGCCGCTGCCCCTGCCAAAGGGCAGTGCATCATTCAGCTTGAATACTAAAAGCGCATTTGACGTTTTGTTGTCGTTTGAACGACAATTGCGCGCAATTCGACTAGGTGTTTTCCCTTCTCTTGCAGATTGCTGACGAAAACCGCTGCACCACGCCACCCTTACGGGCGGCGCGGTGGCCAAAATAAGGAGACCCGCCATGCCCCTTGAAACTGCCCTGCACGAACGCCGCAGGCCTCTCACCGAGGGTGAATTACTGGCTATCCCTTGGATGCGCCTGCTCACCCAGGACGAGCGTGAACGCGCCGCCACCGACCTGAAGATCGCCGAAGCCGACCCCGGCGAGACACTGTGCCGCACCGGCAGACCGGTCACCTACTGGTTTGGCGTGATCGACGGCCTGCTCAAAATGAGCACCGACAACGCCCAGGGCCAAACCATCACCTACACCGGCATCCCGCCCGGTGGCTGGTTTGGCGAAGGCACGGCCTTAAAGCGCGAGGCCTACCGCTACAACATCCAGGCCTTGCGCAAAAGCCGGGTTGCGGGCCTGCATGTGGATACCTTTCACTGGCTGCTGGACCACTCCATCGCCTTTAACCGCTTTGTGATGAACCAGCTCAATGAGCGCTTGGCCCAATTTATCGCTGCCCGGGAAATCGACCGCATGAACAACCCCGATGTCCGCGTGGCGCGCAGCCTCGCTGCGCTGTTCAACCCGGTGCTCTACCCGGGCGTGGGCCAGGTGCTGCGCATCACGCAGCAGGAACTGGCCTATCTGGTGGGCCTGTCGCGCCAGCGTGTGAATGAGGCACTCAACACCTTGCAAGCGCAGGGCTCCATTGCCGTGGAATATGGCGGTCTGCGGGTGCTGGACCTGGCCGCGCTGCGCACCCCATCGCCCATGCGCTAATCGAAGCTCGCAGGCCCAAAAGCCCGGCCTTGCCGCCCCATCAAAGCCATACACTGGCGGCCTCACTTACCTACCGCGCCAAGGAGGCATGCATGCTACGTTTCGGAATCCTATCGACTGCAAAAATCGGCCGCGAACTGGTGGTTCCAGCCCTGCAGGATGCGGAAAACTGCGTGGTCCGTGCGGTAGCTAGCCGCGACTTGGGGCGCGCGCAGGCTTTTGCGGACCGCTTTGCCATTCCCCATGTCTTTGGCTCCTACCAGGCGATGTTGGACTCGGATGAAATTGATGCGGTCTATATCCCCTTGCCCACTTCGCAGCATGTGGAGTGGAGCATCAAGGCGGCCGATGCGGGCAAACATGTGTTGTGCGAGAAACCGATAGCCCTGCACGCCGGGGCGATCGGCGAATTGATCGAGGCGCGTGAGCGCAACGGGGTGTTGATCTCCGAAGCGTTTATGGTCACTTACGCGCCGGTCTGGCGCAAGGTGCGCGAGCTGCTCAATAGCGGCGCTATCGGCACCCTCAAGCATGTGCAGGGCTGCTTTAGCTACTTCAACCGCGACCCGGACAATATGCGCAACAAGCCCGACCTCGGTGGCGGCGGACTGCCCGATATTGGCGTCTATCCCACCATCACCACCCGCTTTGTCACCAGCAAAGAAGCCCTGCGCGTTCAAGCCAGCACCGAGCGCGACCCGCAATTTGGCACCGATATTTATTCCTCGGTACGCGCTGATTTCGGCAGCTTTGAGCTGAGCTTTTACATTGCTACGCAGTTAGCAGCACGCCAGCTGATGGTGTTTCATGGCACCGAAGGGTTTATCGAAGTGAAATCTCCCTTCAATGCCGACCGCTGGGGCCCCGAAGAAATCGAACTCACCAACCAAAACCACGCGCACAGCCAAATATTTCGCTTCCAGGACAGCCGCCAGTACAAATGCCAGGTAGAAGCCTTCGCCCGCGCCGCTGGCGGGGCGATGGAAGAACACGTCACGCTAGAAAGTTCGCTGCACAACCAGCAAGTGATAGACGCGATTTACCGCGCCAGCGAACACGAAGGATGGGAAACGGTGTAGGGCGACAACCCAGACTTTAGAAGGCAGCTTCCTAGAATGCCGGTTTAAGTCCCCCCTTTGGAAAGCCTGCATGTCCCTCCCCCCGAAAACTCCTCAACCAGCGGGCGGCATGCGCCGGGCTGCGCCGCCGCCAGCGCGCGCGCCGATTCCGGCAGGCCAAAGCAACACCGCCGCCATCGGGCCGGACGGCAGCATGCGCTTGAACAAGCGCATGGCCGAGCTGGGCATGGCCTCGCGCCGCGAAGCCGATGCCTGGATTGAAAAAGGCTGGGTCAAGGTCAACGGCCAGATCGCCGAAATGGGCATGCAAGTGGCTGCCGATGTGCGTATCGAAATCGACAAAGAGGCCAAAGGGCAGCAGGCCAAACAAGTGACGGTCTTGATCAACAAGCCGCTGGGCATTGTCAGCGGCCAGGCCGAGGACGGGCACAGCCCGGCCATCACCCTGGTAGCACCGCAAAACCGCTGGGCCGAGGACAACGCGCGCTTTTTCTTTCATCCCAGCCAATTGCGCAGCCTGGTGCCCGCCGGGCGCCTAGACATTGATTCCACCGGCCTCTTGGTCTTGACGCAAGACGGCCGCGTCGCCCGCCAATTGATCGGCGAGGACCATGTGGTCGAGAAAGAATACCTGGTGCGCGTGGTCTACACCGGCGTCGAGAACCCGGCTGCGGCTACGGCAGCCTCAGCCACTTATGCCCCGCTGCCCAAGCCCACCCAGCTAAGCCGTATCGACGACGATGACCCGGTGAGCAACGATGTGCAATCGGTTTTCCCCGCTGCCAAGCTGCAATTGCTGCGCCACGGGCTGAGCCTGGACGGGCAGGCGCTCAAGCATGCCAAAGTGGAGTGGCAAAACCCTGAACAACTGCGCTTTGTGCTGCACGAGGGCAAAAAACGCCAAATTCGGCGCATGTGCGAGCAAGTGGGCCTGAAGGTGGTGGGCCTAAAACGGGTGCGCATCGGCAAAGTCATGCTGGGTAATTTGCCGGTTGGTCAATGGCGCTACCTGGCGCCGCATGAGCGTTTTTGAAGCAAGCCGGTGTCGGCCATAGGGCCTTGGCTGGCAGCCGCAAAACAGGCCCCACCACTTTTTTAGCATCGTCGGCCCGATCTCGCCCCGCCGCTAGGGGTGCGTGCTCCTGGACCAGCGCAACCTTGGGGCGGGAATATGGCCCAAAACCCCTGCCTACGCAATGATTTTTTGTTTTTGCTTACAACGCGATGCCAGCATTTTCTGGCGTCTGCTATTTGGAACTCAGTATGAAAAAACTACTTATCGCCGCCGTGGCACTGGCGAGCGCAGCCGCTTTTGCCCACAACTGCCCCAATGAAATGAAGGCTATCGATGCCAAGATGTCCACCGCAAAATTGGCCGATGCCGACATGGCTAAGGTCAAAGCCTTGCGTGCCGATGGTGAAACCATGCACAAAGCGGGTAAGCATGACGACTCGATGAAGGCTTTGGGCGAAGCCAAAAAGATGCTAGGTATTTAAGCCATAGCCGGTCTGCAGGGCCGGCTCTAGTCTTGAAATTGACCCCCTCGCCCATAATTGCGGGTTGCCCGGTAGTCGGGCATGGGCGCACTACACGCGCAACCCGCAATTTTTGAGGCAATTTCACCCTATGAGCAAGCAAACCCTGTCTTTCCAGGCCGAAGTGGCGCAACTTCTGCACCTGGTCACCCATTCCCTGTATTCGAATAAAGAAATTTTTCTGCGCGAGCTGATCTCTAATGCGTCCGACGCCTGTGACAAGCTGCGCTTTGAGGCGATTAACAACAGCAGCCTCATGGCCGGCGACACCGAGCTGCAAGTCAAAGTCACGCTGAACAAAGACGCCAAGACGCTGACCATCACCGACAACGGCATCGGCATGTCGCAGCAAGAGGCCATCGACAACCTGGGCACGATTGCCAAGAGCGGCACCAAAGACTTTGTGAGCAAGCTCAGCGGCGACCAAAAAGCCGATGCACAACTGATAGGCCAATTTGGCGTGGGCTTTTATTCCGGCTTTATCGTGGCCGACAAAATTACCGTCGAAACGCGCCGCGCCGGAGCCTCCGAGTCCGAGGGCGTGCGCTGGATCAGCGACGGCGGCGCCAGCGGTGGCGCGTTTGAAGTGGAAAGCATGAGCCGCGCTGCACGTGGCACCAGCGTCATCCTGCACCTGCGCGACGATGCCCTGGACTATGTGCAAACCTGGAAGGTCAAGGGCATCATCAACAAATATTCGGACCACATCAGCCTGCCCATCCTCATGGAAAAAGAGGAATGGAAAGACGGCGATCTGATAGACCCGAGCGATGAAAAAGTCGGACGCCAGCCCGGCGGGATGGTCAAGACCGGCGAATGGGAAACCGTCAACAAAGCCAACGCTATTTGGGCGCGTGCCAAGAAAGACATCAGCCAAGAACAGTACGACGATTTCTACAAGCAAATCAGCCACGACTTTGAAGCTCCGCTAGCGCACACGCACAACCGCGTCGAAGGCAGCACCGAATACACCCAGCTGCTCTACATCCCTGGCAAAGCGCCCATGGATTTGTACAACCGCGAAAAAACCGCCGGTATCAAGCTGTATGTGAAGCGCGTGTTCATCATGGACGAGGCGGAAGCGCTGATGCCCACCTATCTGCGTTTTGTGAAAGGCGTGGTGGACTCGGCGGACTTGCCGCTTAACGTCAGCCGCGAGCTGTTACAAGAAAGCCGCGATGTCAAGGCCATCCGCGAGGGTTGCACCAAGCGCGTGCTGGGCATGCTGGAAGACCTGGCGAAAAACGACAAGCTGCCCGAGGCCAGCGCCGATGGCGTCACCGACGTAGTGAGCGACGAAGACAAAGCCCTGGCCGGCAAATACACCCGCTTCTACAACGAGTTTGGCGCGGTGCTCAAAGAAGGTCTAGGCGAAGACTTTTCCAATAAAGACCGCATCGCCAAGCTACTGCGCTTTGCCTCCACGCAAAGCGATGCGCTCAGCGTGTCCTTTGCTGATTACAAAGCCCGCATGAAGGAAGGCCAGGAGGCGATGTACTACATCACCGCCGACACCCTGGCCGCTGCGAAAAACAGCCCGCAGCTGGAAGTGTTCAAGAAAAAAGGCATTGAAGTACTGCTCATGACCGACCGCGTGGACGAGTGGGCTTTGAACTATTTGAACGAATACGAGGGCACGCCGCTGCAAAGCGTGGCCAAGGGCGCGGTAGACCTGGGCAGCTTGCAGGACGAAGCCGAAAAGAAAGCCGCTGAAGATGCCGCAGAGACCTTCAAGCCCACGTTGGCCAAACTCAAAGAAGCGCTCAAAGACAAAGCCGAAGACGTGCGCGTCACCACCCGTCTGGTAGACAGCCCGGCCTGCCTGGTGGTGCAAGACGACGGCATGAGCACCCAACTGGCGCGTATGCTCAAACAAGCCGGCCAAAAAGCGCCGGATGTCAAGCCGGTGCTGGAAGTCAATGCCGAGCATCCCTTGGTGAAAAAGCTCGATGGCTCGGTGCATTTCCACGATCTGGCGCACATCTTGTTTGACCAGGCGCTGCTAGCCGAAGGCGGCCTGCCGGAAGACCCTGCCGCGTACGTCAAACGCGTGAACGCGCTGCTGGTCTAAAGCCATCGCGGGTCAGCGGCAGCGGCGCTGCGAGAATGGCGGTTTTCAACCTACTGCAAACACGCACCATGAAAACACGTCTTCTCGCATTCGCCGCCTTGCTGAGCACCGCCCTGGCCTGCGCTGCCGACCCCGTGTTGGAGGCTGCCTCCAAAGAGGCCGGCGCCCAAGTCACCCCCAGCGGTTTGGTCTTTCGCTCGCTTAAAGACGGCACCGGCGCCAGCCCCAAGGCCAGCGACACAGTCAAGGTGCACTACCGCGGCACCTTCCCCGATGGCCGCGAATTTGACAGCTCTTACAAACGCAATGAACCGGCTGAGTTTCCGCTGGGCGCAGTGATACCCTGCTGGACCGAAGGCGTACAAAAAATCAAAGTCGGCGGCAAGGCCAAGCTCACTTGCCCATCGACCATCGCTTATGGCGCGCGTGGTGCGGGTAACGTGATCCCGCCCAATGCCACGCTTTTGTTCGAAGTGGAATTACTGGCCATCGCCGGCAAATAAGCGCCTAACGCGTCACGGCGCAGGCCACGCCCGATAATCGGGCATGACTGCTGCGCCCCTTGATTTCTCCGCCCTGCCTCTGAACGAGGCCACGCTTGCCAACTTGACGCAACTGGGCTACCACCAGATGACGCCCATCCAGGCGGCCAGCCTGCCGCCGGCGCTGGCGGGCAAAGATCTGATTGCCCAGGCACAAACCGGCAGCGGCAAGACGGCGGCGTTTGCGCTGGCCTTGCTCGCAGGTCTGAACCCACGCTGGTTTGCAGTACAGGCCCTAGTGCTCTGCCCCACCCGCGAACTGGCCGACCAGGTCAGCGCCGAAATACGCCGCCTGGCGCGCGCGCAAGACAACATCAAAGTGGTCACGCTGTGCGGCGGCGTGCCCTTGCGCGGCCAGCGTGCCAGCTTGGAGAACAGCGCGCACATCGTGGTCGGTACGCCCGGGCGCCTCATGGACCACTTGGAGCGCGAAAGCCTGGACTTGGCTGGCCTCAAAACCCTGGTACTCGATGAAGCCGACCGCATGCTGGACATGGGCTTTATGGACGACATCCGCACCGTTGTGCGCCAGACGCCGCCCACGCGCCAAACCCTGCTTTTTTCGGCCACTTACCCCGAAGGCATCGCCAGCCTGGCCAAAGATTTTTTGCGCGAGCCAGTGCACATAGAAATCAAAGCGCAAGCGGCGCAAGTAACCATTGAGCAGCGCTTTTACGAGATCACGCGCCCCCAAAAATTTGAAGCGGTAGCCAAGCTGCTGCTGCATTTCCGCCCGGTCAACACCCTGGCTTTTTGCAATACCAAACAACAATGCAAAGACCTGGTGGACTATTTGCAGCAGCAAGGCATTGACGCCCAAGCCTTGTACGGCGAACTGGAACAGCGCGAGCGCGACCAAGTGCTGGCGCAGTTTGCCAACCGCAGTTGCGCGGTGCTGGTGGCCACCGACGTAGCTTCGCGCGGGCTGGACATAGACCAACTGGCCGCCGTTATCAATGTGGACATTACCCCCGACCCGCAAGTGCATGTGCACCGCGTAGGCCGCACAGGGCGCGCAGGGGCTGCGGGTTTGGCGCTCAGCCTGGCCACGCTCAACGATATGGGCCGCGTGGGCGCGATTGAGGTGTATCAAAAAATGTCCAGCACCTGGTATGGCTTAGACACGCTCACCCCCGCCAGCACGCAGCCCTTGCTCGCACCCATGGTGACGCTGCAAATTTTGGGTGGCCGCAAAGAAAAAATCCGCGCCGGTGATGTGCTGGGCGCACTCACCAGCGCAGAAGGCGGCCCGGCCTACACGCGGGAGCAGATCGGCAAAATCCAGGTCACCGAGTTTTGTACCTTCGTAGCAGTCGCCCGCGACATCGCCCAGGCCGCTTGTGCCAAGCTCAACGCCGGGCGTATCAAAGGCAAGAGCGTTAAGGTGCGGCTGGTGTAGTGTCCGCTGCGCTTATTCAGCTTTTCATCACGCAACATCGAATGACAAACACCATGAGCCAATCAACCCCGACCGCTCCCGCGCTGTACCGCGAATTTACGCAGCAAGCGCAGATTGATGCCCAATACAACACGTCCTTGACGCTGCCCGACCCGACCGCGCCGGGGCGTCATTATGTGGAACGGGCGCAACACGCACGCGCCACGCTGCGCTGCACCTTGGATATTCCTTTTGGCCCGACGCTGCACGAAACGCTGGATATTTTTCCGGCCGAGCAAGCCAAGGCGCCAGTGTTTGTGTTCATCCATGGCGGCTACTGGCGGGCGTTGACCAGCAAAGAATTTAGCGGCGTGGCGCTGGGCTTGCAGGCGCGCGGCATCACCACCGTGGTGGTGAATTACGCCTTGTGCCCGCATGTAACGATTGACGAAATCACACGCCAGGTACGCGCTGCCGTGGCCTGGACGGTGCGCCATATTGCAGAGTATGGCGGTGACCCTGAGAACATTGCAGTCGGTGGACATTCCGCGGGCGGCCACCTGACGGCGATGTGCCTGCAAACCGAATGGGCGCGGGATTATGGGCTGGCGCAAGACCCCATCAAAGCGGCTATCTGCATCAGCGGCATTTATGACATCACGCCGCTGCGCTTTAGCTATTTGCAGCCCATGATTCAGCTCGACGACGGCATCATCCGGCGCAACAGCCCTGCGTTTATGGCGCGGCCTTGCAAGACGCCACTTTGGATTACATGGGGTGGGGCGGAGACGCCTGAGTTTGACCGGCAATCGCGGCTGATGCACGGCGCTTGGACGGCGCAGGGGAATAAGGCCGAGATCAGCGCCATTGAGGGGGCTAACCATTTCACGGTTATCCACGGTTTTGAAAACGCGGATAGTGCTTTGTGTGGTTGGTTGGCGCAGCAACTTGGGGCGTGAGCGCGGAAGAACCTAGATGCTTAGCGATAGGTAGCGTTGCCAAACGGGGGCTTTATGCCAGTTAAGTTGGTCAGGTGTGAAGTTGCTTTTTACAAGCATTTTTTCCTGTGGGACTTTTGTATGCCCCCCGCTTCCCCCCCGCCCCTTCACCCCCGCCGGGGTGAAGGGGAGCTGGAACAGCCAATTTTGTTTTTTTGTTTTGGAGACGGGTTTTGAGTCGGGGGGGTTGCGGTGCAGCTTTGTTGGCCTGCATTGGGGAACGAAGCGGTCGTAGTAAATGGATTGGGGTTTGGCGAGGCTGCGGCTATTGCGACAGGTGCGACAGGCGCGCGCAGCGCCCTACCAAGCGTGTGCAATGTGAGCGCAGCGAACGAGCACGCGCGGTATTCGGGACCCCCGCTGCCATAGGCCGTGCTGAGCAACGCAGCGGCGACCGGATCAGGGCGGGCGCTTGTCTGAGCGTAGCGAGTTTGCGCCGACCCCGGGCGACGCGAGTAGCGCAAGGCACCCCGTAGGGGCACGGCCTTTGGCTCGCCTTTCTTTTGCTTACTTTTCTTTGGCGAAGCAAAGAAAAGTGAGGTGGCCAACAGGCCGAAACCGGTATTTAAAAACCGACCTTACTTTCGCTCACCTTTGCTTTAGCGAAACAAAGAAAAGTAAGGCCCACCGCAGGCATTTGGCAGCCAACCGACAAAAACCTAGCTTTACCGCCCACAAGTGGTAATCTAGCTGCTATGCAAGCCACTCTCCCTACCCTGCCCGACACGCCCTACCGGGACCGTAAGCGCTACGCTTGGCTCTTATCGCTCTTGATTCCTACCACCGTACTGGTAGGCCCGGGCTTGATGGTGTGGACGGGTGATGCGCGCTTGCTGTGGGCGCCAGTCTTGTTTTTCTACGGCTTTATTCCCTTGATCGATTACTTCATGGGCGAAGACCTCAGTAACCCGCCTGAATCTGCCGTGTCGGCTTTAGAAGCGGATATGTTTTACCGCTGGATTACTTACCTATTGGCGCCCGTACTGTGGGCTGCATTTATTTTCAGCGCCTGGTTTGTTGCGACACACGATTTGCCGCTCCATGGCTGGCTGGCCATGGTGATGATTTGTGGCGCAGTAGGTGGTTTTTGCATCAACCTGGGCCACGAGCTGGGCCATAAAAATACGGCGCTAGAAAAAGCGCTGGCCAAAATCGTGCTGGCCCCTTCGGCCTATGGGCATTTTTTTATTGAGCACAACCGCGGCCACCACCGGGATGCAGCGACTCCGCTAGACCCGGCTTCGTCCCGCATGGGCGAATCGATTTACCGCTTTGTGTTGCGCGAGATGCCGGGTGCCTGGGTGCGCGCTTGGGAGCTGGAAAGCACACGCCTACGCCAAGCCGGTTTGCCGGTATTTTCCTGGCACAACCATATCCTGCAACCGGCTTTGCTCACTTTGCTGCTGTGGGCCGCTTTGATGGCCTGGCTGGAGCCGCAGATATTGTTGTTTTTAATCCTGGCGTCGTTTTGGTCCAACTTCCAGTTGACCTCGGCCAACTATGTCGAGCATTACGGGCTGCTGCGCCAGCAAACCCAAGGTGGGCGCTACGAGACCTGCAAGCCGCACCACTCCTGGAACAGCAACCATATTTTCTCTAACTGGATTTTGTTCCAGTTGCAACGCCACTCGGACCACCACGCGCACCCGCTGCGGCGTTACCAGTCGCTACGCCATTTCGAGGACTTGCCCACGCTGCCCAGCGGCTACTTTGGCATGTTTGTGGTGGCCTATATCCCGCCGCTGTGGTTTTGGATGATGGACGAGCGCCTGCTCGATCGCGTGGGCCGCGATACAAGCAACATCAACCTAGACCCGGCTCGCCGCGCGGCGCTAGTACAGCGCTACGCCCTGCTTGAAACGCAGGGCGCCAGCGCCTGAATTACATATTGCGCCGGTACTGGCCGCCCACTTCGAACAATGCGTTAGTGATCTGGCCGAGCGAGCAGACGCGCACCGCGTCCATCAGCACCTCAAACACATTGCCATTGTCGATAACGGCCTGCTGCAAACGCTTGAGCATGGCAGGCGCTTCGTGGGCATGGGCGGCGTGAAATGCCTGTAGGCGCGTTAACTGGTTTTCTTTTTCTTCCGGCGTGCTGCGCGCCAACTCCAGGGTCTCTAGCACCTGCTCGCCATGCGGGTTACGGAACGTGTTGACACCAATGATGGGCAGCTCGCCGGTGTGCTTGAGCATTTCGTAATGCATGGATTCGTCCTGAATCTTGCCGCGCTGGTAGCCAGTTTCCATTGCACCCAAGACACCACCGCGCTCGGAGATTTTTTCAAATTCGGCCAGCACCGCCTCTTCCAGCAACTCGGTCAATTCCTCGATGATGAAAGCACCTTGCGAAGGGTTTTCGTTTTTCGCGAGCCCCCATTCGCGGTTGATGATGAGCTGAATCGCCATAGCCCGGCGCACGCTGTCTTCGGTGGGGGTGGTGATAGCCTCGTCAAAAGCATTGGTGTGCAGGCTGTTGCAGTTGTCATAAATCGCGATCAGCGCTTGCAGCGTGGTGCGGATGTCGTTGAACTGGATCTCTTGCGCGTGCAGGCTGCGGCCGCTGGTTTGGATGTGGTATTTGAGCTTTTGGCTGCGCTCGTTGGCGCCGTATTTTTCTTTCATCGCCACCGCCCAAATGCGGCGCGCCACACGGCCCATGACGGTGTATTCCGGGTCCATACCGTTGCTAAAGAAGAAGGACAGGTTGGGCGCAAAGTCGTCGATATGCATGCCGCGCGCCAGATAGGCTTCTACAAAGGTAAAGCCATTGGACAGCGTGAAGGCTAGTTGCGAAATCGGGTTGGCACCGGCCTCGGCAATGTGATAACCGCTGATAGACACGCTGTAGAAATTGCGCACCTTATGGTCCACAAAATACTGCGCTACATCGCCCATCACCTTGAGTGAAAACTCGGTGGAAAAGATGCAGGTGTTCTGGCCCTGGTCTTCTTTCAGGATGTCGGCTTGCACCGTACCGCGCACGTTTTGCTTGACCCAGGCGCGGATCTCGGCCGCTTCTTGCGCGTCCGGCTCGCGGCCTTTCTCGGCGCGGAACTTATCCAGATTTTGGTCAATGGCCGTGTTCATGAACATGGCCAAGATGCTGGGCGCAGGGCCGTTGATGGTCATGGATACACTGGTGCTAGGGCTGCACAAATCAAAGCCGCTGTAGAGCACTTTCATATCTTCCAGCGTGGCGATGCTGACGCCCGAATTGCCCACTTTGCCGTAAATGTCGGGCCGCAAGTCCGGGTCATTGCCGTAGAGCGTGACTGAATCAAAGGCGGTGGACAGGCGCTTGGCCGGCATGCCCTGGCTCAGCAACTTGAAACGCGTGTTGGTGCGAAAGGCGTCGCCCTCGCCGGCAAACATGCGCGTGGGGTCTTCGCCCTCGCGCTTGAAGGTGAAGGTGCCGGCGGTGTAGGGATAGTGGCCGGGCACGTTGTCCAACATTAGCCACTGCAAGACTTCGCCATGGTCCTGGTATTTGGGCAGCGCCACCTTGGGAATCACCGTACCGCTGAGGGAGGTCGTGGTCAGGGCGGTACGCATTTCTTTGTCGCGCACTTTGACGACCAATTCGCTGCCCGCATAGTCTTGCTGCATTTGCGGCCATTGCGCCAGCAGGGCGCGGGCATCGGCGTGTTGCTGCGCCTCGCGCTCACCAGCCAAGGCCAGGGCGGCTTCGGCAGCGCGGGCTTTGACTGGGCGATCCACTTGCAGCATGGCCGCAGCCGCGTGCAGTTGCTGGATTTCGCGGGCCAGCGCGGCCTGCGCCCGGGCGCGCTTTTTGTAGCCGCGCACGGTGTCGCTGATTTCGGATAAATAGCGGGTGCGCGCTGGCGGCACCACCGGCGTTTGGTTGGAGCTAAAACGTACGTTCACGCGGGGAAGCACGCCTTGCACCGGAGTTTGTAAGCCCAGTTCCTGCAAACGCAGCAACATGGCCTGGTAGAGCGCGGTCACGCCGTCGTCGTTAAAGCGCGCGGCCATGGTGCCAAACACCGGCATGGCTTCGAAAGGCTGGCCCCAGGCTTCGCGGTTGCGCTGTACTTGCTTGGACACATCGCGCAGCGCATCACCTGCACCTTTACGGTCAAATTTGTTGATAGCGACAAACTCGGCAAAGTCCAGCATGTCGATTTTTTCCAGCTGGCTGGCGGCACCAAACTCGGGTGTCATCACGTACAAGGGCACGTCCACCAAAGGAACGATGGCCGCATCGCCCTGGCCTATGCCCGAAGTCTCCACCACCACCAGGTCAAAGCCTGCGGCCTTGCACGCGGCAATCGCATCAGGCAAGGCCTGGCTGATTTCCGAGCCAAATTCACGCGTGGCCAGCGAGCGCATAAACACACGCGGCGCATTCTGGCCAGCAGCCCAGGGCGCAATCGCATTCATGCGGATGCGATCGCCCAACAATGCGCCACCACTCTTGCGGCGCGAGGGGTCGATGGAGATCACGGCAATACGCAAGCTGTCTCCCAAGTCCAGGCGGAAGCGGCGAATGAGTTCGTCGGTGAGCGAGGATTTACCGGCGCCCCCGGTGCCGGTGATGCCAATGGTGGGCACTTTGGCAGCCGCCGCCTGCGTGCGTAGGGCTTGCAGCAGGTCCGGTGCGACTTTGCCCGCTTCGACGGCAGTCATCAGCTGCGCCAGCGCGCGCCAGGCGGCATCGCTATGGCCTTGGATGGCTGCTAATTCTTTGGGCGCAAAGCTGGAGAGCTCGCGATCGCAGCGCATCACCATCTCGCCGATCATGCCGGCCAGACCCATTTTTTGTCCGTCTTCCGGGCTGTAAATGCGGCTCACGCCGTAGCTTTGCAGTTCGCGGATTTCTGCCGGGACGATCACCCCTCCGCCGCCGCCAAACACCTGGATGTGCGCGCCGCCCCGGCTTTTGAGCAAATCGACCATGTATTTGAAATACTCCACATGCCCGCCCTGGTACGAGCTAATCGCAATGCCCTGCACGTCTTCCTGCAAAGCGGCGGTGACCACTTCTTCCACGCTGCGGTTGTGGCCCAAATGGATGACCTCGGTGCCCATGCCTTGCAAAATTCGGCGCATGATGTTGATGGCGGCGTCATGCCCGTCAAACAGGCTGGCGGCGGTGACAAAACGCACTTTGTGCGTGGGGCGGTAATTGGCAAGCGCCTTGAATTCTGCGGATAAATCGGTCATGGTGAAACAGCCTTGGTGCGGGAGCGAAAGGGTTGGCCGGTGGCGGCATTGACGTTTACGTAAACGTCAACTGTAAACCATTCCCGGCGCTTGGCGATAATGCGCCCAAACTTTCCTCTGTTTATGACTTTTCTGGCGCTCGACATCGGCAACACCCGCCTCAAATGGGCCCAGTACCGTGCAGCGCACCCCGGCGCAGCCCTACTGGCCCAGGGCGCTGAGTTTTTAGAGAACATCGACAAGCTGGCCGACGGCGCCTGGAGCCGCCTCCCCGCCCCTCAACACGTATTGGGCAGCGTCGTGGCCGGGGACGCCGTCAAGCGCCGCGTTGAACTGCAAATGGAGCTGTGGGACGTCACCCCGCAATGGGTGGTGGCCAGCGACAGCGAAGCGGGCGTTAGCAATGGCTACGACCACCCCACCCGCCTGGGCGCGGACCGCTGGGTAGCCATCATCGGCGCCTACCACCGCATGCTGGCCCAAGGCGCGCCCCGGCCTATGGTGGTGGTCATGGTGGGCACGGCAGTCACCGTCGAGGCCGTATCGGCAGAAGGGCGCTTTTTAGGCGGCATGATTATTCCGGGCCACGGCATCATGCTGCGCGCCCTGGAGTCCGGCACCGCCGGGCTGCATGTGCCCACCGGCGAGGTGCGCCCCTTCCCCACCAATACCAGCGATGCCCTGACCAGCGGCGGCACCTACGCGATTGCTGGCGCGGTGGAATGCATGGTGCAGCACGTGCGCAGCCACTGCGGCGGCGAGCCCCTGTGCATCATGACCGGCGGCGCCGGCTGGAAAATGGCCCCGTCCATGACCCGTCCCTTCGAGCTGGTGGACAACCTGATCTTTGACGGCCTGCTACACATGGCAGTGCGGCGCTTCGGGCCGGGTTCGCCTTAAGCCGCCAGCCAAGCCTGCGCCAGGCGCACCCAGTAAGTAGCGCCCAGCGGAAGCAAAGCGTCGTTGAAGTCATAGCTGGGGTTGTGCAGCATGCAGGGGCCGGCGCCGTGGCCGAAGTCGCGGTGGGCGCCGTCGCCGTTGGCGATAAAAGCGTAGCAGCCGGGTTTGGCCATCAACATGTACGAAAAATCTTCCGCGCCCATAGTCGGCTCCTGCGCCTGCACCCGGGCTTCGCCCACGATAGAAGCCATCACTTTGCGCGCAAACAGGGCCTCGGCTTCGGAGTTGATGGTGGGCGGGTAATTGCGCGAAAACTCGAAGCTGCATTCGGTGCCGAAAGCGGCTGCGGTGTGCTTGGCGATCTCGCGCATGCGTGCCTCAATTTTGTCCAGCACTTCGACGGTAAAGGTGCGCACCGTGCCCTCTAAAGTGCAGCTATCGGGGATGACGTTGGTGGCTTCGCCAGCATTGATCATGGTGACGGAAATCACGCCGGCCTCTATCGGTTTGATGTTGCGGCTGATGATGGTCTGAAAGGCCTGCACCATTTGGCAGGCCACCGGCACCGGGTCGATAGTGTTGTGCGGAATCGCCGCATGCCCGCCTTTGCCGCGCACCACGATTTTGAATTCATTGCTGGACGCCATCACCGGGCCGGGGCTGGCGGCAAATTGGCCCACGTCCCCGCCCGGCCAGTTGTGCAGGCCAAACACGGCCTCGACCGGGAATTTTTCAAACAATCCGTCGGCGATCATCTCGCGGGCACCGCCGCCGCCTTCTTCGGCGGGTTGGAAGATGACAACCACCGTGCCGTCAAAGTCGCGGTGCTTGGCCAAGTGCTGGGCCGCTGCCAGCAGCATGGCGGTGTGGCCGTCGTGGCCGCAGGCGTGCATGCGGCCCGGATGGCGGCTGGCGTGGGCAAAGGTATTGAATTCCTGCATGGGCAGCGCATCCATGTCCGCGCGCAAGCCGATGGCGCGCTTGGAGGTACCGCCCTGGATGATGCCGACCACGCCGGTGGTGCCCATACCCCGGTGGATAGGAATACCCCAGGCGCTGAGCTGGGCGGCCACCACATCGGCGGTGCGCTCTTCCTTGAAACAGAGTTCGGGGTGGGCGTGCAAATCGCGCCGCACAGCGGCCATGGCAGGGGCGTTTTCCACAATTGCGTCGATTAATTCCATGGCGGGCTTTCGTTTCTCAGTTCTACAAAGATCGGGCAGGTTCAGAAAATGGAGGCACGCGGGGGCAGATAGCGGCACAATGGCTTTTTCTTCCAGCCCGTGTGCGGCAACGCCCGCGCCTTCCTACTATGCCAGAAGCCAGCACCGTGGCGCACAGCGCCAGCCCCCACTCGCCGCCCAGCAGCAGCCACCAGGTTATGGGCGCCTGCCCGCATGACTGCCCGGACACTTGCTCGCTGATTACCACCGTGGAAAACGGCATCGCCATCAAGGTACAGGGCAACCCACACCACCCGCAAACCGACGGCGTGCTGTGCAACAAAGTAGCGCGCTATACCGAGCGCACTTACCACCCGGAACGCCTGTTGCAGCCGCTCAAGCGCAGCGGCCCCAAGGGCTCGGGCCAGTACACGCCGGTCAGCTGGGAAAGCGCGCTGGACGACATCGCCGCACGCATGCAAGCCATTGTGCAAGACCCCCAGCGCGGCCCGCAAGCGGTGTTGCCTTATAGCTATGCCGGCACCATGGGCTGGGTGCAGGGCGACGCGATGTCCTCGCGCTTTTTTAACCGCATGGGCGCGTCCATGCTGGATTACACGATTTGCTCATCCGCCGGTGCTGCGGGTCTGGACTACACCTTGGGCGTGCGCAAAGGTATGTTGATTGAAAACTTTGCCCACGCCAATCTGATTTTGATTTGGGGCAGCAACCCGATTACCAGCAATGTGCATTTTTGGCGCTATGCCCAAGAGGCCAAGCGCGCCGGGGCCAAAATTATTTGCATCGACCCGCGCAGCACCGAGACGGCAGAAAAATGCCACGAACATATCGCGCTAAAGCCCGGCACCGACGCGGCACTAGCCCTGGCCATGATGCACCAGCTCATTACCCATAATTGGCTGGACCACGATTACATCGATAACTACACACTGGGCTGGGAGCAACTGCGCGAGCGTGCGCTGCAATGGACGCCCGAACGCGCGGCCCAGGTCTGCGGCGTACCGCAGGCGCAAATTGAATCGCTGGCGCGCGACTACGGCCAGGCCATGCTGCGTGGCGAGAGTGCGGCCATCCGCCTGAACTACGGCATGCAGCGCGCGCGCGGCGGGGCTAACGCGGTGCGCGCGGTGGCCTGCCTGCCTGCGCTGATAGGCGCTTGGCGCAAACCGGCAGGCGGCATGTTGCTCTCTAATTCGGGCACGCATGGCTTTGATGACAGCGCCCACACCCGCCCGGATTTGCGCCCGGCCGGGCCATGCCGCACTATCAACATGAGCACCATTGGCGATGATTTGCTGCGCCCGGCCAGCGCGCAGTTTGGCCCGGCGATTGATGCCTTGTTTGTGTTCAACAGCAACCCGGTGGCCATCGCGCCCGACTCGGGCAAAGTGGTGCAAGGCTTTGCCCGCGAAGACTTGTTTACCGTGGTCTTAGAGCATTTTCAGACCGACACCGCCGACTATGCAGACTACATCTTGCCGGCCACCACGCAGCTAGAACACTGGGACGTGCACACCACCTACGGCCACACCGACGTGCTGCTCAACCGCCCCGCCATCGCACCCATGGGACAAGCCCGCTCTAACGCCGAAATTTTCCGCAACCTGGCGCAGCGCATGGGCTATACCGAGCCCTGCTTTGCCGACCAAGACGAAGCCCTGTGCCGCACCGCTTTCGATGCGCGCATCAGCTTTGATACTCTGTTGCAAGACGGCTTTGTCAGCCTGCCTCTGCCGCAAGCGCCGTTTGCGCAAAGTGGCTTTCCCACACCTTCGGGGCGCTGCGAATTTTTCAGCGCCCGCTTAGCCGCCTTGGGGCTGGACGGCCTGCCCAACTACCTGCCCAATTACGAAGAGGCCGGTGCCAACCCCGCCTATCCGCTGGCCATGATTTCACCCCCGGCACGCAATTTCATGAACTCCACGTTTGTGAATGTGAAAAGCTTGCGCGGTATTGAAGGCGAACCCAAAATCGAAATCCACGCCCGAGACGCGCTGGCGCGTGCCATTGTCGACGGCGACATGGTGCGCGTGTTCAATGACCGGGGCCAGTACCACTGCAAAGCCGAGGTCAGCAGCCGCGCCCGTCCCGGCGTGGTCAACGGCCTAGGCGTCTGGTGGCGCAAGTTGGGCCCCAAGGGCACCAATGTGAACGAACTGACCAACCAGCGCCTTACCGACCTGGGACGTGCGCCCACGTTTTACGATTGCGCGGTGCAAGTGGAGAAGTGCGCGGCTTAGCGCAGCGCCATCAAATCCTGCTCCACCATCCACAGCCGGTCTTGGCCCCAGTAGCCGGGCAGGTCGTTGACGCGAAAACTAGGCACACCCCACAAGGCCATGTCCAGCAGTTCCAGCCGGTTGCTGGCCGCCACGGCGCGCCAACTGTCATCCGTCAAGGCCTTGTCCACAAACGCTTTGTCCAAACCAGCGCGCGCGGCAATGGCATACAAACCGCTGTCGGTGCCTGCGTCTATGCCATCGGCCCACACGCCTTGTAAAAACGACTGCGCCAATGGCAATCCGGCACCGGCCTTCATGGCCTGGTGCAAGACCGCATAGCCGCGCTCCACCGGCTTGCCCACCGGGTCCACCAAAAAGCCATAGGACATGCCTACGCGCTGCGCTTCGCGCGCCACATCAGCCACGATATACATGCCTTTTTCACGCGGCACCGCCAGGCCACGCATCACCATGGGCAGCACAAATCGAATCTGCAACTGCGCGCCGTAATGCTCGGCCAACTGGCGCACGCGCGGCAGGGCGATGTAGGTGTAGGGGCTGCGGAAAGAACAAAAATAATGCAGTTGCGCCACCGGCTTGTTTGCGGTGCGCACCGCAGGCGCGCCCTTCAAGGCAATGTCGCGCACCGGCACCAGCAGCGGAGTGGCAGGCTCGCGACACAGGCCTTCGTCGCGCAGGCGCTGCTCTAGGTAATGCAATCGGTCTATGCCCCAGTACCACTCGCCGCCATAAAAAAATGTGGCGCCCAGGTAGTGGCCCAGTTGTTTGCGCAGCGCGGTGCCTGTGGCTTTTGCAGCTTCCACATCGGCGGCGGCCTGGCCCGGCGATAGTGCTGCGGGCTGCGCTTGCCCACGCCACAAAGCTTGACTAATGGCCGCTGCGTCCACCACAAAGCGACCGGCCTGCAAGGTGGCGGCTAGCGCTGTCTCCGCAGCGGCCACGGCAGCAGCATTGGGCTGCGATGTCGGCGCTTGCAAACCGTTAGCACTTGCCAACAGAGACGCATCCCGCAAAGACCAGTGCCCCAAACGTTCCCGGTCGGGCGCTGCCGAATCTTCGGGCGGGCTGACCAAATGGGCCAGCAAGTCCACGTCATAGCGTTGACCCAAGCGCTCCAGCAATTGCACGCATAAATAGCTGTAGGGGTCATCGGCCTGGTGGAAGTAATGCACTTGCGCAGATGCGCCCTTCATTCGGCGCACCAGGCTGGCGCGCGTGCGCTGCCATTGGCGTACGCCGGGGTGGGTCAGCACACGCACTACGTGTTTGATAACTGTATTTTTAAGGGCGGACATGGGATTTTTGGAGGGCTATAGAACGGCTTGCTTGCGGATGCCACACGCTAGATTGCACTGCGCCAGCATACATAACTGTAGGGTGCCAAGCCTACCCGCACGACGGGGGTTAACCCGCGATCTGTCGCGCAAAGCGCAGGCTGTGAAATACACATCCCCGCCAGCCAAACGCGCCTAAAAGTCCGGTTTTGCTAAGGCAGGTCTGCATAAGTTTGTCATGGCGAGGAGCGCAGCGACGCGGCGATCCATGAGTGATCGATGGGCAAGCCAAGATGGATTGCTTCGCTGCGCTCGCAATGACCGGTTTGGACTTACTCAGAAGCGCCCCAAGGCTCAAGGTCTGTCTTCGCCCTCGCCCAGCAGCTTATGCAAAACCACCCCACCAAGCGCACCAACCAACTGCGCCAGCATAAAACCTGGCGCATCGTGCGGTGCAATCCCGGCAAAGCTGTCGCTCATCATGCGCCCGAACACGGCGGCTGGATTGGCAAACGAAGTACTGGCGGTAAACCAATAGGCCGCGCCGATATAGCAAGCTACCAGGGCCGGCGTTTTGCCCATGGGCGCACGCAAGATCACCAGCAGTAGCCCGCCGGTGGCCACCGCCTCAGCCAGCCATTGCGCAGGGCCGGTGCGCACTTTGGCGGACCATTGCAATATCGGCAGTTCAAACATGGCATGCGCCAGCCAGGCGCCCAAAGCGGCGCCCAGCAACTGCGCCAGCACGTAACCCACTAAGCGCTGGCGCGGCAGCGCTTTGCGCCAGGCCATGACCAAAGACACGGCAGGGTTGAAATGCGCGCCGCTAATTGGCCCCAGAATTTCAATCAGCACCCACAAGGCAAATACGGTGGCAAAGGTGTTGGCCAGCAAAGCCACTGCCACATTACCGCCCGCCAAGCGCTCGGCCATGATGCCCGAGCCGATCACGGCGCATAACAGCGCACAAGTGCCCAGGCACTCGGCCAGGTAGTGGGCGTGGCGCTTCATGGCTGCGCCAGACGCCGCGCCTCGTTTTGAATCGATAGCTTGCTCAGGCTGGCTAAAGGCAGGTTGGTAAACAACTCCAAGCGGCGGCGTATTTGGTACAGCGTCTGGGTGAATGCGGCGCGCTTGTCATCATCGCTGCCATCGCCTGCGGACGGGTCGGCGTAGCCCCAGTGCGCGGTAGCGGGCTGGCCTGGCCAATAGGGGCAAACTTCGCCCGCGGCGTTGTCACACACGGTAATCACCAAGTCCATAAGCGGTGCATCCGGGGCGGCAAAACTATCCCAGCTTTTGCTGTGCAAACCGTCCGTAGCAATACCGTTTTTGCGCAGGGTCTCCAGGGCCAGCGGATGGGGCTGCTGTTGCGCGCGCGGACTGCTACCGGCGGAATAGGCCACGAAACGGCCTCGCCCCATGTGGTTCAGCAAGGCCTCGGCCAAGATGCTGCGCGCCGAGTTGTGGGTACATAAAAACAGAACATTCAGGGCTTTGGTATCGGACATGGTGGAGAGCCTTCAAGGGGTGGGGCAAAGCGCATTTGCGCGGGAGGAATCAACTTCGCAAACGCCGCCCTGGCAACAGTTGTCGCTCAGGTAAGACAGCACTTGCTGCATACGGTCAAAGCGGGCGCGGTAAATCAGGTTGCGCCCGGCGCGCTCTTGCGAGACCAGGTCCGCATGCATCAGTTCTTTGAGGTGAAAAGACAAGGTGTTACCTGCCACATCCAATTGCGCGGACAGCTCGCCCGGCGTTAAACCGGCGGGCCCGGCTTGCACCAGCGCCCGAAAAATATCCAGGCGAGAGGCCTGGGCTAAAGCGGCTAATGCGCGGACTACGTCAATTGATTCCATAATTCGATGATAGTTGAAATATATGACTTTGCCGTGACAGCTTTTTGGGGCACATGCCACTCTGCACTGGGACTAGGCGGTGACACGCGGCCCCTGTGCCGCTATATTGCAAGCGGCCGCACGCAGCGCCCTACTTCTTGCTCGGAACCTTATGCCCTACGCCCACATCCTGCTCGACCAGCAAACACCGATTGCCACCCTGACGCTCAACCGCCCCGACAAGCGCAATGCCTTGTCGGCGGACATGATGCGGGAGATCACGCATGCGCTGCGCGCGGTGGGCGACAGCGATGCGCGCGGCCTCATCTTGGCGGCCAACGGCCCGGTGTTTTCGGCCGGCCACAGTTTTGCAGACATGGCAGGACAGGACCTGGACCATTTGCGCGCCTTGTTCGATTTGTGCACCACCATGATGAACACGGTGCAATCGCTCCCGCAACCCGTGATCGCCAAAGTGCATGCGCTGGCCACCGCAGCGGGCTGCCAATTGGTGGCGACTTGCGACCTGGCGCTGGCGGCGGATACCGCAGGGTTTGCGATACCCGGCGGCAAAGCCAGCTTGTTTTGCCACACGCCTTTGGTCGCCGTGGCGCGCAATATCGGCCGCAAGCGGGCTATGGAAATGGCGCTTACGGGCGACGCCATCGACGCCGCTACGGCCGCCGATTGGGGGCTCATCAACCGCGCGGTGCCAGCCGCGCAACTGGACGCCGCAACGCTGGATTTAATCAGCCGCGCCAGCCGGGGCTGCGCCGTCTCCAAAGCCATGGGCAAGCAAGGCTATTACCAGCAAATCGAGCTACCCCAGCTAGAGGCTTACGCCGTATCTGGCGAACGCATGTCCCAGGGGGCCGCGCGTGAAGCCGCGCAAGAGAGTTTTAGCGCGTTTTTAAACAAGCGCAAGGCTTAAGCCACCACGGCTTCAGCCGGTACATAGGCATAGCCCAGGGTTTGGGTAACGGCTTCGTAAGTGACCTGGCCCAGCGCCACGTTCAAGCCCTGGCGCAAGTGAGCGTCGTCACGCATCGCCTGTTTCCAACCCTTGTTGGCAATCGCCAGTGCGTGGCCTATGGTGGCGTTGTTCAGGGCAAAGGTGGAAGTACGCGCCACCGCGCCGGGCATATTGGCCACGCAGTAATGCACCACGCCATCGACCATAAACGTCGGTTCGGCATGCGTGGTGGCGTGCGAAGTTTCAAAGCAGCCGCCCTGGTCGATGGCCACATCGACCACCACCGCGCCTTTTTTCATGGCCGCGACCATGGCGCGCGTCACCAGTTTGGGGGCGGAGGCGCCGGGGATGAGCACGCCGCCAATGACCAGTTCGGCATCCAGCACCGCGTCCTCCAGGTTTTGCACGCTGCTGTACAAGGTGTGGATGCGGTTGCCAAACACCAGGTCCAGCTGGCGCAGACGATCGACATTGCGGTCGATCACGGTGACGCGGGCACCCATGCCGACCGCTATTTGCAGCGCGTGCGTACCCACCACGCCCGCGCCCAAAATTACCACATGCGCACCGGGCACGCCGGGCACGCCGCCCAGCAACACGCCCATACCGCCTTTGGACTTTTCCAAATGCGCCGCACCCGCTTGCACCGCCATGCGACCGGCCACTTCGCTCATGGGCGCCAGCAGCGGCAGGCCGCCGTGGGCGCCGGTAATCGTCTCGTAGGCAATACACACCGCGCCTGATTGGACGAGCGCCGCTGTCTGCGCCGGGTCCGGCGCCAGATGCAAGTAGGTGTACAAAATTTGACCGGGCCGAAGCATGGCGCATTCCTGCGCTTGCGGCTCTTTGACCTTGACGACCATGTCCGCCTGCGCGAACACGCTCGCAGCATCAGGCGCAATCTGCGCACCGGCCGCCTGGTACTGCGCATCGGTCAAACCGATGGCGGCGCCCGCGCCGGTTTGCACCAGCACGCTATGGCCGTTGGCGCACAAATCGCGCACGCTCGAAGGCGTCAGGCCGACGCGGTATTCATGGTTTTTGATCTCTTGGGGTAGTCCGATAAGCATGGCTTGTCTCCGCTAAATTGAGGTGGAGGCGAGTGTGCGGCAGGCAGTTTTTAATTAACAGTTTTATGAAACTTAAGCTATATTCATTAGCACTGCTAATAATTGAAGACCATGCAAATATTTGACCCGCACGCCCTGGAATGCCTGGCCGCTATCGTGGAAGAAGGCAGTTTTGAGCGGGCGGCGCAGCGCTTATCCATTACCCAATCGGCGGTGTCGCAGCGCTTGCGCACCTTGGAGATGCAGGCCGGTGCAGTGCTGATCGTGCGCACCCGGCCACTCAAGGCCACACCTGCCGGGCGCTATTTGCTCAAGCACGCGCTGCAACTGCGCCTCTTGCGCGCCGACTTGGGCCGCGACCTACAGGCGCTGGCGCCTCGCGAGACGCAAAGCACGCAAGGGCAAGAGCGCATCGCCATTGCCATCAATGCCGACAGCATCGCCACCTGGGTTTTGCCAGCCTTGCAAACCCTGGTGCAAGACGGCATGGCGCTGGAGATCATTACCGATGACCAGGACTTCACCCACGAATGGTTGCGCGAAGGCCAGGTGCAAGCCTGTGTCACGGCGCTGGCCAAACCGCTGCGCGGCTGCCAGGTGGTGCAACTAGGGGTGATGGACTATGTGGCGGTAGCCAGCCCCGACTATGCGGACACGCATTGCCCCAAAGGCTTAACTGCCCATACTTTGGCAGAAATGCGCTTTATGGCCTTCAACCGCAAAGACGATTTGCAAACCCGCTTTGTGCGCAAAGCCTGCGGCCTGAAAAACCCAGGCCTGCAACAAAATTTTTTGCCCAGCGCGCATGGCCGCGTGCGGGCCGCGCTGCAAGGCTGGGGCGCGACGGTGGTGCCGCTTTTGCAAGTGAAAGACCTGCTCAAAAGCGGCGCGCTGCGCGACCTGGCGCCCAAGGTGCGATTGCCCGTAGCCCTGTACTGGCATTGCTGGAAACTCGAATCAGCCCTGCTGCAAGCTTTGACCGCTGCGGTGCGCAGCGGCGCGGCCAAAGCACTCAAAGCTCAAGTCGCCTGATCCACCCAATCGAGCAGCTTGAGCCGCTGCACTTTGCCCGAGGGGCCGCGTGGCAGGTCCTGCACAAAATGAAATACCTTGGGCGTTTTGTAGCGCCCCAGATGCTCGGTGCAAAACGCGCGCAAAGCGGCTTCATCGGCGGCGCAGCCTTCGCGCAGCACGATGCACACCATGATCTCTTGGCCGTAATGCGCATCGGGCATACCGGTAGCCGCAGCGTCGAGCACGCTGGGGTGGCGTAAGAGCACTTCGTCGATCTCGCGCGGCGCGATGTTCTCGCCGCCTTTGATGATCAGCTCTTTGATACGCCCGGTGACAAAGAAAAAACCATCGGCATCCCGGTGGCCCAAATCGCCGGTACGCAGCCAACCGTCGGGCGTAAAGCTGGCGCGGGTGGCGTCCGGGTTTTTGTAGTAGCCCTGCATCACTTGCGGGCCACGGATGGCGATTTCGCCGGTCGTGCCATCGGCCACCGGGCGCAAGTCGGCATCAATGACGCAGCCCTCGCAGCCCGACGCTTTACCCACAGAACCGAGCTTGCGCAAGGTGGGCTCATAAGGGTTGGAAAACGAGGGCGCAACGGTTTCCGTAAGGCCCATGGTTTCGATGACGCCGATGCCAAAGCGCTGTTCAAAAGCCTGTAAATGCGCTGGCGGCAAAGCCGCAGACGCACTGCGGCAAAAGCGGATGTGGCCCAAGCTTTCGCCCTCAGGCGCAGCGCCTTCTAGCAAGTACGAAATCATGGTGGGCACCACGTTAATCCAAGTGCATTGCGCGTGCAGCGCTTGCTGCCAAAAACGCGCCGCCGAAAACTTGGGCGGCATCGCCAGACTGCCGCCATGGGCCAGCGGCGCCAGCATGGTGACGGCAAAGGCGTTGATATGGTAGAGCGGCAGCACCGCCAGCACGCGGTCGCGCGCACCCAAGCGGTGTTCGGCACTGATAGCCATGGCATTGGCCGCCAGATTGGACTGGGTCAGCACCACGCCTTTGGGCACGCCGGTAGTGCCCGAGGTGTACATCAGCAAAGCCATGGCCTCGGCTTGGGGTTCAGGCATGGACGTAGGCTGCAAGGAACCGAGCAGGCTGTCATCGGCATCCATATCCGGGCTGCACACCAGCAAGGCCACGGGCCGCGTTAAGGTGGCCAACACGGCTTGCACACGCTCGGCCCAATCCGGGCTGGCGATCACCAGCTTGCAATCGCTGTGCTCCAGCACATAGCGCATTTGCTCCGGGCTGGAGAGTAGATTGACCGGGTTCACGCACCAGCCGCCATGCATGGCGCCTAATAGCAAACGCAAAGTATTCAGGCCATTGGGCATGACCATCGACACCGTGTCGCCCGGCTGCATACCCTGCCTCAGCAAGAGCGTGGCGACTTGGCCGCAATACTGCGAAAGCTGGGCAAATCGCATGGTCGCGGGCGCATGGCTTGGGCTTTGCGCGTTGGCGTCACCGACATCGAGCGCCAGCGCATAAAGCGCATCGGGCCGCACCGTGGTTTGCAGCTCTAAAAGCGCACGCACCGTGCGCGGCAGCAAATCCTGGCTCATGCGCGACCGTATTTGGCGAAATAGTCCGCCAGCAATTGGTCCTCGGAAGGCACGTGCTCGGGTATAGGGCGCGAGATGCGGGTGATGTTCAGGTAGTGGCGGTAGTTCATGTTCTCGGAAAAATTGTTTTTGCCCCAGGTGCCGCAACCCATGGACAGGCTAAAGGGCAAGCCGTTGTCAAAGCTGCCACCGGTAGCGATGCAATGCGCCTGGTCCACGATCACGCGCGAGACCGGTAGCCGCAAACCCAGCGCCAGCGCGCGCTCGGGCCGCGCACTGTGCAAGCCTACCGAATGGCCCGCGCCTTGGAATGCGTAAATGCGCTCCACCGTGGCCATGGCCGCTTCAAAACCCGCTACGCGGTAAATAGTTAACACCGGACACAGTTTTTCGCCGGAAAACGGATAGTCTTCGCCGGCTCCCGTCTCTTCCACCAGCAACACGCGCGGCTGCAAAGCGGCCACGTCAGACAGGCCCGCACGCTGCGCCACCACCGTCGCGCTTTGGCCGATAACCGCGCTTGACAGCTTGCCATCGGGCCACATCAGCGCTTGCAAGCGCGCTTTTTGCGCGGCATCGAGCAGCACCGCACCACCGGCTTGCAAAGCTTGCAGCAATGCGGGCGCCGCCGCGTCCAACACCACCAAGCTGTTTTCAGAGGAGCAACTGGTGGCGTTGTCAAAAGTCTTGGAGCGCAAGATGCGCTCGGCCGCTAGCGCCATGTCGGCACTTTCATCGACGATGCCCGCCACATTGCCCGCACCCACACCAAAAGCCGGTGTGCCGCTGGCATAGGCGGCGCGCACATTGGCTTGCGAGCCAGTGGCCACTACCAAATCGCAAGCCGCCATCAGCGCATAGGTGGCCGCTTTGCTAATCGGCGCGGGCAGCACTTGCACCAGGTCGCGCGGCGCGCCAATGCGCTCCAGCGCCGCGTGGATGTACTCCAGCAAGCGCGCGCTCGTGGCCCAGCCTTTGGGCGAGGGCGCGACGATGACCGCATTGCGGCCTTTGAGTGCATTGATGATTTTGTTGGCTGGCGTGGCCGCCGGGTTGGTCGATGGCGTGATGGCGCAGACCACGCCTACCGGACGCGCAATTTCGGTAACGCCGGTAGCGGGGTTGTCGGAAATGACGCCCACCGATTTCGCGCCCTGCAAATCGCGCAGCAAGCCCAAGGTTTTGCGATAGTTTTTGCGCAGCTTGTCGGGTACGTTGCCGATGCCGGTGTCTTGCACCGCCAACTCAGCCAAGGCCTGGTTGCGGCCCGGCTCCAAGATCGCCCAGGCCGCTGCGGCTACCAGTTCATCCACCCGCGCCTGGTCGTACTGTTCGGCGATGCGCTGCGCGGCACGGGCGCGCTGCAGCAAGTCCTGCACGATGGCCTGCGCTTCTTGCTCGGCAGGGCTTAGAGGCTTGACCGAGTTATTGACGGCCATGCTCAATCGGCCTTGATATTGGCGTCTTTAGCCAGCTTGATCCACTTGGGTACTTCGGCTGCAATGGTTTTGGCCAGCGCTTCGGGCGTACCGCCCACCGCATCAGCACCTTGGTCCAGCAACTGGGCGCGGATGGCCGGCTCGGCCAGCACGGTGTTGAGCGCTTTGTTCAGTTTGTCGATGATGGCGCGCGGCGTTTTGGCCGGTACCAGCATGGCGTACCAGGAGTCCACTTCAAAGTCGGGCACGCCGGCTTCTTGCATGGTGGGCACGTCCGCGAAGGCCGGGCTGCGTTTGACGGTAGATACCGCCAGCGGACGCAGCTTGCCTGCTTTGACCTGCGCCGCTGCCGCAGGAATAGACACCCACAACAAAGGCACCTGGCCACCGATCACATCGGTCACTGCCGGGCCGCCACCCCGGTAAGGGATGTGCACCAGGGGCGCGCCGGTACGCAGCACCATCAATTCGCCCGCCAAATGGCCGGGCGAACCATTGCCCACCGAGGCGAATGAAAACTTGTCCGGCGCGGCCTTGGCCTGCGCCACTACATCGGCCACGCTGCGCACCGGCACCGCCATATTGGCCGCCAGCAATTGCGGCAGCGAGGCGACCAGGCCCACCGGCTCAAAGTCTTTGATGGTGTCAAAAGGCAGCTTAGGGAAGATCGCCGGGTTGATGGTGTGCGAACTCAGGGTAAATAGCACGGTGTAGCCATCGGGCGCCGCCTTGGCCACGATGTCGGTGCCCAAGGAGCCCCCCGCGCCGCCTTTGTTGTCGATGACGATGGGCTGGCCCAGCGCCGCTTGCAAGCGCTGCTGCACGATGCGCGCCACTACATCGGTGCCGCCGCCCGGCGGATAGGGCACGACGAACTTGATCGGCTTATCTGGGTAAGCGCCGTCAGCCAAGGCGGCCAGGGGCGCGGCCAGCGCCAGGCTGAGTAAGGTGCTGATACGCACGGTGCGGCCCAGCAGGCTGCGGCGGGAACGGGATAACGGGAATTTGGACATGGTTTTCTCCTAGTGTGGGGCGCTTTATGGGGCCGGTGGCTAGCGCTTACCTGACATTTTGCACGCTGGGGACGCGCTGGCTATAGGGGTTAAACCGACAGGGCCCATGCCTTGAGGCCTCAAATACCGATGGCATGGCAATTGCAGAGTCATCCCCAAGTAATAGATCAGACCCGTAAGCACCTGCCAGAACCCTGCCATCGTCGCAGTTCCGACAGTTTGCACCCCACCTTTGCCCGGAGAAACCAGATGCCACAGCCGACCTTCAACCTGACGCGCCCATCCCAGCTGCGCTGCTTTGGCGGCGCGCTCGCCCTGGTGATCGGTCTGACGGGGGCTAGCCTTGCCAACGCGTCCAGCGCCAAACCATCTGCGCCTGCCGCCGTGGCGTCCATGGACCTGAGCGGCCTCAAGTCCAGCCACGGCTACACCCCGGCCCTGGGCGAAAGCCTGGAGCGCATTGTGGCCAAAACCATGCCCGAGAGCCCCTTAAGCGTGCAGGTGCTGAGCCAGGCCTTTGTGCTGCTCAACCCGCAAGCCTTTGGCAGCGCCAAACCCCAGCGCACGCAAAGTACGGCCACCCTGAAAGTGCCCAACCACAACCAATTGCTGCAAATCGTGTTGGCCCGTAATCCGGCAGAGGCCGCAACGGCCCGCGCCCCCGAGCCTGTCGCAGTCAAGGCCGCCGCCGCCCTGCGCCCCGCCGAAAAGCGCGAAAACTGGGTGCGCTATGCCGGCGGACCCATCAAAACCCCCTCCAGCTTTGACGGCAGCGCGCCGGACCGTAGCGGCTGGGTGCAATACCTAGGTGCAGCCTTTACGCGCAGCTGGAGCGGCGACGCCAACAGCCGCGCCGAAGCCCGCAGCTGGGTGCAATACCCCTCGCTGGGACGCGCCAGCCCCGCCCCCAGCGAAGTGAGCGCGGACAGCGCCAAATGGGTGCAATACCCCAACGTCGCCCGCACCGCCGCGCCAGCGGCCCAGCCTGAATCCAAGGTGGACACCAGCGGCTGGGTGCGCTTTGTCGCCAACCGCCTTTACCCGCAGCAGCAGTTCGCGCAATTATTTGACTAAGGGCCACAGCGGCCAGGCCAGGCCATTTGCGCCGCTTTGGGCATTCGCTTCCTACTTTTTTGGCCTATTTATCTCATATTTAATAACTATTTTTTAAAATACTAATTAATTTGTGCATAATAAAAGGGATTGAAACCCCTGCCGCATAAGTGCCACCTGCCCAGCCATGCCCGCGCATGGACTGCAAAGCATGCCAGATGCGGCGCTTTTATTGGCACGCATGCAAACCCACCACCGCCAGTTCGGAATGACGCTGATAGAGCTCATGGTCGCCGTGGCCATTTTGGGCATCTTGCTGGCTATTGGCATCCCCAGCATGCAGGGCATGAGCGAGACCGAAGCGGTGCGCGGCCACATGAACACTTTCTTTAGCACTTTGCGCTACGCCCGCTCTGAAGCCATTCGCAACCGGGCGCAAGTGGTGATTTGCCCTAGCAACAACAGCGAGAACGCCAGCCCGAGTTGTTCAGACGGCGTTACAGACCATTGGGAACCAGGTTGGATTATTTTTGTCAACCGCGATGGGGATACGAATTACACATTTGATGCCACAAAAGATACCTTGTTACGCGTACAAGAGCCTATCAGCACCAGCGGCGGAATTATCAAAGTCGCTGGAGGAGCCCCCAACAAGTTGGTGTATCGGAGCACAGGCATTTTGCTGACGGGTGGCGGGAGTTCGTATAGCTTTGATGGCAAGAGCGGGAGTACCGCCCAGCAAAAACGTGTCTGCATTTCCCTACAGGGACGGGCGCGCATCTCTGCGAGTCTGGACGCTTGCACGTAAGTGGCGGAGGCACTGAATGCTCGTACACCGTCCAACATATCTGAAAACGATATCTCGCTCGCAGCGCACGCACCAAACCGGCGCCTCGCTGCTCGAAGTGCTGATTGCCATATTGATTATGTCTTTTGGTATCACCGGTGTCGCGCTGTTAATGGCCGCGACGATTCAGTACAACAAAACCTCGCAATACCAAATGGTGGGTTTGCAAATCGCCACGCAACTGGCGGAATCTATGCGCGCCAATACCGATGGATTTATGGCCGATTCCTATGCCAAGACCGATACGTATTCTTCGAACGTCGCTGCCGCCTCCCTACCCAGCTGCGCCAACACATCAGCATGCACCAGCAGCGAAATCGCCACCATAGACAAGGCACAAGTCGCAAACACCTTGCGCTTAGCACTTCCCGGTGGCGACTTCAATGTGCAGCGCAATGGCAACCGGGCCGATATTTGGATTATGTGGATGGAGCCCAAAACCGCCACATCCATGTCGATGGGCACTGCCAATTGCCGGGCCGCTGCGATTAGCGGCCTTGGCGACCCACCGCGCTGTTTGTATATGCGGGCTGCGCTATGACAAGGCCAGCAAACAAGCCCTTTGCGCAAAGCGGCTTTAGCCTGGTGGAATTGTTGATCGCCATGGCGATCGGCCTGGTGATGCTGGGCGCCATATTGTCGATTTACATGGGCACCACGGTGGCAGGACGGCAAAGCGATACCGTGAGCCGCATGGGGGAGGATGCCACCATCGCACTGGAGACGATGGCAAGGCATATCCGCATGGCTGCTTACAGCACGCCGATATTGATGGCAGCGCGTAATACCGCCACCGTCGAAGGGCAAATGGTGCAGCTTGCAGACAGCAATTTCGCAGGTGCCGGGATAAAGGGATGCGATGGCGGCTTTAGCAGTACGAACGCCTCTTGGGACGATCTGGTATGCACCAACTCTAGTACACAGCCGGACGACATTGCGGTGCGTTACGAAGGCGATAGCTTTAATACCGAGGCCGCTGGTGGCAATAGCGCATCCGATTGTCTGAGCCAGGGTGTTGCCCGAAACGCCTATTCTGCCGCGAATGGCAGCTTGCAATATGCCCTGATCGAATCGCGGTTTTTTGTGAGCGCAAATAAAGAACTGAGTTGCGCGGGCAATGGCCAGGCTAGTTTTACCTCGCAGCCCTTAGTCACTGGCGTCGAATTTATGCGTGTGCGCTACGGCATTGCCAGCGACAGCACCGAAAGCCAGGTAATTTTTTTCGCGACGGCAGCAGAGGTCAATGCATTGGGCGGCAGCGCAGACCAAAACTGGGGGCGAGTGGTGGCCGTGCGCATTTGTATCCAGATGGTCAGCCCCAGCGAAGACCAGGGCAAGGTCGTTCCCTATTACAACTGTGATGGCGTCCTGACCACGCCAGGGGATAAATACCTGCATCGAGCCTACAGCACCACGGTGAGTATTCGCAACCGTGCGGGGATTGCGCAATGACTGCCCTGCGCTCCCCAAAGAATGCGCTGCAAGCCGCCGCAGGCCCTGAACGCGGCATCGTGCTGCTGCTGGTGCTGATCATTTTGGTCGTTCTGTCAGGCGCAGCCATTTGGGCTGCCAAAGCGTCCATATCGGGCGAGCAAGTAGCCAACAATATCCGCATCAGCACCACCGTGACTGAATTGGCCGAGTTGGCCTTACGTTACTGCGAGGATGGTGTCATCCAGAACAATAACACCTTGGTTCGACTGCCGTTTCCCATGGGCACCACCAGCGGTGAACTGCCCAGCGCCTGGCAGACCTTGAGCAACTGGACGGTGACCAGCAATATCAATGTGATGCCCAACGCCCAATTGCAAGACGCGCTGGGCAGAAGCCCGGCCAAAGCGCCGATTTGCATGATTGAAGAAATGCGGCTTGCGCCCATTGATATGCAACGCTTGCAAGGTTTTTTAATCACTGCACGCGGGTTTTCGCAAGACTATGTGGAGGCCGCCAATGGCGCCATCACATCCGGCACCGATGCCTGGGTGCAAACCATGATCCGTTTTTAGGAGCCAACCATGCGCCAACCGTATTACCTGATGCGCCTACTTGTCTGCTGCGCACTGCTGGCCGGCAATCTGCATGCCCAAATAGCTACCGCGCCTTTGACCACGCAAGCCTGGGTTGCGCCCAATGTCGTGGTAACGCTGGACGACTCCCCCTCCATGGAACAGGAATGCATTCCGGGAGGCCTGTGTTCCTATGAAACTAACAAATTTAACGATGAACCCCTGGTTGCGGGCAGCGTGGTGCACTATCTAAATCACGACGTTCTAGGAAATGGCGGAATCACCCAGGCCATTGCCGCCATTCCCTACGGGGATAACCCCGTATTTGGCGGCGTTGTCACCTATGACGCGAGCAACCTATTGGCACGGCAAGCGCGCTCGGTTAGTACCAACCCCAGCTACTACGATCCCACCAAGAGATATGACCCATGGCCAAGCGATAGAGGACTTGATTTCGCTAACGCAGACCCTCGAAAAGCCTATTACCACCCGGGCGATTCGAGGATTACACATCCTCCGCTCGCAGCAAACACGGTTTGGACTACGGCTGCATCGCTAAGCACCTTTGATTTGAAAGTGGAGCAAACCATGAGGCTCAAATTTTGCACTACCACTTCCCTCTCAGCCTGTACGGAATCAACACAAACCTTTAAGCCGGCACAGTACTTCAAATTAATCAGCGGCAACGGTACGCAAGTTTCGGATTTCCAGCGGATCATCATCACGGATACGATGAGCTTCCCCAAATCAAGAAAACGCACAGACTGTACAAGCGTTAGTAATGGGTGTACACAGGATGAAGAGCTCCGAAATTTTGCTAATTGGTATAGCTACCACATGCCTGCACAACAAAATAGCGGCGACAGGTTTATTGTTTACACCTTTACCTATGACGCCACTAATTTGAAGGCGGTGCAATTGCGCTCACCCTCGTTTAATCCTGCCTATTACAACCCGACTCGGCGCTACAAGCCATGGGTAAGAGGCGATTTCAGCGCATACCCCAATTCCACGCCAAGCGCTGCGCCATATAACCCACTCAATCCAAGCTATACCCTAGACCTGACGCAAAGAATTACAGCTTATGGAAAATTTTGCACGGACATATTTTGGTCCAAATGCCCGCCTGCGCGAGAGGAATTTTGGCCAGCCCAATACTACTTATGGACCAGCGGCAACGGGACCAGCACCTCCCACTTTACCCACGTAATCATCGGCAATAACAATAATCAATTTACAAAATATACCTCCCAAACGAATCCCAAAGGTGACCGAACCGATTGCGCAGGAGACACCTGCACACGCGCGGAAGAACTTCAGAACTTCGCCAACTGGTTTACCTACTACCGGACTAAGTGGTTGGCGGCCAAGGCGGCAATTTCGCAAACTTTTAAGGCCATACCGGGCGCAGTGCGATTAGGCTACGGCTCCATCTCTGTACCTTTAGCAGGCAACACGGTGGATGGCGAACAAACTGGTGTATTGGTGCGCGGTGTAAGGCCGTTTGTAAACGTTGGGCCTGGCGACACGGCACGCAGCGACTTTTATGACTGGCTGCTCAATCTAAATTCCAGTACCAACCAGGCAGGTACCCCACTGCGCCGCGCCATGATCGAAGTGGGCAATTACTACATGCGCGACGACCCTAAGGGGCCGTGGGCTGCGATACCAGGTGGTGACAGCACAGAAGCCCACACCGTATGCCGTCGTGCTTTGCATCTCATGATTACCGATGGCGCCTGGACGCAAAGCGATGCAAGCCAGCTGACCGGTGTAAAGACAGGCCATGGCGATCGATCGGTGGCCACTTATTCCTTATTGGATGTCAATGTGGATGGGAGTTACGGCGCTCCTTTCGCTGACACCTATCCCAACACACTGGCCGATGTCGCCATGTATTACTGGAAAACAAATTTGCGCTCCGACTTGAGTGGAGCCGTCAAGTCTCCGCAGTCGGAAAAAGACCTAGGTCGCGACGCCACCTGGCCGCATATGGTGAACTACCTCATCAGCTTTGGCGTCAACGGAACGCTGCGCAACAATCCCGATGACCCATCGCAAAGCGATCGGGCGGCGCTGCAAGCAGGCGGGCTAGATTGGCCTAAACCCGAGGACGAAGCTACCAAGTTAGATGATATGTGGCACGCGGCCTGGAACAGCGGTGGCAGCGCGTTCAACGCCAACGATCCCAAACAATTAAACGAATCTCTGGGCAAGGTCATTGAATCCATGAAGGAACAAGTGGGTTCGGATGCGCCTTTGGTATTGCCCAGCCGATTTGTCAGCTCCGATTATGTTTATATCCCATCCTACAAAAGCAAAGTATGGTCTGGCGATTTGTTTGCCTACCCCTTCGACCGGATCACCGGAGACAGGAGCCAGGACAGCGATGGCAACTACCTTGAGGGGGCCTGGTCTGCCGCACGGCAATTACGATCAAAAAATGCCAGCGATCGCAATATTTTTACCTTTGATGGTTCCAATCGCCGTGAATTTACCTACCAAGGTTTGAATACCGTCACCAACAATTTAATTGGAAGACTCACCACAAACAGCGCACAGGCTGAAGATTTAATCAATTACCTGCGTGGTGACGCCAGCAATGAAGGTACGCGCTATCGCCCACGACCCGATGGAAAATTAGGAGACATTGTTAATTCGCCACCTATATTGGTATATGACGCGGAAGACGCGTCCTATGATTTTTTGAAACCACCTGCTGCGGGCAGCACAAGAGGCAACTATCGGCAGTTTTTATTAGACAAAAAGAAACGCAGGGGTTTGGTATTTGCAGGCGCTAATGATGGCATGTTGCATGCATTTAATGCCCAAACTGGGGATGAAGAATTTGCCTATATTCCTAAAACCGTGTTTGGGGATTTGTACAGATTAAGTGAACCAGGTTACGACCATCGCTACTTTGTAGATGGCCCCTTGGTAGAGGCTGATGTCTATGACAATAGCGCTACACCCTCGGACAGCGATACGGGTTGGCGCAATATCGTGGTGGGCACCGGCGGGGCGGGTGGGCGCAATGTTTTTGCCATCAGGGTACCGGTCAGGTCCAACGGTGATGCCAACACCACTTACCCACCCACCGCCCAGGATATTTTGTGGGAAATAAATAGTGATGACAGCAACTTTGCCGATTTAGGCCATGTGCTGCAAAAGCCTGCTGTGGGCATGATGCGCGATGGCACCTGGGTGGTGGTGGTGGGCAATGGCTATGTCAATAGCGATGGAAAGGCCACCCTGTACATCATCAACGCCCTGACTGGCGCGTTTATCAAAAGCATAGCGGTGACTTCGACCGGAAACAACGGACTGGGCGGTGTGCGTATGGTGCTCGATTTGGAGCGTCAAATCGTTGCCGCCTATGCAGGGGATTTGCAAGGCAATCTTTGGAAGTTTGATTTTTCGAGCGAATCCTCGAACAACTGGGGCGTAGCCTTTGGCGGTTTACCTTTGTTCAAAGCCAAATATGCGAAGCCCTCAGGCGGGACGACCATTGACCAAGCGCAGCCCATCACGGCAGCACCGGCCTATCTTGCCCACCCACAAGGTGGGAATTTACTGGTATTTGGAACAGGTAAATTGTTCGAAACTACAGACTCCAATAACACCGATATGCAGACTTTGTATGCCGTATGGGACAAGGTGATTACAGGCCAAGCCTCAGGAGCGGCAGCGGCAACGGCCACCAGGGATAGCCCCACTGGCGATGCCATCGTCTTGCGTAGCAACCTAGTTGAACAAACCATGACGACGATCGCCGGCACCAATTACTACAGTGCGACGAACAACCTGGTGAATTACCCTAGCCAGCGTGGCTGGTTCATCAAGCTCAACATGACTCCCAGCGGCCTGCGCTTGATATTTCCGCCGCAATTGGCAGTGGGCAAAGTCTTTTTGCAAACCTTGGCACCGCCCGGCAGTACAACAGATCCCTGCGCCGAGATACGGGGTAAAAGCGTAAGCTTTATCGTCAACCCGTTTTCTGGCAGCGCGTCTGCGCCTACTTTTGATGTGAATAGCGATGGAAAAATAGATACAGCCGATGCAAGTTACGCTTCAAGTGCAATTAATGCCACGGCCGTGGCATCCAACGACACCAGCAACGCTACCTTCAGCCAAAAAGTAGGCGCAGGCGTGAGCACAGGTGCGCTGACTAGTGCAACCGGGCAAAAAACCGTTACTGGCGCCAAAAACGCACTGCGACGTACCTGGCGGCAAATCATCAACCGACCCACGCCTGCTGCAACTATCGCGCCTGCGGGGGGCAGTTAAGCCGATAAAGTATTCACCCGGTTTACGCAGACTTTGTAGCTCCCACCTTTGTACTAAAAATTCATATGAAACAACGCGGCTTTACCTTAATGGAACTCATGATCGTGGTTGCCATCATCGGCATATTGGCGGCCATCGCGATTCCCAGCTACCAGGAGTCGGTACGCAAGTCGCGCCGCGCCGAGGCGCGTGCGCAGTTGCTGGAAGTGGCCCAGTACATGCAACGCTTTTATTCGCAAAACGACAGCTTTGCGGCCACCAAGGATGGGACGGCGGCTGCGATTCCCAGTGACCTGGCCTTGGTGCCGCGCACCGCCGCGTCGGGGGCGCAAAGTTACACCATCAGTTTTGCCGCCCCCGCCGCCGGTGCCAGCAATCCGGGCTTGGCTTCGTTCAAAATCCAAGCGGTACGCCAAAGTGGTGGCCCGGTGGACGGTGATAAATGCGGCGACTTCACCTTAGAAAATACAGGCGTACGCGGTATGCTAAACGCCAGTACTGGTATTACCGCCGCAGATTGCTGGAAATAGCCAGGCTAAGGGCGCCCACAATGCGCCAACAAACCCAGCACATCACCCATGGCTTGCGCCACCGTCTGGTTTTGCAAATCCAGCACCGCGCTGCGCGCAAAGTACGTGCTCAAGTCCAGCCCCAGCCCGACAGCACACAGGCTGATCTCGGCCTCGCGCTCCAAAACTCGCGCGCTGTGTTGCAAGTCGCGGTCCAGGTAATGCGTGTCATTGGCCAGCACCGTTGCGCCGTCCATGGGGCTGCCATCCGAAAAGACGACCAGCATGCGGCGCTCGGCGTCTTGCGCGCGCAAGCGCTCTGCCGCCCAGCGCAGGGCTTCGCCATCCACACACTCGCGAAAAATATCCGCCTTCAGCAAAGCGGCCAAGCCCGGTTTACTGCGTCGCCAAGGCTGACCGCTATCTTTGAACACCATGTGGCAAAGCTCATTGAGCCTACCCGGCTGCGCGGGCTTACCGGCGCGGCGCCAGTCGCGCATCACGCGGCCACCATTCCAGGTGTTGGTGGTGTAACCCAGTACCTCGGTGGCGACACCGGCCATGTCCAGGGCGCGGGTGAGCACATCCACCAGGGGCGCGAGTTTGTCCATGTGCTGCTTCATGGAGCCGGAGCAATCTAGCAACAAGGTAAGCGCCACATCGGCGCGCGGGGCGCGTTGGGGCAGGCGGAACACGCGGTGCTCGTCCGGCTTGGCCACCAATTGCGCCAAGCGACTACCGTCGATATAGCCGCTGTCTTGCGCGCTTTCCCAGCCGTCGATCTGCGGCAGCGCCAGCAAAGCCTGCAAGCGCCGGGCCAGGCGTGCGGCGCTCACGCCGCTGGTGCGCACGCTTTCATCCAATTGGCTGCGCAGCTCCTGCAACTGGGCCGCGCGCACCAAGTCGGTGGTGTGCACTTCGCGGTCGTAGCGGGTGCTAAATACCCGGTAGCTGTGCACCGCGTCTGGCTGCGCATCGCGCGCATCCAAAGCGCTGGCAAAGCCGCTTTCGTCACCGGCTTCAAAGTCCACCCAAATTTGCAGCCAGGCGTCTTCTTCGTCCTTGTCGTCTGGAGCAGCTTTGTCGGCCTTGCCCGCCGCTTGGGATGCGCCATCTGCCAGATCGGCCACCACCTGGGCAATCGCCAGCGCGTGTTGCGCGTAGAGTGCTTGCTCATGGCGGCTGCGACGTAAGGCGGCTAGCGCGTGGCCGATATGCGGCACCAGTCCAAAGCGCGTCGCTTCGAGCATGTCTTCCAAAGCCTCATCAACAGGCTCGGCAGTCACCCGCGCCCGGCCGATTTGCGCGACCGTGAGCAGCAACATGCCTTGAGCAGATTCATGCAAGCGCGCAGTCACAAACGCCTGCGACCAGGCCCTAAAGCGCGCCGACATATTGCTACGCACCCCCGGCCACTGCGCCGGCACCAGGGACTCGGCACGGTATTGCTCCAGCACATCAAACACACGCCGCGCCATGGCCCGTTCGGGCCGTGATTGGCGGTGCAAATGCGCATCGCTAAACCGCAAGCGCAGCGCTATGCCATCGGCAGCGCCGCGAAATGAGACTACGGTCGCCACATCGGGCAGGCTGGCAATGTGCTTCGGCCAAGCATGCGGCGGGCTTTGCACATGGCTCGCTGCGCTAAGCCCTTTTGCGGCACTTAGCGCTGTGCGCCCATCGATAGGCGTGCGCTGTTCTATTTGGGCGGCTTGCGTTTGCATTGCTTCATGCAACTTGAACTGCGCCTGCGGATGCAGATGCGGCGCAAAACTGGGCAGCGCGCTATCCCCGGCGTACCAGTGCGGGCCGCGTGTATGTACTTCGCGCCGCGCGCTCAGGGCGCGCAAGGTGGCGGCGCACAAAGCGTCCAGGCGCTGTTGCCTGCGCACTTGCGCTTGCACGGTGTGAACCGGGTCTGCGCCCATGCTGGCTCTTTTAGGCAGCGGGAAACAATGGGCGGTCAAAGCAGCGCTGAAAGTATTCAGCCACCAAGGCGTGCTCGGCTTCGTCGCATTTGTTCACATAGGTCAGGCGCAGCGCGGTGGCCAGGTCGCCAAAGAGTTGCAGGTTTTCGGCCCAGCTAATCACGGTGCGCGGCGACATCAAGGCCGACACATCGCCAGCGGCAAAGCCTTTGCGCGTCAGGTCCGCCAACGCCACCATTTGCAGTAGCAAGTCGGGCTGCGCGGCCATGGCCGGTACGCGCGCCTGCACGATGGCGGCTTCTTCCGGCGCGCTGAGGTAGTTGAGCGCGGCCACCACATCCCAGCGGTCTAGCTGCGCATGGTTGAGCCGCTGCGCGCCGAAATACAGGCCAATAAGATTGCCCTGGCCGATGGTGTTGCTGGTCGCAAACAAACGAAAATGCGCATGCGGGTGGATGACGCGGTTTTGGTCTAGTAAGGTAAATTGCCCATCGCGCTCGAGCACGCGCTGGATCACGAACATCACATCGGGCCGGCCCGCGTCGTACTCGTCAAAAATCAGGGCCATGGGCCGCTGCAAAGCCCAGGGCACGATACCTTCCTGAAACTCGGTCACTTGCTGGCCCTCGCGCAAGACCACGGCGTCGCGGCCCACCAAGTCCAGGCGGCTGATGTGGCCGTCTAGGTTGACGCGCACACAAGGCCAGTTCAGGCGCGCGGCCACTTGCTCGATGTGGGTGGATTTTCCGGTGCCATGCATGCCTTGCACCAGCACGCGCCGGTTGTGCGCAAAGCCCGCCAACAGGGCCAAGGTCACATCCGGGTTGAAGCGGTAGGCACTGTCGATGGCCGGGACCAGTTCGCCGCGCTCGGCAAACGCAGGCACCTGTAAATCGCTGTCGATACCAAAAGTGCTACGCACCGAAACTTGGTGCATGGCGGGCGGGGTGGGTAATGTCATACGCGCATCCAAAGTGCTTAGATTAGGGGTGAAGGCTTTTACGGTTCAGATCGCGGCGCACAGGCCTGGCCTTACAAGCTCTGCGGGGCATACGAACGGACGCCAGCTTCACGCCCGCTGCGCATCATCGTGCCCGCTGCCCGCGGGCGTGGCATCGGCTTCGATCTGGCTCAGGGCCTGTGCCGCGCTGTGCAAAGCGGGCAGCAGGGCCAGGGCTTTATCTGCCGTCATGCGCATTAAGGGCGCTTGTACCGCGACGCACAAATTAGCCCGCCCCAGTGCCGAGGGCACGGCCACCGCCACGCACAACAGGCCAGGCAAAAATTCTTCGTTGTCCAGCGCAAAACCTTGGCGTTTAACGGCGCGGATTTCGGCTTCCAGGGCCTCGGGCTGGGTCAGGGTTTTGGGCGTGTAAGCCTCTAGCGGCACATGGGCAAGCAAGCGTTGGCGCTGGCCGGGCGTCATCTGGCTTAAAAAGATTTTGCCGCTGGCCGAGCAATGCACGGGCACGCGCGAGCCGGGGTGCAAATAAAAGCGCAGCGGCGCCGGTGTTTCGACCCGGTCCAGGTAAATCACTTCGCTGCCGCTCAGGGCCGTCAGGTTGCAGCTTTCGCCCACGTCGCTCACCAGTTTGCGCAGCACCGCGTGGCGCGCGCCATGGGCGGTGTCGTTGAGCAGCAGGTTTTCGGCCAGGCGGCGCAGGCGCAGGCCGGTGCCGTACAAGCGCCCGTCGCCGCTGCGGCTGAGCAAATGCGCGGCCTCCAGTTGCTGCAGCATGCGGTGCAGCGTGGGCTTGGGCAAAGCGGTCTCGTCGGCCAGGCTTTGCAGGGAAAAATACTGGTCTTTGGAGGCAATCACCTCTAAGAGCGCAAAGAGGCGCAAAGTAGGCGTGTCCCCATTAATTTCCGGGGGTAGCGCGGGGGACAAGGCGGTGAGCGTAGGCATAGCCGGATGATAGCGCAATCTTGTTAAAATATCAATAAACGGAACTTTTTGTTTCGAATACTAGAATTTTTATTGCACCGATGCCTTTTTTTCGCTATAGTCTTCTCAGATTCCGGTTTCCGGAATGGTTTGTACCATAAGCCAGTTTTTTTGGTGCAATGCAGCATATTTTTACCCAGGAGAAGCTTTTATGCCCCAAGCCCCCCAAGACAATCGCAGCGTCGTTAGCGGCGTGCAAAAAATGACGCCTTCCGAGGCTTTTGTCGAGACCATGGTCGCCAACGGCGTGACCGACATCTTCGGCATCATGGGCTCGGCCTTTATGGATGCGATGGACATCTTCGCCCCCGCTGGTATTCGCTTGGTGCCGGTGGTGCATGAGCAAGGCGCAGGGCACATGGCCGACGGTTATGCCCGCGTTTCGGGCCGCCACGGCGTGGTGATCGGGCAAAACGGCCCAGGCATCAGCAACTGCGTCACCGCGATTGCCGCCGCCTATTGGTCGCACAGCCCGGTGGTCATGATCACCCCCGAAACCGGCACCATGGGCATGGGCCTGGGCGGCTTCCAAGAGGCGCACCAGTTGCCTATGTTTCAGGAGTTCACCAAATACCAGGGCCATGTAAACAACCCAAAGCGCATGGCTGAATACACAGGCCGCTGCTTTGACCGCGCTATGTCAGAGATGGGCCCGACGCAGCTGAACATTCCGCGCGACTATTTTTATGGCGAAATCCAGTGCGAAATCCCCAAGCCCATGCGCGTAGAGCGCGGCCAAGGCGGTGAAAACAGCCTAGCCGCCGCAGTGGAAATGCTGGCGCATGCCAAGTTCCCGGTCATCTTGTCCGGCGGCGGCGTGGTGATGGGCGACGCGGTGGCCGAATGCGTGGCCTTGGCCGAGCGCCTGGGCGCGCCGGTAGCCAATGGCTATTTGCGCAACGACTCCTTCCCCGCCAGCCACCCGCTATGGGCCGGCCCGCTAGGCTACCAAGGCTCCAAGGCCGCGATGAAGCTGATTGCGCAGGCCGATGTGGTGATCGCCCTCGGCTCGCGCATGGGCCCGTTTGGCACGCTGCCGCAACACGGCCTGGACTACTGGCCCAAAGACGCCAAGATCATCCAAGTGGAAGCGGACCACACCAATTTAGGGCTGGTCAAGAAAATCACTGTCGGCATCCATGGCGATGCCAAAGCGGTTGCCAAAGAACTGCTGCGCCGCTTAAGTAGCATGAGCTTGGCCAGCGATGCGACCAAGGCCGCACGCGCTGCCACCATTGCCACCGAGAAAGCCGCCTGGGAAAAAGAGCTGGACAGCTGGACGCATGAGCGCGATACCTACAGCCTGGACATGATCGAAGAAGCCAAGGGCGAGCGCACACCCACCGGCGGCACGTATTTGCATCCGCGCCAGGTGCTGCGCGAACTAGAAAAAGCCATGCCCCCGCGCGTGATGGTGTCCACCGACATCGGCAACATCAATGCCGTAGCCAATAGTTATTTGCGCTTTGACGAGCCGCGCAGCTTTTTCGCACCCATGAGCTTTGGTAACTGCGGCTACTCGCTGCCCACTATGATCGGCGCCAAAGCCGCCGCCATGGACCGCCCCGCCGTGGCCTACGCGGGCGACGGCGCTTGGGGCATGAGCATGTCCGAACTCATGACCGCTGTGCGCCACGATATTCCGGTTACCGCTGTGGTGTTCCACAACCGCCAATGGGGCGCTGAGAAGAAAAACCAGGTGGACTTTTACAACCGCCGCTTTGTGGCCGGTGAGTTGGAGAGCGAAAGCTTTGCGGGTATCGCGATTGCCATGGGTGCCGAAGGCATTGTGGTGGACAAGCTAGAAGATGTGGGCCCGGCTTTCAAGCGCGCTATCGATATGCAAATGAAGGAAGGCAAAACCTGCGTCATTGAAATCATGTGTACCCGCGAATTGGGCGATCCTTTCCGTCGCGATGCGCTGTCCAAACCCGTGCGCTTTTTGGACAAGTACAAGGACTACGTCTAAGTCGCCCGGCATCCACCACAGGCCTCAGCATGGAGAGCACGCATCCGCGACTGCAAGCGCTGATGGCCCGCGCCAGCGCGCAGGCCGGCAAGCGCCCGGACGCGCTGGGCCTCGTATACCCCTGCGACGCGCTGGCACTAGACGCGGCGCGGCGCATCCAGGACAGTGGAATGGCGCGCCCGGTGCTGATCGGCCCGGCTTCGCTGATTGCCGCTGCTGCGGATGCAGCGCAAGTGGATGTGCGTGATTTCGAGCTCATCGACAGCGGCAGCGCAGCACCGGATGCGGCCTTGCATGCCTGCGCGCTGGCGCGCAGTGGCGATGTGCGCGCCTTGATGAAGGGCTCGCTGCATACCGACGAATTGATGGCTGCGGTGGTGAACAAAGAAGCCGGGCTGCGTGGCAGCAACCGTATCAGCCACGCTTTTGTGTTTGACTTGCCGCGCTACCACAAGCTTTTGGCGCTGGCCGACTGCGTGGTGAACATCGCGCCGGACCTGAAAACCAAAAAAGATATTTTGGGTAATGCGGTGGCCTTGCTGCATAGGCTGGGTATTGCCCAGCCCAAGGTCGGCATCGTAGCCGCCGTAGAGATGGTGAACCCGTCTATTCCTGCGACGCTCGATGCCCAGGCTTTGGTGGACATGGCGCGCGCAGGCGCCTGGCCGGGGGCTATCGTGGAAGGGCCGTTTGGTTTTGACAATGCGTTCTCAGCTGAGGCTGCGCGCATTAAAAAAATCGAGTCCCGGGTGGCTGGTGATGCAGACTTGTTCATCATGCCGGATCTGAACGCCGGCAATATGCTGTACAAAAGTTTTAACTATGTGGGCGGCGGCGATTGCGCTGGGCTGGTGCTCGGTGCGCGTGTGCCGATAGTGCTGACCTCGCGCGCGGATTCGCTGCAATCGCGCATGGCCTCGGTGGCGCTGGCCGTGCTTGCCGCAGCGCCTGGCTAGCGCAGACCCCCATCGCAGTTGGCCTACGCAAACCCGATAACAAAAATACCAAGAGACAAGCACCATGTTTAAATTTTTGTCCTCCGAGCCCCTGCACCAGCCGCTGGACGCGCCCACGCCGGTGGATGAAACCACCATCAAATGCACCACCTGCTATATGTGCGCCTGCCGCTGCGGCATACGCGTGCATTTGCGCGAGGGCGAAGACGGCCCCGAGGTGCGCTATATCGACGGCAACCCGAACCATCCGCTCAACCAAGGTGTAATTTGCGCCAAAGGTGCCTCGGGCATCATGAAACAAAAGTCGCCGGCGCGCCTAACGCAGCCCCTGCTGCGCAAAGCAGGCAGCGCGCGCGGCGCCGCCGAGTTTGAACCCATTAGCTGGGAGCGCGCCTACGAGCTATTGACCACGCGCTTGGCCCACATCCGCGCCACCGACCCGAAAAAATTTGCGCTGTTCACAGGCCGCGACCAAATGCAGGCCCTGACCGGTTTGTTCGCGCGCCAGTTTGGCACGCCCAACTACGCAGCGCATGGCGGCTTTTGCTCGGTGAATATGGCGGCAGGCATGATTTACAGCATAGGCGGCAGCTTCTGGGAATTTGGGGGGCCGGACCTAGAGCGCGCCAAAGTCTTTGTCATGATTGGCACAGCCGAAGACCACCACAGCAATCCCATGAAGATTGCGATCTCCAAATTCAAGCGCGACGGCGGGCGCTTTATTTCCATCAACCCGGTGCGTACCGGCTACTCTGCGATTGCCGATGAGTGGATTCCCATCAAACCCGGCACCGACGGCGCGCTCTTGATGGCGCTCTTGCATGAGCTGATCCGCACCGACACACTGGACCATGCCTTCTTAAAGCGCTTTACCAATGCGCCGCAATTGGTAGTGCTGGACGAGGGCGCGCGCGAAGGCCTGTTTGCCTTTGACCCCAATCCGGAAAAAGGCCCGCCGGGCGATGGTCGCAACCCCCACAACAAACTGATTTTTGACAAGGCCAGCGGGCAAGTGCTAAACGCCTACCCCGAAGGCATTGCAGATGGCTGCGACCCGGCCTTGCAAGGGCACTACACCCTGGCCGACGGCACGCGGGTAGCGCCCTCGTTCCAGTTGCTGCGCGATCGCGTGGCCAGTTGCACACCGGAGTGGGCCGCAGCCATTACCGGCATTGCCGCCGAGCGCATCGTGGCGCTGGCGCATGAGATGGGGCATGCGGCTTTGAAGCAAGCCTTTGAATTGCCCATCCCTTGGACCGACGCCTGGGGCAAGCTCCACCCGACTACGCAAGCGCGGCCGCTGGCGTTTCATGCCATGCGCGGCCTGGCGGCGCACTCCAATGGCTTTCAAACCGTGCGCGCCTTAGCGGTGCTGATGAGCGTGCTAGGCACTATCGACGCGCCCGGCGGCTTTCGGCACAAAGCGCCCTACCCGCGCCACATCGTGCCCAATTACCGCGCCTTCAATTCGCCGGAGATGATTCAACCCAACACGCCGCTCAATGCCGCGCCTCTGGGTTTTCCGGCGCACCCGGATGAATTGGCCATCAACCCGGACGGCTCGCCCATACGCATCGACCACGCCTTCTCCTGGGAGCATCCGCTGTCGGCGCACGGGCTGATGCACAACGTCATCACCAATGCCACGCGCGGCGACCCCTACCGCATCGACACCTTGTTGATGTTCATGGCCAATATGGCTTGGAACAGCACCATGAACACCATGGCGATTCGCGAGATGCTTAACCGCAAAGACGAGAGCGGCGAATTCATGATTCCCTTTCTGGTCGTCTGCGACGCCTTTCAAAGCGAGACCGTGGCCTTTGCGGATCTGGTCTTGCCCGACACCACGTATTTGGAACGCCACGATGTGATGGGCATGCTGGACCGCCCGATCTCGGAGTTTGACGGGCCGGTAGATTCGGTGCGCGTGCCGGTGGTCAAGCCGCTGGGTGAGTGCAAACCTTTTCAGGAGGTGTTGATTGAGCTGGCGGGGCGCTTAAAGTTTCCGGCTTTCACTACCGCAGAAGGCGGGCGCAAGTTCACCGGCTATCCGGACTTTGTGGTGAACTTTCAGCCACAGCCTGGCATCGGTTTTTTAATGGGCTGGCGTGGCAAGAACGGTGACGAACATTTGCGCGGCGAGCCCAATCCCAAGCAATGGGAAGCCTACGAACAAAACAACTGCGTGTTTCAGTACCACATGCCCGAAAGCATGCACTACATGCGCAACTGGAACCGCGAGTACCTGGACTTTGCCAAAGAAAAGGGCTGGCGCCAAAAGAACGATCCAGTGCAATTGGCGATTTACTCCGACACGCTTCAATCCTTCCGCTTGGCTGCGCAAGGCAAAGCCGAGGGCCGCCAGCCGCCCGAGCATTTGCGCGAGCGCATAGACACCTATTTCGACCCGCTGCCCTTTTGGTACGCGCCCTTGGAAGATGCCGCCACCGACCTGGGCAGCTACCCGCTCAACGCCATCACCCAGCGGCCCATGGCCATGTACCACTCTTGGGATTCGCAAAACGCCTGGCTGCGCCAAATCCACAGCCACAACTACCTCAACGTCAACCCGCGCACCGCACTGGCCGCAGGCATAGCGGACGGCGGCTGGGCCTGGGTGGAAAGCCAATGGGGCAAGGTGCGCTGCATGGTGCGCCATAGCGAAGCGGTGGAGCCCGGTACGGTGTGGACTTGGAACGCCATTGGCAAAGCCGACGGTGCCTGGCAGCTCGCCCCCGGTTCGGACGAAGCGCGCAAAGGCTTTTTGCTCAACCACCTTATTTCTGAAGAACTGCCCATGCGCGGCACGCCCAGCGGCACAGTCAGCAACTCCGACCCGATCACCGGGCAGGCCGGTTGGTATGACGTGCGGGTGCGCATACGTCCGGCTTCGCCCGATGAAGCGGGCGAGACCTTTCCCCAAATGGACAGCATGCCCACCGTGCCCGGCGTGGTGGGCAAAGCGGCGCAGGTGTTGCGCTATTTCGCAGGAGGCAAAAAATCATGATCCAGTGGCTCAAAGAACTTTTGCAATCGCAACTGACCGAAGGTGCCGGTGGCGCGGTGCAAGATACATCGCCCCCAGTACGGGTGCGCGCTCGCCAAGGCGAAACCTTGGCCAAGCAATTGGCGCTGGTGATTGACCTGAATGTATGCGTCGGCTGCCAGGCCTGCGTCACTTCTTGCAAGCAATGGAACACTTCGGGCAGCGCCGGGCCGCTGGCGGATTTGAACGCCTATGGCGCCAACCCCACAGGCACGTTTTTCAACCGGGTGCAAACCTACGAGGCCGGTGAATTCCCCGGCACCGACACCATCCACTTTCCCAAAAGTTGCTTGCATTGCGAAGACCCGCCTTGCGTGCCGGTCTGTCCCACGGGCGCGAGCTATAAGCGCGCAGAGGACGGCATTGTGCTGGTCGATTACGACAAATGCATAGGCTGTAAATACTGCGCCTGGGCTTGCCCCTATGGCGCGCGCGAATTGGATGAAGAGCGGCAGGTCATGACCAAGTGCACCTTGTGTGTGGACCGGGTGTACGACCCGCTGCTGCCCGAGGCGGACCGCCAGCCCGCCTGTGTGCAAGCCTGCCCCACCAATGCACGCTTGTTTGGCGACATCAAAGACCCCGAGAGCGTGGTCAGCAAAGCCATTGCCGAGCGCGGCGGCTACCAGCTGATGCCCGAGTGGGATACGCAAGCAGCGAATCACTATTTGCCCAGGCGCGTCACCGCAGCGTCCACATTGTCCACGCCGCCTGCGGGCAAGGAGTAAGCGTAATGCATCCGGCATTCTCTATTTTGTTTTTCACCACCTTGGCAGGGGCGGCGCAAGGTCTGCTGGTGGCGCTGGCGCTGGCGCAGATCGGTGGTGTGTCCATAGACAGCGGCTTTTTGCTGCAGGCCATTGCGCTGGGTCTGGTGCTGCTGACAGCGGGTTTGGCATCCTCGTTTTTACACCTGGGCCACAAGTTGCGCGCTTGGCGCGCGGTGCTGATGTGGCGCACGTCTTGGATGTCGCGCGAAGTCATTGTGCTGCCCGCCTATATCGGCCTGACAGCGCTGTGGTGGCTTTCGCTCTATACGGGGGCTGACAGCGCGCTGGCGCCTGTATTGCCCTGGGCTATCGTTGTCGGCGCGCTACTGCTCTGGTACTGCACTGCCATGATTTACGCCTGCCTACGCTTTATCCAGGAATGGGCGCACTGGAGTACGGTGGCTAATTTCATCCTCATCGGTTTGGCATCGGGCAGTGTGCTTTCCTGCGCGCTTGCGGCATCGAACGGGCAAGCGTTGTTGCTCAGTGCAATGGCTCCGTGGGCTACTGCGGCTACGCTGGTGGCGGCCCTGGTGCGCTGGTTCAGTCTGCGCCGCAATAGCAGTTTGCGTCCTACCTCCACACTGCAATCGGCCACCGGCATACAGGCCAAACGCCTGGTACAAAAATCCATGGGCATGTCGGCTGGCGCGTTTAACACCCGCGAGTTTTTCCATGGCGCCAGCCAGTTGGTGTTGCGCAATGTGCGCTGGGCTTTTGTCTTGGGTTTGTTCGTGCTTCCCATTGGGCTTGCACTATGCGCCTTAAGCAGCGCCAGTAGCTGGCCTTGGGCCTGGGCCGCCTTGCTGCAAGCCCCCGCACTGATAGCCGAACGCTGGGTGTTTTTTGCCCAAGCCAAGCACCCGCAAAATTTGTATTACCAGGTGGTGGGCTAAGCGTATAAAGCGCCACGAATAAACCACAATCCACCAAGCAAAACGCCAACCTTTCGGTTGGCGCTTTGACTACAGCGCTTCGCTGTCTGATTGGTTGCGCGAGAAGGATTTGAACCTTCGACCTTTGGGTTATGAGCCCAACGAGCTACCAGGCTGCTCCATCGCGCGGTAAGTGGTGAATTATACGCTTCTATTAGACTTCAGGGGCGTCTGTGGCAACAACTTCGGTGCGTTCTACCAATTCGACCAAGGCCATGGGCGCGTTATCTCCAACGCGGAAACCCATTTTCAAAATACGGGTGTAGCCGCCGGGACGGGCCTTGAAACGCGGGCCGAGTACGTCGAACAACTTGCTCACGCTATCGCGGTCGCGCAGGCGGTCAAAAGCCAGGCGGCGATTCGCCACGGTGGATTCTTTGGCTAGGGTGATCATGGGTTCGACCACGCGGCGCAATTCCTTGGCCTTGGGTACCGTGGTTTTAATAGCCTCGTGCGCGATGAGCGAATTCATCATGTTGCGCAACATGGCCAAGCGGTGTGAGCTTGTCCGGTTGAGTTTGCGTAGTCCGTGTCCGTGGCGCATAGTAGATTTCCTTTTTTTGATTCGAAGGCAGCCGTATCAGGTACTGCCCGCAGCGCTGGCCTTTGCAGGCCTGCAATCCAAGCGAATTAACGCTTGTCTAGTGTGGCCGGTGGCCAGGCTTCGAGCTTCATACCCAAAGTCAAACCGCGCGAAGCCAAAACTTCTTTGATTTCGTTAAGAGACTTGCGACCCAGGTTAGGCGTCTTAAGCAACTCGTTTTCGGTGCGCTGAATCAGGTCACCGATGTAATAAATATTTTCTGCTTTGACGCAGTTGGCCGAACGCACAGTGAGTTCGAGCTCATCGACCGGACGCAAGAGGATCGGGTCAAACTTGGCTTCGCGGCCGGCGCTCGGGGCGCCAAAGCCAGGCAGCTCATTGCCCTCTAGTTGGGCGAACACAGCCAATTGCTCCACCAGGATGCGCGCCGAAGAGCGCACTGCGTCTTCTGCACTGACCGCACCATTGGTCTCGATATCTACCACCAGCTTGTCCAGATCGGTACGTTGCTCGACACGGGCGCTTTCAACCACATAGCTCACGCGCTTGACGGGCGAGAACGACGCGTCCAGGATCATGCGGCCAATGGATTTGGTGGGCTCATCGCCATGGCGACGCACCGAGCCAGGCACATAGCCACGGCCTTTTTCCACTTTGATCTGCATGTCCAGCTTACCGCCGGTAGACAAATGCGCGATGACATGATCGGGGTTGATGATCTCGACGTCATGCGGCGTCTGGATGTCCGAGGCAAGCACCACACCCTCGACATCTTTGCGCAAGCTTAGGGTCACTTCATCACGGTTGTGTAATTTAAACACCACACCCTTGAGGTTCAAGAGGATGTTGACCACATCTTCCTGGATACCGTCGATAGACGAGTACTCGTGCAAGACGCCAGCAATCGTCACCTCGGTGGCCGCATAGCCAGGCATAGACGACAGCAAGACACGGCGCAAAGCATTGCCCAAGGTGTGGCCATAACCACGCTCAAACGGCTCCAATGCGACCTTGGCGCGGTTCAGGCTGACTTGTTCAACGGTGATCGACTTGGGTTTCAACAAACTATTCTGCATTTCCACTTCCTCTCAATACCCCTGACTCGTTACATCAGTAAGGCTGGTGAAGCACCTACATAGCAGCGAACGCCACATAGGGACGAATTTAACAACAAACCTGATTAACGCGAATACAACTCAACAATGAGTGATTCGTTGATATCGGCACCGAACATATCGCGGTCTGGCACACTCTTGAAAACGCCTTCGGCCTTGTCGGCATTGACGTCCACCCATGAAGGGATACCCACCTGCTGGGCCAGCTGAAGCGCTTCGACCACACGGTTTTGCTTCTTCGACTTTTCACGCACAGCCAGCGTATCGCCAGCCTTGACCATGTAAGAAGGAATATTCACCGATTGGCCATTGACGGTAACCGCTTTGTGCGACACCAACTGGCGCGCCTCAGCGCGGGTGGAGCCAAAGCCCATGCGGTACACCACATTGTCCAGGCGCGATTCGAGCAAGGACAAAAGGTTGGCGCCCGTATTGCCTTTGCGGCGATCTGCCTCTTCAAAATAGCGGCGGAACTGACGCTCCAACACGCCGTACATGCGTTTGACTTTTTGCTTCTCGCGAAGCTGCAAACCGTAGTCAGAGGTACGCGCACCGGAAGTGCGACCATGCTGACCGGGCTTGGAATCGAATTTGGCCTTATCACCAATCGCGCGGCGTGCGCTCTTGAGAAACAGGTCTGTGCCTTCACGGCGTGAGAGTTTGGCCTTGGGGCCTAGATAGCGTGCCACTTGAACTTCCTTTTTATGTCATCTGCCGCAATTACTTGCGGGAGCTGGCAGCCGGAGCTGACAGCGGTGGGCTTTGTTGAAATTAGATACGACGGCGTTTCTGGGGACGGCAACCGTTGTGCGGTACCGGCGTCACATCTGCAATCAAATTGATGCGGATGCCCAGCGCTGCCAAAGCGCGCACCGACGATTCGCGACCAGGGCCGGGACCCTTGATCTCGACATCGAGGTTCTTGATACCCTGCTCCAAAGCGGCGCGACCGGCCACTTCGGATGCCACCTGGGCTGCAAAAGGCGTCGATTTACGCGAACCTTTGAAACCCTGGCCACCGGACGAAGCCCAGGACAAAGCATTGCCCTGGCGGTCGGTGATGGTAATGATGGTGTTGTTAAACGAGGCGTGCACGTGTGCGATGCCATCGGCAACGTTCTTGCGAACCTTTTTGCGCACGCGTTGTGCTGCGCTATTGGTAGGAGCTTTTGCCATAGTGATCTCTTAGTGCGTCTTATTTTTTCAGGGATGCCGCAGCCTTGCGCGGACCTTTGCGGGTACGGGCATTGGTGCGTGTGCGCTGTCCGCGCATCGGCAAACCACGGCGATGGCGGAAGCCGCGGTAGCAACCGATGTCCATCAAACGCTTGATGTTCATCGTGGTCTCGCGCCGCAAATCGCCTTCGATAGTGAACTGGCCAATCGCATCGCGAATTTTTTCCAGATCACCGTCGGTGAGGTCTTTGATTTTTTTGGAATATGCAATGCCGCAGGCTTCGCATATTTTGCGTGCGCGCGGACGTCCAATGCCGAAAATGGAGGTCAGTCCGATTTCCGCATGTTTGTGCGGCGGAATATTTATACCAGCGATACGTGCCATATTTTTCCTCTAGAACTCTAGCTATCAACCCTGACGCTGCTTGTGGCGCGGATCTGTACAGATCACACGCACCACGCCCTTGCGACGGATAATCTTGCAATTGCGGCAAATTTTCTTGACCGAGGCCGAGACTTTCATTTCTATTCTCCTAAAACTACCAAAGCAACCTTAACTTGCGTCCCGGCCACTATTACCTGCCACATCCATTAGCTAACTGCTTTGCAGCCAACCACTATTTGATTTCAAGCCTCATTTAGGTCGGCTTGAAGCTCGCTTTCTTCAACAATGAGTCATATTGCTGCGACATCAGGTAGTTTTGTACCTGGGCCATGAAATCCATGGTGACCACCACAATAATCAGCAAAGACGTTCCACCGAAGTAAAACGGCACGTTGTATTTCAAAATCAGAAACTCCGGCAGCAAGCACACAAAGGTGATGTAAATGGCACCTGCCAAGGTCAGGCGCAGCAAAATTTTGTCGATGTACTTGGCCGTGTGATCGCCAGGACGAATACCGGGGATGAAGGCGCCGCTCTTTTTCAGGTTGTCCGCGGTTTCGCGGCTGTTAAACACCAAGGCGGTATAAAAGAAACAGAAAAACACAATTGCGCTGGCATACAGCATCACATACACCGGCTGGCCTGGGCTGAGCGTGCCGGCAATGTCTTTAAGCCAACTCATAGACTCACCGCTGCTAAACCAGTTGGCAATCGTGGCCGGTAACAAAATAATCGAGGAGGCAAAGATGGGAGGAATCACGCCCGCCATATTGAGTTTGAGCGGCAGGTGCGAGGACTGACCGCCATAGACCTTGTTGCCCACCTGGCGGCGCGCGTAGTTCACCAAAATCTTGCGTTGGCCGCGCTCTACAAAGACCACAAAATAGGTCACCAAACCGACCAGAACCACAATAACCAAGGCCACCAAAATGCTCATGGCACCGGTGCGCACTAGCTCCAACAAACCACCAACGGCACTGGGCAGACCCGCAGCGATACCGCCGAAAATCAAGATAGAAATACCGTTGCCCAGACCGCGCTCGGTAATTTGCTCACCCAGCCACATCAGGAACATGGTGCCCGATGTAAGCGTAACTACCGCAGTAATACGAAACCCCATCCCTGGCGACAACACCAAACCCGCCGACGACTCCAGCGCCAGGGCAATACCCATGGACTGGAACAAAGCCAGGCCCAAAGTGCCATAACGCGTGTACTGCGTAATCTTGCGGCGCCCGGCTTCGCCCTCTTTCTTGAGTTGCTCAAACATGGGCACGACATAGCCCAGCAATTGCATGATGATAGAGGCCGAGATGTAGGGCATGATGCCCAACGCGAATACGGTAAACCGTGACAAAGCACCGCCGGAGAACATATTGAACAGGCTCAATATGCCACCTTGCTGACCTTGGAAAAGTTGCTGCAATTGATTGGGGTCTATACCCGGCACAGGAATATGCGCACCCACCCGGTACACGACCAGGGCGAGCAGCAGGAACACCAAGCGGCGACTCAAGTCGCCGTACTTGCCGTTCTTAGCTGTTTGCGCGGAGGTACTTGCCACAGGCTTGTCTCAAATCAATTAGGCGACGCTGCCGCCAGCCGCTTCGATAGCTGCTTTGGCATTGGCGCTTGCGCCAATGCCGGTCAGCTTCACAGCCTTGGTCAATGCACCGGTGTGAATCACTTTCACCACCTTGGCAATCGGTGCAACTACACCGGCATGCTTGAGCGTGAGCATGTCCACTTCGGGCAGTCCCAAAACTTCCAGCGTCGTCAACGTAATTTCGGCGTTGTACTTGAGCAAATGGGATTTGAAGCCACGCTTGGGCAAACGGCGATGCATAGGCATCTGACCGCCTTCAAAACCCACTTTGTGGTAGCCGCCAGCACGCGACTTTTGACCTTTGTGACCGCGACCGGCGGTTTTACCCAGACCCGATCCGATACCACGACCGACGCGACGCTTAGCGTGCTTGGCGCCTGATGCAGGCTTGATGCCATTGAGTTCCATCATCCGCCCCTTACAGCACTTTGACCAGATAGCTGATCTTGTTGATCATTCCGCGAACGGCCGGCGTGTCTTCCAACTCGCTGGTGCTCCCCATTTTGCGCAGGCCCAGGCCACGCACGGTGGCACGGTGGGATTCTTTGCAACCAATGGGGCTACGCACCAATTGGATTTTTACGGTTTGAGGTGTAGTCATGACTCGTCTCCGATCAGGCGAAGATCTCTTCGATGGATTTGCCGCGCTTAGCAGCAACCTGCGAAGGCGTGGTGGAAATCGACAATGCGTCCAAAGTGGCACGCACCATGTTGTAAGGGTTGGTCGAACCATGGCTCTTGGCCACGATATCGGTAATGCCAACGACCTCAAACACAGCGCGCATCGGGCCGCCTGCGATGATGCCGGTTCCCTTGGGAGCCGGTGCCATCATGACATTGGCTGCGCCGTGGTGGCCCATCACCTGGTGGTGAATCGTGCCGTTCTTCAGGCTGACTTTGATCATGTTGCGGCGGGCTTCTTCCATCGCTTTTTGCACCGCTGCCGGCACTTCTTTGGACTTGCCTTTGCCCATGCCGATACGGCCATCGCCGTCACCGACCACGGTCAAGGCGGCAAAGCCCAGAATACGACCGCCCTTGACCACTTTGGTCACGCGGTTGATCGCGATCATTTTTTCCCGCAGCCCGTCCTCGGGTCCTTCGACCTTGCCCTGCATTTTTGCTTGTACTTTAGCCATGGTTCGTTCCGATCTGCTTAAAACTGCAAGCCTGCTTCGCGCGCCGCGTCAGCCAAGGCCTTGACCCGGCCGTGGTAGGCAAAGCCCGCACGGTCAAAGGCAACTTTTTCGATGCCGGCAGCCCTGGCTTTTTCAGCCACCAGCTTGCCAACCATTTGGGCTGCGGCCACATTGCCACCTTTGCCCGAACCACCCAGCGCGCTGCGCACATCGGCCTGCACGCTGGAAGCGGTAGCCACAATGCGGTCGCCGGTACCGGCAATCACGGTAGCGTAGATATGCAAATTGGTGCGGTTGACCGTGAGCCGTGCAACGCCTTGTGTTGCGATACGGATACGGGTCTGCCGCGCTCTGCGAAGACGTTGCTCTTTTTTCGTCAACATAGTGCAGTTCCTTATTTCTTCTTGGTTTCTTTGATGGTGATCTTCTCATCCGAATAACGGATGCCTTTGCCTTTGTAAGGCTCAGGAGGACGTACACCACGAATTTCCGCTGCGATCTGGCCTACGCGCTGACGGTCCGCACCCTTGATAGAGATTTCCGTCGGCGTGGGCGTTGCCACCGTGATACCGGCAGGCATGTCCATATTGACAGGATGCGAAAAACCGATCGCGAGGTTGAGCTTGTTACCAATAGCCTGGGCCTTGAAACCCACACCGACCAGATTGAGCTTCTTCTCAAAGCCCTGGGTCACACCGGTGACCATATTGCTAACCAGCTGACGCATGGTGCCAGACATGGCATCGGCGGCACGCGAGTCATTGGCGGGCAAGAACACCAGCGAACCGGACTCGTTAGAAATTTTGACCAATGCGTTTTGCGCCAGATGCAAAGTACCACCGGCTGCCTTAACGCTGATCTGGTCTTCCTTGATCTGCACATCAACGCCAGCGGGGATGCTGACAGGACGTTTACCTACTCGGGACATAGTTATTTCTCCAGAATGCAGCTTAGGCCACGTAGCACAGCACTTCGCCGCCTACGCCATTGGCGCGCGCTTTGCGGTCTGTCATCACGCCTTGGGGCGTGGTCACAATCGCTACACCCAAGCCGTTTTGCACTTGGGGAATGGCGTCGCTGCCGCGGTACACACGCAAGCCGGGGCGGCTCACGCGCTCGATACGCTCGATCACCGGGCGTCCTGCGTAGTACTTCAAGGCAATTTCTAGTTCGGACTTGCCAGCGGTAGTCGTTACTTTGAAGCCGTCGATATAGCCTTCGTCTTGGAGCACCTGTGCAATAGCAACCTTCACTTTGGAAGAAGGCACCAGCACGGTGGGCTTGGCGACCATTTGCGCGTTACGGATACGCGTCAACAGGTCGGCGATGGGATCACTCATACTCATATCGGGTTCTCCTGCCGCTTACCAGCTCGCTTTGACGATGCCGGGGATTTCACCGGCAAACGCCATTTCACGAATTTTTGCTCTGGCCAGACCAAATTGCTGGAACGTGCCACGGGGACGACCCGTGATCGCGCAGCGGTTACGCTGGCGTGTAGGGTTGGCGTTGCGCGGAAGCTTTTGCAAGTCCAGACGCGCGGCGGCGCGCTCGTCGTCGCTGCGCTTGGCATCGCCTGCGATCGCTTTGAGCGCAGCATGCTTTTTCGCGTATTTGGCGACCAGTTTGTCGCGCTTGAGCTCACGCTCGATTAAAGCCATTTTTGCCACTGGTCACCTCAATTCTTGAACGGGAAACGGAAGCCCGACAAAAGTGCCTTGCACTCTTCGTCAGACTTTGCGGTCGTGGTGATACTGATGTTGAGGCCACGCAAAGCGTCTACTTTGTCGTACTCAATCTCAGGGAAAATAATTTGCTCTTTCACGCCGATGTTGTAGTTTCCACGGCCATCAAAAGCGCGTCCGGAAATACCACGGAAGTCACGGACACGGGGCAGCGCCACGGTGACAAAGCGGTCCAGGAATTCATACATCTGCACGCCACGCAGCGTGACCATGCAGCCAATCGCCTGGCCTTCGCGGATTTTGAAACCAGCGATGGCTTTTTTGGACTTGGTCACCACAGGCTTTTGGCCGGCGATCTTGGTCAGGTCAGCGACCGCGCTGTCCATGACTTTCTTGTCCGCCACCGCTTCGCTCACACCCATGTTGAGGGTGATTTTGGTGATACGGGGAACTTGCATGGGCGATTTGAAACCAAACTTGGCCATCAAATCGGGCGCGACTTTTTCGCGGTAGTGTTGTTGTAAACGTGCCATGTTTATGCCGCCTTGATTTCTTCGCCGCTGGATTTGTAAACGCGAACGCGTTTGCCATCGGCCTGTAGCTTGATACCCACACGGTCCGCCTTGCCAGATGCCGCGTTGAAGATAGCGATATTGGACTGGTGGATAGGCATGGTTTTGTCCACGATGCCGCCGGTCGTTCCCTTGAGGGGGTTGGGCTTGGTGTGCTTTTTGACTTGGTTCACACCTTCAACGAGCACATGCGAGTCGTCGCTACGCAATGTCACGACGCCGCGCTTGCCTTTGTCCCGCCCTGCGATGACGATCACTTGATCGCCCTTGCGAATCTTGTTCATAGCCTGTCCTTACAAAACTTCGGGAGCCAAGGACACGATCTTCATGAACTTCTCGGTACGCAATTCACGCGTAACGGGTCCGAAGATGCGGGTGCCGATGGGCTCGAGCTTGGCGTTGAGCAACACTGCTGCATTGCCATCAAACTTCACCAGCGAGCCGTCCGCGCGGCGGATGCCTTTGGCGGTGCGAACCACTACGGCGCTGTAGACCTCGCCTTTTTTGACGCGGGAACGCGGTGCAGCTTCTTTGATGCTCACCTTGATGATGTCCCCTACGCTGGCGTAACGGCGGCGTGAGCCACCCAGCACCTTGATACAGAGGACCGATTTCGCGCCGGTGTTATCGGCGACTTCCAGTCGAGATTCAGTTTGGATCATGTCAGTTTTTCCCAACTTGCACCGGAAGCGATACCTCGGATTACCGAGAAAACGCGTACCAGTCAGTCTTGGGCCCGCTGTCCTCAACCCGAACCGTTCGGGCTGACTCCATGTGGGCAGAATCTTCAGCTTTTACGAGCGAAGCCCCCGATTATGCACTATTTTTCGTAGCCTCCCCGGCATTTTTCCTGTTCTTTTCAAGGAACCAGCGAAAAATGGGCGCAAATTTCCAGGAAATCGGTCTCGCCGCCATCCTGTCCTAGTTCTTCGGCGATCAGCGCGGCGACCTCGCTGGCCACTGCGGCGGCTTGCTGCGCATCCAGGAACAAGAGGCGGGAGCGCCGCGCCAACACGTCTTCCACGGTCAGTGCATATTCATAGCGCAGCGCGAAACGAACCATGGCCTCCGACAAGCCTGGGCTGATCCAATGGTCTGCTCCCGGCAGGGATTGGACTAACGATTGTTCGGCGCCATAAGAATGCAATCCGGGTGGCAGGCTGAGCGAAGTAACAGGGGATTGCGCCGAGGGCGCACCTACCATCCGAGCCTGTTGGGTGGCGCAAGCGGGCAAAGTTGCCAGTAAGCGGGCCTCCTGGCATGCAGCCAACACGTCCTCGGCCATCACCCGGTAGGTCGTCCACTTGCCGCCAGTCACCGTAACCAAGCCCGACCGGCTAATGGCGACGGTGTGCTCCCGGCTCAACGTCTTGGTGTCTTGGTCGTCTTGGTGTTTGACCAGAGGGCGCAAGCCCACCCAGATGCTGCGCACATCGGCGCGGGTAGGTGCGCGGCGCAGATAGTGCGCAGCCTCGCCCAAAATAAAGTCCACCTCTTGCTTGAAGGCCTGCGGTTCGCGGGACAAGTCCTGGCGCGGGGTGTCGGTGGTACCCAAAATGACTTTGCCTAGCCAGGGCACAGCAAAAAGCACTCGCCCGTCCGAGGTTTTGGGCACCATCAGGGCGGTATCGCCGTCCAGAAAACTCCGGTCCACTACCAGATGCACGCCCTGGCTGGGCGCCACCAAGGGCTTGAAGGCGGCGGCGGACTCCTGCTGCGCGTCCTTTTCGCGTAACGCGTCCACCCACACCCCGGTTGCATTGATCACGCATTGGCTGCGGATGCGGTAGGGCGTGCCGCTGCGGGTATCGGTGCATTGCAGCCCGGCGACGCGGCCGCTTTCATACAACAAGGCCTCGGCCCGGCAATAGTTGACCAGCAAGGCGCCGTGTTGCGCGGCCGTGCGGGCGATGGCAATGGCTAGACGGGCGTCATTGAACTGGCCATCCCAGTAACGCACGCCACCGCGCAGCCCTTGGGTGCGCGCGCCGGGAATCAAGGCCAGGGTCGCCTGGTTGCCTAGTAGCTCGGTCTTGCCCAGGCCTGCGTCGCCAGCCAACTGGTCATAGAGCTTGAGGCCCACGCCGTAAAAAGGCTTTTCCCACCAGCGGTAGGCGGGCACGACAAAGTCCAGCGGCTGCGCAATATGGGGCGCACTCTGGAGCAAGGTGCGCCGCTCGTGCAAGGCTTCGCGCACCAGGGAGATATTGCCTTGCCCCAGGTAGCGCACGCCGCCATGGACCAGTTTGGTGGAGCGCGATGAAGTGCCCTTGGCAAAATCATGCGACTCGATCAGCACTACTCTGAGGCCGCGCAGCGCCGCATCTAGCGCAATGCCCAAGCCAGTCGAGCCACCGCCGACCACGGCGACGTCATACACCGCATCCTCACCCAATCGGGCAAGAATCTCGGCGCGTGGCGCGGGTGATGCAGGGTGCAGGTTGGCCATAAATCAAAACAAAGGGACGTGCCGCTTCCCACCGGCTAAGGGCACATCCTTGAAATTGCGGGAGCGTGGCCGCCCGGCGCTTTGCCGAACGGCCACTAAAAACACGGGCCCTAGGCCCGTAGCGGCTTAGCGAACCTTGCCGGCTTTCCACGCATTGAGCAGCGTGTCATAAGCGATGGTCTCGCCCTTTGGCTTTTCATTCGCCAACTTCTTCCATGGCGCGCCCTTGTCGCTTAGCCATTTGGAAGCATCGCTCTTGGGGTTGAGCTTAGGCGCGCACTTGGCCATACCCGCGCGCTCCAAACGGCTCATGACCTGGTCCATTTCCTCAGCCAGGTTGTCCATGGCGGCCTGAGGGGTCTTTTCACCCGTCACAGCCACTGCCACGTTTTTCCACCAGAGCTGGGCCAGTTTGGGATAGTCAGGCACGTTGGTACCGGTAGGCGTCCAGGCCACGCGGGCCGGGCTGCGGTAGAACTCCACCAAACCACCGAGCTTAGGTGCCATATCGGTCATGGTTTTGGACTGGATGTCGCTCTCGCGGATCGGGGTCAGGCCCACCACGGTTTTCTTCAGGGACGTGGTTTTAGCCGTTACAAACTGGGCATAGAGCCAAGCGGCTGCGACCTTGTTTGGATCGTGGTCTTTGAAGAAGGTCCATGAGCCCACGTCTTGGTAGCCGTTTTGCATGCCTTGCTTCCAGTAGGGGCCGTTGGGGCCGGGGGCCATGCGCCATTTCGGGGTGCCGTCGGCATTGACTACCGGCAGGCCGGGTTTGATCATGTCCGCAGTAAAGGCCGTGTACCAGAAGATTTGCTGGGCGATCTGGCCCTGGGCAGGCACTGGACCAGCTTCACCGAAAGTCATGCCGATGGCTTCCTTGGGCGAATACTTTTTCATCCAGTCGATGTACTTGGTCAAGGCATAGACCGCAGCAGGCGAGTTGGTTGCGCCACCCCGGGAGACTGACGCGCCCACCGGCGTGCACTTGTCATCCGCGACGCGAATGCCCCACTCATCAATCGGCAGACCGTTAGGTATGCCAACGTCAGCGGTGCCTGCCATGGACAGCCATGCGTCTGTGAAACGCCAGCCCAAGGAAGGATCTTTCTTGCCGTAGTCCATGTGGCCATAAATCGGCTTGCCATCGATGTTCTTCACATCATTGGTAAAGAAGTCGGCGATGTCCTCATAGGCGCTCCAGTTGAGCGGCACGCCCAAGTCATAGCCGTACTTGGCTTTGAACTTGTCCTTCAGGTCTTTGCGGTCGAACAAATCGGCGCGGAACCAGTAGAGGTTGGCGAATTGCTGCGTCGGCAATTGGTACAGCTTGCCGTCCGGTGCGGTGGTAAAGCTGGTGCCGATAAAGTCTTTGATATCCAGACCCGGGTTGGTGTAGTCCTTGCCCGCGCCGGTCATGTAATCGGTAAGGTTCAGAATCTTGCCGTAACGGTAGTGGGTGCCGATCAGGTCGGAATCGCTAATCCAGCCGTCATAAATCGACTTACCCGATTGCATAGAGGTTTGCAGTTTTTCAACCACGTCACCCTCTTGGATCAAGTCGTGCTTGACCTTGATCCCGGTAATTTCCTCAAAGGCTTTGGCCAGTGTCTTGGACTCGTATTCGTGCGTGGTGATGGTCTCGGACACGACCGAAATTTCCTTCACGCCCTTGGCTTGCAGCTTTTTGGCCGCTTCGATAAACCACTTCATTTCATCTAGCTGCTTTTCCTTGCTCAGCGTCGATGGTTGAAATTCGCTGTCGATCCATTTTTTGGCTTCTGCTTCACCCGCCCACGCGCTGTTAGCCAGCAGGCAGGCGACTGCGACAGACACCATTGAATACCGTAACTTCATGCTATGTCTCCTCAATTGATGAATACCCCCTAATTTCAAAGGCTGCTTCGGCTCCAGGGGAATAGGGAACCGATCCTTCACACTCAAACACTAACCTTTACGCATGACCCAGGCCAGTACGGCCATGGACAGAACAAAACTAAACCAGATAGATGGGTCTTCAGGCAAGCCGAGTAATTCGGCCAAACGCCCGCTTAAACCCAGAAAAGCTAAGTTCACATAGGCGGCGCACAGCAGGCCAATAAACAAACGATCGCCCCTAGTGGTTTCTAGGGGCAAAAAGCCTTTGCGCATCACGGTGGGGGACTTGATCTCCCACACTGTCATACCCACCAACATCAAGGCAATGGAAATAAAAAATACCGCTACCGGTGTTGTCCAGGCCATCCACTCAAACATTGCGGGTCTCCTTGTACATAGCGTCTTAGACCCGCCCCATGGCGAAGCCCTTGGCGATGTAGTTGCGTACAAACCAGATCACGATAGCGCCCGGCACAATCGTCAGCACGCCGGCAGCGGCCAGGGTGGCCCAATCCATACCGGCGGCAGACACGGTGCGCGTCATAGTCGCCACAATAGGCTTGGCGTTGACGCTCGTGAGCGTGCGAGCCAGCAACAATTCCACCCAACTAAACATAAAGCAAAAGAAAGCAGCCACGCCGACACCGGCTTTAATCAGCGGCAAGAAAATGCGCACAAAAAACCGGGGGAAGGAATAGCCGTCGATATACGCGGTCTCGTCGATCTCGCGCGGAATGCCGCTCATAAAGCCTTCCAAAATCCACACCGCCAAAGGCACGTTAAACAGTAGATGCGCCATGGCCACCGCCAAGTGCGTATCCATCAGACCCACGGTGGTGTAGAGCTGGAAAAAAGGCAGCAGAAAAACGGCCGGCGGCGTCATGCGGTTGGTGAGCAGCCAGAAGAACACATGCTTGTCACCCAAAAAACTGTAGCGCGAAAACGCATAGGCCGCAGGCAAGGCTACCGTAAGAGACACCACCGTATTCATAGCCACATAAATCAGGCTGTTGATATAGCCCGAATACCAAGACACATCGGTCAAGATGAGGTGGTAGTTCTCCCAGGTGAAGTGCTGGGGGAACAAGGCAAAACTAGCCAGAATTTCGGTATTGGTCTTGAAGGACATATTGACCATCCAATACACCGGCAGCAAGGCAAACACCATGTAGGCGATCAAAAAGATGGAGCGCTTATGAAACCGCTTCTCATGCATGGTCGGTCTCCTTGGATTGGGTGCCTACACGCTGCATCCAGTTAAACAACACAAAGCACATCAGCAAAATAATCAGGAAGTAAATGAGCGAGAAGGCAGCCGCCGGCCCCAAGTCAAACTGGCCCACGGCTTTTTGCGTGAGGAACTGCGACAAGAAGGTGGTGGCATTGCCCGGCCCGCCGCCAGTGAGCACAAAAGGCTCGGTGTAAATCATGAAGCTGTCCATGAAACGCAGCAGCACGGCAATCATTAGTACGCCGCGCATCTTGGGCAGTTGTACATACCAAAACACAGCCAACTTGCTCGCGCCATCAATGCTGGCGGCTTGGTAATAGGCATCGGGGATCGAGCGCAAACCGGCGTAACCCAAAAGCGCCACCAGCGGCGTCCAATGCCACACATCCATCAGCAACACCGTCAACCAGGCGTGCGTGGCATTGCCGGTATAGCTGTATTCGATGCCCAAGCCTTGTAAGGCGGCGCCCATGAGACCAATGTCTGAGCGTCCAAAAATTTGCCATATCGTGCCCACCACGTTCCAGGGAATCAGCAGCGACAGCGACACCACCACCAACACGACCGAGGCCCGCCAGCCCTGGGCCGGCATGGACAAAGCCAGCGCAATGCCTAGCGGAATTTCGATCAGCAACACCGCCAGCGAAAACGTAATCTGGCGCAGCAAAGCGCCGTGCAACTCTTCATCGCGCATGATGGCGACAAACCACTCCGTGCCCACAAAAATACGGCGCTCGGGCGAAATAATGTCTTGTACCGAGTAGTTCACTACCGTCATCAAAGGCAGGATGGCGGAAAAGGCCACGCACACCAGCATCGGCAGTATGAGAAACCATGCCTTCTGGTTGACCGGCTTGTTGCTCGCGCTCATGCCACGATCTCCTCGTTGCGGTAAAAACAGCTTTTCTCATTGAGCACCTGGCACCACACCGTGCTGCCCACGGCAAAGGGTTCGGCCATCATCGCTAGGCGCGCTTTGAATACCTGCCCTTGCAGGCTGGCGGTGACGATGAAGTGGGTGCCCACATCTTGCACTTGCTGCACTTGCATGGCCAGCGCGCCTTCAAAACTACTCCCTGCGCAGCGCACGTATTCGGGGCGTATGCCCAGCTTCAAATCCCCATGGGGCAACTCGGCTTGCGCTGCGGCAAGCGGCAAGGCCACACCGCACACTTGCAAGCCCTGCGGCCCCATGTGCGCAGGCAGGAAATTCATGCCCGGTGAGCCGATGAAATGGCCAACAAACGTATGCGAGGGCCGCTCGAACAACTGCGCCGCTGTGCCCATCTGCACTGCACGTCCGCGCGTCATGACCACTACTTGCTGCGCGAAGGTCAGGGCCTCTACCTGGTCATGCGTGACATAGACCAGCGTGAGTTTGAGTTCGCGGTGAATTTGCTTGAGCTTGCGCCGCAACTGCCACTTCAGGTGGGGGTCAATCACGGTTAAGGGCTCGTCGAACAAGACCGCCGATACGTCCGAACGCACCAGGCCGCGCCCGAGCGAAATTTTTTGTTTGGCATCGGCCGCCAGCCCCGATGCGCGCTGATTGAGCTGGCCGCTCAAGTCCAGCATCTCGGCGATTTCGCCTACGCGTTGGCGGATTTGCTCGGCGGGCATCTTGCGGTTGCGCAGCGGAAAACCCAGGTTTTCCGCGACCGTCATGGTGTCGTAAATTACCGGGAACTGAAACACCTGTGCGATGTTGCGCTGTTGCGGCGTGGAGCGCGTTACGTCCTGTCCGTCGAAAAACACCGTGCCTTGCGAGGGCTGCACCAGACCGGACATGAGGTTGAGCATGGTGGTTTTGCCGCAGCCCGAAGGGCCAAGCAAGGCATAAGCGCCGCCGTTTTCAAACGACATCTTTAAAGGCAGCAACGCGTAGTCGCTGTCTTGTTGCGGCTTGGGTCGGTAGGCGTGGGCCAAGTCAAGATCGATGCGCGCCATATCAGTGCACCCCTTCGCGCGACGGGGCCAGGGCCAGCATGCCGGCGCTGTCAAACACATAGACATCTTGCGGGCGGAAATACACCGCCATGGCATCGCCTAGATCAAAGTAATGCACCCCAGCGAGTTGTGCGACCATGGCACCCAGCGCGGTATCCAGATGCACAAAGGTGTCTGAACCAGAAATTTCGGCCAAGGCCACGGTGGCGTTTACCGCCACGTCACCCGGACGCCCCTGCACGCGCAAAGCGCTGGCGCGCAGGCCGGCAGTGACCGTCCCGGCTGCCAGAGCGCTTGCGAGCGCAACGCTGCTGGCATCGGCCAGCACCAGCGCTTGGTCTTGCACCCGCGCAGGAAAAAGATTCATAGGTGGATCGCTAAAAGCCGTTGCCACGCGGATCGAGCGGGGCCGCTGAAACACTTCGGCGGTGGGGCCGTATTGCAGCAATTCCCCCGCGTCCATCACAGCGGTATAGCCGCCCAAAAGCAAGGCCTCGCCCGGCTCGGTGGTGGCATAGACAACGGTCGAATTGCCCGCCGCGAACAAGGCGCTGAGTTCGTCGCGCAATTCTTCGCGCAATTTGTAGTCCAAATTGACCAGGGGTTCGTCCAGCAACATCAGCGGCGCGCTTTTGGCCAAAGCGCGGGCCAGCGCCACGCGCTGCTGCTGCCCGCCGGACAACTCAGCCGGGTAGCGCTCCAGAAACATCTCAATATGCAGCTTTTCGGCCAGGGCCTGCACCCGCTGGCGCACGCCGGTTTCGCCGCGCAAATTCAGCGGCGAGGCAATGTTGTCAAACACCGTCATGGAGGGGTAGTTGATGAACTGCTGATAGACCATGGACACATTGCGCTGGCGCACCGGCACGCCGACCACGTCCACACCATCGACCAGTACGCGCCCGCTGCTGGGCACATCCAGTCCAGCCATGATGCGCATCAGGCTGGTTTTGCCCGCTTGCGTGGCGCCCAAGAGCACGGTCACGGCGTCAGGGCGCAAGTCCATGTCCAGCGCATATAGCCAGGGCTGCGCGCCTACTTTTTTACTCACTGCTTGAAGACTAAAGTCCATCAGACACCCTTGATCGCTCGCACCAAATAAGCGCGTTGTAAATTCGAATGTGACAATTATTGTTCGAAATTATTCGTTTTAACTAGGTGTTTACCCTAAAACCATTCCTTTCGGTTCGATTTAAAGTGTGCGGGCTCTCTTTACCCAAGACTCGGACCATCGGCGCATGAACCCTAATCCACGACAAATCAAGCTCTTAAGCGTAGTGCGGGCGCAAGGCTCGGTGACGGTAGAGCGCCTGGCCGATACCCTGGAAGTAACGCTGCAAACCGTGCGCCGCGACGTGCAGCGTCTGGCCGACGAAGGCCTGCTGGCACGCTTTCATGGCGGCGTACGGGTACCCGGCTCCACCGTGGAGAACCTGGCCTATCCGCAGCGCGAAATCCTCAACGCACAGGGCAAAGCGCGCATTGCGCGGGCCGTGGCCGATGCCGTGCCCAATGGTTGTTCGCTGCTACTCAATATCGGCACCACCACCGAGGCCATCGCCCGCGCCCTGACCAAGCACGAAGGTTTGCGCGTGATTACCAACAACCTCAATGTGGCCGCGATCCTGAGCGCCAATTCGCAAAGCGAGGTGATTGTGGTGGGCGGCGTGGTGCGCGGGCGCGACCAGGGCATTGTGGGCGAGGCAGCGGTGGACTTCATCCGCCAGTTCAAGGTGGACATTGGCCTCATTGGCATCTCCGCCATCGAATCTGACGGCTCGCTACGCGACTTTGATTACCGTGAGGTAAAGGTATCGCAAACCATTATTTCGCATGCCCGCGAGGTTTGGCTGGCAGCGGACGCCAGCAAATTTAACCGGGCTGCAATGGTGGAAGTCGCGCAACTCTCCAGCATCGACCGCCTGTTTTCGGATGCGATACCGCCGGAGCCTTTTATGGACCTGATGGCCGAAGCGCAGGTACGATTTACGCTGGCGGACGACTGATTAGGCAGCC